>DATJVB010000115.1:0-49777 GCA_035502055.1 Thermoplasmata archaeon | reverse complement strand
TCGGCTCCCCGGGCGGACTCCGCCGTCGACGGAGAGCTCGGGGGGCGTCGGGGGCCGGCCGCGGATCCCTCCGGACACCTCCCCCCGCTCGACCGGCCGACGCCGCGCGAGGGAGGTCACGCAGCGATCACCGATGAGAGTCGCGACGCCCCTCCGCGAGCTCCCCCTCCGGCGAAGGTCCGAGCGTCCGCGTCCCGTTCGATCTTCGGGCACGCGGGACCGCTGTGTCCGCGCCGGCCCCCGTCGCGCCGGGTCCGACATGCTCCAGCGGGGCGAGCCCGCGTGGGAGCTCGGCATCCCGGAGGGACAGGAGACCGTAGGACGGATCTCCCTGGGGTGGTTGGCGTCGAGCGCCGCGGGCCGGGAAAGCCACTGAGGTCAAGTCCGGCAAGACCCACCGGAATCATGCGGGACCCGGTCCGTAGGGGATCTGGCACTTCCGATCGGGGGAACGGCAAGCGGATCGAGGATCGTGACCTCCCCCCCGCACCCGCTGGCTCTAGGGTGATTAATATATATATTTGACATTTTAAGAATCTCGCATGAAGATCCGTGGGAGCGTAACGTTCGGCCCCGGGGACGCGCGCCC
Source organism: Thermoplasmata archaeon (assembly GCA_035502055.1). Classification (GTDB taxonomy): domain Archaea; phylum Thermoplasmatota; class Thermoplasmata; order Lutacidiplasmatales; family UBA184; genus Lutacidiplasma. The sequence continues at coordinate 49,188 of DATJVB010000115.1, read as the reverse complement.
GATGGGGGGAACCTTCGTTGAACCATCGCGTCGCCCCGGACGACCGTGGAAGCATTACCGACTGTGGATCCGCGGGCCGGAAGACGTGGAGGTCGCCCGCCGCCTCGGACTTCCGATCTACCTGCTCACGCCGGCCCGCGCGTCGGAGCTGGGTGCCCCGACCAGTTTCCACCCCCACCTGCTCGTCGCGCAGGAGCTCGACCCCGCCGTCGACACCGTCTATCCGAGGATCGTGATCCGATTCGGTGAGTGCATCCGAGACCCGCGCATCGAGGACCTGGTCGCAGCGCTCCTGTCGATCGATCCGTTGACGGCGAGGCTCCTCGCGATGAGAAGTCAGACGTTCATCGACCCCGAGCGTCTTGCCTGCCGCGTCATCCAGGAAGGGGTCGCGGGACCGGCGACTCGCGTCGGCCTCCAGGAACTCGCCGGCGGGATCCCCCGTGTGGGCCCCACCTGGCCGCAAGAGACGCTTGAGGCGCACGATCGGGGTCACACGGTGACCGGGCTCCGCGCGTGATCGAGGCCGAGGCACGCGAGTTCGCCCAGATCCTGCGGCGCAACGCGATCGACTTCGTTTTTGTCGGAGGCGTGGCCATCGCTCAGCGATTCCCCTCCGCCACGCAGGACTTTGACGTGATGGTCCTGCCGAAGGGCTACGCGAGGGCGGTCGAGCGTATCGATCGAGACCCTGCCGTGGTCTCGATGTCCCGGGGCCCCGCCGAAATGCCCGGCGGTCACGTCCTGGTTCGGGGGACCCTGGTCCGGTTCGACCTCCTGGATCCGGCCGCGTACTCCGGGGTTCGCCGTGGGGAGGAGTTCTACGGTTTCGTCGCACGCTATCGTTCGGATCTCACGGATCTCGGGCGGATCGCCCGACCCGAGGTCGTCTGGTACATGCGACTCGTGATCGACCAGTGGGTGGTCTACGTCTCCAAGATCCTCCGGGACCTTCGAGCGGGCGCACCGTGGTCCATCGCGACCAAGGTCGATCGAATCGCCCACCGGTTCGGGGTTCAGCGAATGATCCGGGAGCGGATGGAGCATCTCAAGGAGGATGCTCGCGTGGTCGGTTTCGGCCCGGGTCAACCGGAACGGAAACCGGGCGCCCGCCCAGTTCCCCGGAACCCCTAAGCGAAGGCCTGCTGCCTCCCCCGGTCCCCGACGGGAACGGCTCCCGCTACGGTGCCCGGACCGGCCTGCTCCAAGCTCGAGCGGGCCCGGTTCCGCACCGTCTGCGGGTCGGTCAGGTTTCGAGCCGGTCGTTCGCGGGACCGGGAGGGGGCCCCCTGGACGGGGCGAAGTCAGGCCGCAGGGAATGTTCCCTGCGGCCGTGGGGCCCGAGTGCCGCGGGCCGGGCTTGAACCGGCGGCTTCAAGATCTTCAGTCTTGCACTCTCCCAAACTGAGTTACCGCGGCGTCCCGCCGCGCCGACCGCGCCCGGGTATAAAGACGGTGACCCCCGGCCCGCGGCCCGCGGGGCGGAGAAACGGCGAGGCGGAGCGCGACGGGCGGTCCGGCCCGGCCGAACGCGCGCGCGCTCGTTCGGACCCGGTCCGGCGTGCGGGGCTCCCCGTCAGTTTATCTAATCGACTTGGCCTTGAATCGCGCGCGTGAAGCGGACCCTCGTCGTCGCGGAGAAGTTCAACACCGCCCTCCGGATCGCCATCGTCCTCTCGGACGGCCGGATGCAGCGGTCCCGGGAGGCCGGGACGACCGTCTTCCGGTTCGACCGGCCGGACGGGCCGCACGCGGTCGTCGGCCTGCGCGGGCATATCGTCGAGCTCGACTACCCGGACGAGCACGCCGAGTGGACGCTCGCCGGCCTCCCGAAGCTCCTCATCACCGAACCGCTCAAGCGGGTCACGGAGGCGGGGATCGTCTCGACGCTCCGGACCCTGGCGGCCGACTCCGACCGGGTGATCATCGCGACCGACTTCGACCGGGAGGGGGAGCTGATCGGCCTCGAGGCGCTCGAGCTGATGCTCGAGCGGAACCCGGGGATCGAGGTGAAGCGGGCGCGGTACAGCGCGCTCACCCGGGAGGAGATCGAGCGGAGCTTCTCGGAGCTCCAATCCCTCGACCAGGCGCTCGCCGAGGCCGCCGCGGCGCGCCAGGAGATTGACCTCGTCTGGGGCGCCCTCCTCACCCGGTACCTCTCGCTGACCGCCGAGCAGCGGGGCCGGAGCTTCCTCTCCGCCGGACGGGTGCAGACGCCGACGCTCGCCCTCCTCGTCGAACGGGACCAGTCGATCAAGGAGTTCCAGCCGACGCCGTTCTGGTCGGTCGTCGTCGACGCGACCGACGGGACGACCCCCTTCACGGCGCGGCACGTCCACGGGATCTACCAGGACCGGTCCGAGGCCGAGGCGGTGTTCGGGCGCGTGAACGGCGCGACGGAGGGCCGGGTCGTCTCCTACGCCGAGGAGGCGACCCGACGGCGTCCGCCGATCCCGTTCAGCACGACGCTGTTCGTGGCCGAGGCGACGCGCCTCGGCTTCGGCGCCGCGACGGCGATGCGGATCGCCGAGGACCTGTACACGCAGGGCCTCATCAGCTACCCCCGGACGGACAACACCGTCTATCCGCGGGGGACGGGGCTCAAGACGCTCGTCGAGAAGTTCCTCGAGACGCCGTTCCGGGAGGGGGCGGAGTTCGTCCTCGCGCAGCCGACGTTCCGCGCGACGCGGGGCCGGACCGAGACCACCGACCACCCGCCGATCTATCCGACGAGCGCGATCGATCCGAAGAAGCTGAAGCCGGACCACGCCCGGCTGTACGAGCTCGTCGTGCGCCGGTTCCTCGCCACCGTGGCCCCCGATTCGACGGGGCTCGCGCGGACCGCGGAGCTCGAGGTGAAGGGGGAGCGGTTCGCCGGCAAGGGCCAGCTGCTCACCGACCCGGGGTGGTACCGGGTGTACCCGTACAGCGAGCCCGAGGAGGTGCCGTTCCCGGTGCTGACGCCCGGCTCCACCGTGCCGGTCACGGCGGTCCGCCTCGAGGAGGACCAGACCCGGCCGCCCCGCCGGTTCACGCAGGGGACGCTGATCCAGGAGATGGAGCGGCTGGGCCTCGGGACGAAGAGCACCCGGCACGACGTCGTCCAGAAGCTGTTCGACCGGCACTACGTGAACCAGAAGTCGCTCGAGCCGACGAGCACGGGCATCGCGGTCACCGAGGCGCTGCGCGCCCACGCCCCGGTCATCACCCGGCCGGAGATGACCCACCGCCTCGAGGAGGACATGGAGCTCGTCGCCGAGTCGAAGAAGCCGCGCGCCGAGGTCCTCACGGAGTCGCGCGACATGCTCCGCGAGGCGTACGACCTGCTCGCGCTCAACGCCGACGCGGTGCGGGCGACGATCCGGACCGCGCTCGACCGGCAGCATTTCGTCGGGCCGTGCCCCCGGTGCGGCGGCGCGCTCCGGATGCAGCGGAGCCCCCGCGGCACCCGGTGGATCCAGTGCGTCAACAACCCCGCGTCGTGCACCGCGAGCTTCCCGCTCCCCGCCGCGGGGTTCATCGAGCCCGCGCCCGAGTTCCTCTGTGCGAAGTGCCAGACGCCCCGGGTCAAGATCGTCTTCCGCGGGCAGCGGCCCGAGCTGTTCTGCGTCAACCCGGAGTGCGAGGAGCACCACCGGGCGTTCCGGATCGGCACCTGCCCCACCTGCGGACGTCCCCTCGAGATCCGGTACTCGTTCGCCGGCAAGCGGTTCGTCGGCTGCACCGGCTACCCGGACTGCCGCCAGACGTACCCGCTGCCGCAGCGCGGCAAGCTCGAGAAGGACCCGGAGCCGTGCCCGACGTGCAAGGCCCCCATCGTGACGGCGATCGACCGCGGCCGGCCGCCGTGGCGCCTCTGCATCAATCCCGCCTGCCCGACGCGGTCCGCGCCGCCCGAGGGGGAGACGAAGCCGGCGCGCGCGCGCGCCGGTCGGGCGAAGACGCCGGCGGCGAAGGGGCGGCCCCGGGCCGCCCGACCGAAGGCGGCGGGGACCCGTCCGCGGGCGACCCGCCGGCGCTCGACGGCCGACGCGGCCGTCGACGCGACGCCGGACCCCTCGAAGCCGTCGCCGACGGCCCCCTAGGAGCGTCCGGAACGCCGAACCCCGGCCGAGCCCGGACGGGCTCTTGAAGCCGGCCTCGGCGCCGGGCGTTTCGCGACCCTCCGCCCCGCGTTAAATAGCGCGCCCGGGTCGCAACCTCGTCATGGCGGGCGACCGGGTCGACGGCGGGGCGATCGACTCCCGCTCGTTCGAAGGACGCCTCGCCACGAACCCCGTGGTGATCCTCCCGGTCGGCGCGCTCGAGGCGCACGGGCCGCACCTGCCGCTCGCGGCGGACGAGATCCAGGCCGTCGCGACCGCGACGGCGCTCGCGGAGCGGATCCACGGGCTCGTCCTGCCACCGATCGCGTACGGCTCCTGCCCCGGCGCGCGCGACTTTCCCGGGACCGTGTCGGTCCCGCTCCACGTCCTCGCGGAGTACGCCCGGTGCGTGCTCGAGGAGCTCGGCCGGGCGGGGGTCCGGCGCCTCCTCGTCCTCTCGGGACACGCGGAACGCGGGCACATGGCGGCGCTCCGGGAGGCGGCCGACCGGGCGATGCAGGCCCGGCCCGCGCTCACGGTGGTCGTCCTCTCCGACTACGACTTCGTCTACGAGCTCAGGGGCCGGGAGGCGCCCGCGACCGACGGGCACGCGGGCCAGCTCGAGACCTCGCGCCTCCTCCATCTCGCGGCGGACCGCGTCGGGACCGCCCGGCCCGTCGGGGTCCGCGGGGGCTCCACGTTCCGTCCGGGGCCGCCGAGGCCCGAGGAGTGGCCCGAGAGCGTGCAGGGCGACACGCGGGCGGCCTCGTCGGAGCTCGGCGCCCGGGTGCAGGCGCACGTGCTCGACCGCCTCGAGGCGACGGTCCGGGAACTGTGGCCCGCGTAGACCGGGAGGGATCGGCGACGGCGGCGACGGGGGTCATCCGGATCCGGGGCGCGCGGCAGCACAACCTCAAGGGGATCGACCTCGACCTGCCCCGGAACCGGTTCGTCGTGATCACGGGCGTGAGCGGCTCGGGGAAGTCGTCGCTCGCGTTCGACACGCTGTACGCGGAGGGCCAGCGGCGGTACATCGAGTCGCTGAGCGCGTACGCCCGGCAGTTCCTCGGGCAGATGGACAAGCCGGACGTCGACTCGATCGAGGGGCTGTCGCCGGCGATCGCGATCGAGCAGCGGGCGGGGAGCCGGAACCCGCGATCGACCGTCGGCACCGTCACGGAGATCTACGACTACCTTCGGCTCCTGTTCGCCCGGGTCGGCGTCCCGCACTGCCCGAACGACGGCTCCGTCATCGCGCCCCAGTCCGTCGACCGGATCGTCGCGGCGGTCATGGACCGGTCGACCGGCGAGAAGGTCGACATCCTCGCCCCGGTGGTCCGGGGGAAGAAGGGCGAGTTCCGCGAGACCCTCGCGGGCTTCCGGGCCCAGGGGTACCGCCGGCTCGTCCTCGACGGCGTGGAGGTCCGCTCGGCGGCGGGCGAGCCGAAGCTCGAGAAGAACCGGAAGCACACGATCGAGATCGTCGTCGACAGCCTCGTCGTCGACCCCGAGGAGCCGAGCCGCGTCGCCGACGCGGTGCAGCTCGCCCGGTCGCTCGCCGACGGGCTCGTGGTCCTCCGGCGTCCGGGCGGGGCCCGCGCGACGTTCTCGAGCTCCCGGGCGTGCCCGCTCTGCGGGTTCTCCATCGAGGAGCTCACGCCGCGCATGTTCTCCTTCAACAGCCCGTTCGGCGCCTGCCCCGAGTGTTCCGGGATCGGCGCGACCCTCCACGCGGACCCCCAGCTCATCCTGCCGGACCGGTCGAAGCCCCTCGGCCGGGCGATCGCCGTCTGGGGGCTCACCCCGGAGCCCGAGGCGCTTCGGCGGTTCGGCGCGATGTTCGGCTACGATCCCGACGATCCGGTCGACCGGCTCGGCGAGAAGGGCTGGAAGGCGCTGTTCTACGGGTCCGACCGGCCGGCCGGACGGACGGGCCCGGCCCACGCCCACTGGTGGGGTGGCGGCTGGATGCGCGAGGGGCTCGCGGGGGCCGTCGAACGCCGGTGGAAGGCGGCGAAGACCGAGCACCTCAAGGAGTACTACATGGGCTTCATGCGGTTCACGCCGTGCCGGTCGTGCGGCGGGAAGCGGCTCAAGCCCGAGAGCCTCGCGGTCACCGTCCTCGACCGGTCGATCGCCGAGCTCGCCGCCATGAGCGTCGTCGACCTGGTCGCGCTCCTCACCGGGCTCTCGCTCTCCGCGAAGGACGAGCAGATAGTCGGCCAGGTGGTGCGGGAGATCCGGGCCCGGCTCGCGTTCCTCACCGACGTGGGGCTTACGTACCTCACCCTCGACCGCGCCGCCGCCTCGCTGTCGGGCGGGGAGGCGGAGCGGATCGCGCTCGCGACCCAGATCGGGAGCGGCCTGGTCGGCGTCCTGTACATCCTCGACGAGCCGTCGATCGGGCTGCATCCGCGCGACCACGAGCGGCTGCTCGCGACGCTCAAGACGCTCCGGGACCTCGGCAACTCGGTCCTGGTCGTCGAGCACGACGAGCTCACGATGCGCTCGTCCGACTGGCTCGTCGACCTCGGCCCGGGCGCCGGCGTCCACGGGGGCGAGCTCCTCTACTCGGGCCCGCCCGACGGGATCGCCCAGGTCCCGCGCTCGATCACGGGGGCGTTCTTGGGCGGACGCCGGTCGATCCCGGTCCCGACCGTACGACGGGCGCCGGCGGGCCGGTGGCTCGCGGTCCACGGGCCCCGGGAGCACAACCTCAAGGGCGACACGATGCGGATCCCGTTGGGGACGTTCACCGCCCTCTCGGGCGTCTCCGGGAGCGGGAAGTCGACGCTCCTCCAGGAGATCCTCTACAAGGCGGTCCGCCGGCACCTGGGCCTCGGGCGGGACCCGCCCGGTCGCCACGAGTACATCGAGGGGATCGACCAGATCGACCGGGTCCTCCTCATCGACCAGTCGCCGATCGGCCGGACGCCGCGGAGCAACCCCGCCACGTACACGGGGCTCTGGACCCCGATCCGGGAGCTGTTCGCGGGCCTCCCCGAGGCCCGGGCGCGCGGGTTCGGTCCGGGGCGGTTCAGCTTCAACGTGGCGGGGGGCCGGTGCGAGGCGTGCGAGGGCGACGGCGTCCTCCGCTACGAGATGCACTTCCTGCCGGACGTCTACGTCGTCTGCGAGGAGTGCCACGGCAAGCGGTTCAACGACGAGACCCTCGCGGTGACGTTCAAGGGGAAGACGATCGCCGACGTCCTCGCGATGACCGTCGAGGAGGGGCTCGAGTTCTTCCAGCTCCACCGGCGGATCGGCTCCCGCCTCGAGCTGCTCCGGGACGTCGGCCTCGGCTACGTGCAGCTGGGCCAGAGCGCGACGACGCTCTCCGGCGGGGAGGCGCAGCGGATCAAGATCGCCTTCGAGCTCGCGAAGACGCCGACGGGACGGACCCTCTACCTTTTGGACGAGCCGACGACGGGACTCCACTTCGCCGACGTGGAGCGGCTCCTCGACGTCCTGTTCCGGCTCCGGGAGGGCGGCAACACGGTCGTCGTGATCGAGCACAACCTGGACGTCCTCAAGTCGGCCGACTGGCTCCTCGATCTCGGGCCGGAGGGGGGCGACGCCGGCGGGCGGCTCCTCGCGGCCGGCCCGCCGGAGACGATCGCCGAGACGAAGGGGTCGCACACCGGGCGGTTCCTCGCCCCGCTCGTCGGGGCGCGCCGGACGCCGGTCCGCGTCGCGGCCCGATGACCGATCCCGGGCCGTCGGCGACCGGCTTCCGCCCCGCGAGCGAGCTCGCGGCGGAGTCCGGGCCCGCGTTCCGCGTCGGGCCGGCCGTCGCCGGCGTCTACCTGTTCCGTTCGCTCCGCGGGGAGGTGATGTACGTGGGGAAGTCCCGGAGCCTCCGCCACCGGGTGCTCGACCACCTGCGCGCGCGCATCGAGAAGGACGGGTCGATCCTCGCCGCGAGCGGCTCCGTCGAGTTCGTGCCGACGACGTCGGAGCGGGAGGCCCTCCTCCTCGAGGCGAGCCTGATCAAACAGTACCAGCCGCGCTACAACGCCCTCCTCAAGGACGACCGGAGCTTCCCGTACCTCGCCATCAGCGGTCAGGAGCCGTTCCCGCGCCTCCTGTTCGTCCGGCGGCCCCGCCGCGTCCCGGGGACCGTGCTGTTCGGCCCGTACACGTCGGCCCGGGAGGCCCGGAGCGTCGCGACGCTGCTCTCGGAGACGTTCCAGCTCCGCCGGTGCGTCCGCCTGCCGGCGCGCCCGTGCCTCTACTACTATCTCAAGACGTGCTCGGCGCCGTGCATCGGCGCGATCGGGCCGGAGGCGTACCGGGCGCGGGTCGACCAGGCGACGGAGGTCCTCCGGGGCCACGGCGATTCGGTCCGCCCGGGGCTCGAGCGGGAGATGCGCGCCGCCTCGGAGGCGGAGGAGTTCGAGCGGGCCGCGCTGCTGCGGGACGCCATCGCCGGCCTCCGGGCGCTCACGGAGCGGCAGCACGTGGTCGGTCCGGGGACGGGACGGGCGGACGTGATCGCCGTCGCCTACCCGTCCGGTCCCGAGACGCTGCGCGTCGCGGTGGGGCTCCTCCAGATCGAGGACGGCGAGGTGCGGCGGACGGAGCCGCACCTCCTCGAGGTCCCCCCGCTCGACCCGCCGGAGCCGGCCGAGGTCCTCCGCCAGTTCCTCACCCAGTACTACGGGACGCAGACGGCGCTCCCGGAGAAGCTCTACGTGAACGGGCCGCGCCCCGCGGGGATCGACGAGACCGTCGACTGGCTCGAGGGCGAGCGCGGGGTCCCGGTCCATTTCCGGCCGACGGGGCGGCCCGCGGCGTGGGCGCGGCTCGCCGAACGGCTCGCCCGCGCGCACGTCGACCAGGTGACGCCCGTGCCGGTCCCCCGCGAGGTCCTCGGCGCGGTCCAGAGCCTCCTCGCCCTGCCGACGATCCCGAACCGGATCGAGGGGGTCGACATCTCGATCTTCCAGGGCTACGAGGCCGTCGGATCGCTCGTCGTCTTCGAACGGGGCCGGCCGGCGAAGGGGGAGTACCGGCGGTTCCGGATCCGCACCGTCGAGGGGACGAACGACTTCGCGATGGTCGCGGAGGTCGTCCGGCGGCGGTACGCGCGCCGGATCGCCGAGGCGGAGGTGCTGCCGGACCTCCTCCTCATCGACGGCGGCCGCGGCCAGCTCGGCGCGGCCCGGGCCGCCCTCGAGGAGCTGGGCGCCGCGGACCGGATCCCCGCGGTCGGGCTCGCGAAGCGGGAGGAGGAACTGTACCTCCCCGACGCGGCCCAACCGATCCGGCCGAACCCCAACTCCGCGGCGATGCTCCTCCTGCGCGCCGTCCGGGACGAGTCGCACCGGTTCGCCGTGACGTACCACCGCACCCGCCGGCGCATCCGCCTGCGCGACGAGGTCGAGGCGGCGGAGCGCGGCCGGGCCTAGCGCCGCCGAGCCGAGCGCCGCCTAGCGGGCGCTCTTCGAGCGGTCGGGCGTGCCGATGAACGGAAGTCCGGTGACCCGGCGGGCGACCTCGTCCGGCGCGAGGTGCCGCAGCGCCTGCTCCGGCTCGAGGAGCGCCACGTCGAGCGCCTCGGCGGGGAACGGCGTCGGCGATCCCTCGGCGACCGCCTGCACGGCAAGCTTGAACGCGGTCTCCTCCGTCCGCGAGTCGCCGATCTTCTCCTCGAGGAAGTCGGCGACGGCCCGCCGGTTGCGGCCGATCGCGTACGCCTTCCAGCCGATCGTCGCGCCGCTCGGGTCGAGCTCGACGAGCCCGGGGACCCCGTTCGAGAAGCCCCCCAAGAGGAGCGAGACGGCGAACGGGCGCGTGCCGCCGAACTGGGTGAACTGCTGGAGGTGCGTCCCGAGGGTCTGGCCGAGGAGCCCGTACGGGATCGTCTCCCCGAGGAGGATCTTGTGGCGCTGCGCCTCGAGGCGGAGGAACTCGACGAGGACCCGGGAGTCGGCGATGAGCCCCGCCGTGACGCAGCCGAGGCCGGTGTCGATCGCGAAGCTCTTCTCGATCGACGTCGACTCCGCGAGGGCGCTCACGGGGAGGTTCCGGAACGCGACGAAGACGATCCCGCCCTCGTACGTGACGGCGACGGCGGTGCCGCCCATCTGGATCGCCTGGAGGGCGTACTCGACCTGGAAGAGGCGCCCATCGGGGGAGAAGACGGTGCTCGCGCGATCGTAGGCCATCTGGCCGGGTTGCATCTCCATTCGGGGTTCCTCCGAGAGCGGCGCGGGCATGAAGGTGGGGGATTTGAGCCTAGGCGGTCCGGTGAAGCCGGCTTCACCGCGCCCCCGGGGCCCTCGGCCGGGGCCGCGGACCACCCCCGCGCGGCGCCGCTCCCCTTATCTCGCGGAGCCGGTGGCGCCCCCGTGGCGGCGGCCCCCCTCTCCCTCCTCCCGATGGCGTCGAGCCACCGGGGCCCGCTCTCCCCCGGGTGCGTCCAGTGCACCGAGGGCCAGAAGCTCGTCCTGTTCGTGACCGGCCTCTGCCGGTTCCGCTGCTTCTACTGCCCCGTCTCCTCCCGGCGCAACCAGCTCGACGTCGTCTACGCGAATGAGCGGCGCGTCACGTGCGACGCCGACGTCCTCGACGAGGCCCGGGCGATCGGCGCCGCGGGGACCGGCATCACCGGCGGCGATCCGCTCGGCGTGATCGACCGGACCGAGCACTACGTCCGGCTCCTCAAGGGGGCGTTCGGGCCTGACCACCACATCCACCTCTACACGCACGAGCCGAACGCGGCGAAGCTCGAGCGGCTCGCGCGCGCGGGGCTCGACGAGTTCCGGCTCCACATCCCGCACTACCTGTGGGGGCCCCTCGCGGGCGCCGGCGGGGCGTACCGGGCGGTCCTCGAGGCGGCCCCCGCGTGGGGGATCCGGCGGGGCGTCGAGATCCCGGTCATCCCGGGCAAGGAGACCGAGCTCGCCCGGCTCCTTCGGGCGCTCGACGACCTGGGCCTCGACTTCGTGAACCTCAACGAGCTCGAGTTCTCCGAGACGAACGAGGTGGCGCTGCATGCGCGCGGCTTCCGGGTCGACCCGCGGAACGGCTGGGGCGTGCGGGGCAGTCGCGCGGCGGCCGAGGGGATCGTCCGGGGCCTCCGGCTCGCGACGCCGGTGCACTACTGCTCGTCCCGCTTCAAGGATGGCGTGCAGCTCAAGCGGCGCCTGCGACGGCGCGCGGAGCGGACCGCCGCGCCGTTCGCCCTCCTCTCCGACGAGGGGACGGTGACGTTCGGGATCGTCGAGGTCCCGCCCGGGGTCGGCTTCGGCCCGACGGCCGGCCGGATCGTGCGGCGGCTCGGGCTCGCCGGCCCCGCCTACCGGCTCGACCCCGCGCGCCGCCGGGTCGAGCTCGCCCCGGGCCGCCTGCGGCGGCGCGCCGGGGCGCTCCCTTGGCCCGCGTTCGTCGTCGAGGAGTACCCGACGGCCGACGCGCTCGAGGTCGAGCGGACCCCGCTCAACGCCGCCGCGTTCCCGATCCGGAGCCGGACCGGCGGCACGTAGCCCTCGTCGCACGCGTGCCCCCCGTAGGTGAGGTACCGCTCGTCCCCCCGACGGTGCTTGATCGAGCACGGGCCCCAGCCCTGGTCCTCGGCCCCGTACCAGAGCGGGCAGTCGCGGCAGTGGAGGGGAGGCCGACGGCCCGCCGCGCGGGTCATCGGGCGGCCGCCGGGGCCGTGAGCCGGCTCCATCCGTCGACCGCGTTCGCCATGAGCCGGGCGACCGTCACCGGACCGACCCCGCCCGGAACGGGCGAAAGCGCCGCGGCCCAGCCGTCGAGGTCGCTCGCGTCCGCGTCCCCGACCATCCGGCCCCCCGACGGCGCCGTCGGGTCGTCGAGGCGGGAGAGCCCGATGTCGATCACTGTCGCCCCCTCCGGCACCGTCGAGCGGGTGAGGAGCTTCGGGACCCCGGCCGCGCTGAAGACGACCGTCACGCCGGCGAGGGCCGCCGCGAGGTCGGCCGTCCGGGAGTGGACGACCGTCACCGTCGCGTTCACGTCGCGACCCGCGAGGAGGAGGGCGAGCGGCAGCCCGACCGTCGGCGATCGGCCGACAACCGCCACGCGCTCCCCCGCGAGGCGGACGCGGTGGTGCTCGGCGAGGGCGAGCGCCGCCCGCGCGACGGCGGGGACGTGCACGGGGTCCCCCTCGACCAGCCGCCCGAGGCTCGTGGCGCTCACGCCGTCGACATCCTTCTCGGGACGCAGGCGGGCGACGGCCCCGGGGAAGTCGAGGGCCGACGGCAGCGGGTGCTCGACGAGGACCCCGTGGACCCCGGGATCCGCGTCGAGGGCGGCGACGCGCCGGGAGAGCTCGGTCGCCCCGGCGCCGGGCGGGAGCGCCTCCGCGCGGAACGTAAGCCCGGCCGAGGTCGCCACGCGACCCTGCTGCCGCAGGTAGACGGCGAACGGGGTCGCCTCGCCGCGGTGGACGCTCACGAGGGTCGGCGCGGGGGCCCCGCGCGCCGCGCCGTCCGCGATCCGCTGGCGGCACCCGTCGAGGAGCGCCTCGGCGACCGGCCGGCCCTCGAGGCGCGCGGTCGTCACGGACGCCGGGGAGCGCCGGGCGATAGATAACGGCGGGGCGACCCCGGTCCCCGTGGGCGCCGGCGCGGGAGACCGCGGACTAAAGGATTTATAGAGCGGTCCCCTCTGAATCCTCGGTGGCAGATCGTTCCGATCGGGCCACCGTCGGGGACGCTATGGAGGACGCCGAGGCCGCCCCCGAGGAAGTGCCCGTCGGGGCGGACCTTCCCCAGTGGGGCCGGGGGCTCCCGTACGAGTCGACCGGCAACGTCGAGGTGCCGCCGCGGCTCCTCGACCAGGTGATCGGCCAGGACGACGCGGTCGAGGTCGCGAAGAAGGCCGCGACGCAGAAGCGGCACATGATCCTCATCGGCGAGCCGGGAACGGGCAAGAGCATGCTCGCCCGCGCGATGGTCGACTTCCTCCCGAAGGAGCAGCTCCAGGACATCCTCGCCTACCCGAACAACGACGACCCGAACGAGCCGAAGATCCGGGTCGTCCCGTCGGGGAAGGGCAAGGAGATCGTCGCGGCCCAGAAGCTCGAGGCGGCGCAGAAGAAGGAGCAGCGGATGATCTTCGTGATCGTCCTGTCGATCGCCATCTTCGCGCTCGCGCTCTACATCGTCATCGAGTCGCACGACCTCATGGCGATCCTCCTCGCCCTCCTCCTGATCCTCATCATCTACACCGTGGTCCGGCTGTCGTCCGGACGGAACGAGAGCGGACCGGGGGTCGCGAAGCTCCTGGTCGCCCACACGCCGGACGAGCGGCCGCCGTTCATCGACGCGACGGGCGCCCACGCCGGGGCCCTCCTCGGCGACGTGAAGCACGACCCGTTCCAGTCCGGCGGCCTCGAGACCCCGCCCCACGAGCGGGTCGAGGTCGGGGCGATCCACAAGGCGAACGGCGGCGTCCTGTTCGTCGACGAGATCAACCTCCTCAAGATCGAGAGCCAGCACTCCCTTTTGACCGCGCTCCAGGACCGCCGGTTCTCGATCGTCGGCCAGTCGGAGCGGTCGGCGGGCGCGATGGTGAAGACCGAGCCGGTCCCGTGCGACTTCGTCCTCGTCGCCGCCGGCAACATCGACAGCGTCCAGGCGATGCACCCCGCGCTGCGCTCGCGGATCCGCGGGTACGGCTACGAGGTGTACGTGAAGACGACGATGCCCGACGTGCCGGAGAACCGGATGAAGATCGTCCGGTTCGTCGCCCAGGAGGTCACGAAGGACAAGAAGATCCCGCACTTCGACATGGGCGCCGTCATCGAGATCGTCCGGGAGGCGCAGCGGCGCGCGGGACGGAGCGGCCAGCTCACCCTGCGGCTCCGCGAGCTCGGCGGCCTCGTGCGCGTCGCGGGCGACATCGCGAACGCGGAGGGCGCCCGCCTCGTCACCGCCGACCATGTCGTCCGGGCGAAGCGGTCGAGCCGCTCCCTGGAGCAGCAGATCGCGGACCGGTACATCGAGCGCCGCAAGGAGTACCGGATGTTCTCGACCGAGGGCGCCGCCGTCGGGATCGTGAACGGCCTCGCCGCGATCAACGCCCAGACGGGGATGAGCGAGTTCTCCGGGATCGTCCTCCCGATCGTCGCCGAGGTGACCCCCGCCCAGACGCGCGACGGCGGCGTCGTCGTGGCGACGGGGAAGCTCGGCGATATCGCGAAGGAGGCGGTCCAGAACGTGAGCGCCCTCATCAAGAAGTACACGGGCGCCGACATCTCCGGCTACGACATCCACATCCAGTTCGTCGGCACCTCGGACGGCGTCGAGGGCGACTCCGCGTCGGTCTCGATCGCGACGGCGGTGATCAGCGCGCTCGAAGGGGTCCCGGTCGACCAGTCGGTCGCGATGACCGGCTCGCTCTCCGTCCGCGGCCAGGTCCTCCCCGTGGGCGGCGTGACGGCGAAGGTCGAGGCGGCGAGCGACTCCGGCCTCCAGCGGGTCCTGATCCCCGAGGACAACCTCAACGACCTCGTCCTCGAATCCCGCTACCAGGGCCGTATCGAGGTGATCCCGGTGCGGACGCTCCGCGACGTGCTCAAGTACGCCCTCGTCGGGCAGAGCACCCAGAAGGAGTCGCTCCTCGAGCGGCTCGCCGCGATGGTCCACGCGACCAGCCGGACCGAGGTGACCGCCGGCGGCCGCAGCCGACCGCCGGCGCGGCCGGCGGGATCGTGAGGGGTCCCGCCCGCGTCCCGTCGCACCGGGCGCCGACGGCGGTCCGGGACTGGCGCGCGCAGGTCGTCGCCGAGGAGCACGACGAGGAGGACCGGTTCATCGGCCGCCCCTGCTACGCGTTCAACCACCTGCTGCGCCCCAACCTCGACGACACCCGTTGCCAGCACTGCGCGCACTACCTCACCGCCCGGTGCCCCCACATCGACGAGTTCCTCGACGACGTCGAGGACCTGGCGCCGGACTGAGCCCGGCCGATGGCGCGGGCTCTCCTCGTCGGACGGTTCCAACCGTTCCACGCGGGGCATCTCGCGACGGTCCGGGCGGTCCGCGCGGCGCACCCGGACGAGCCGCTGATCCTCGGCATCGGGAGCGCCCAGGCGTCGTACACGCTGGACAACCCGTTCACCGCGGGGGAGCGGGCCGAGATGATCGACCGCGCGCTCGCGGAGGCCGGCGTCGCCGGCTGCGCGTGGGTTCCCCTCGTCGACATCGATCGGCACGCGCTCTGGGTCGCGCACTTGGAGTCGCTCCTCCCGCCGTTCCGGCGGATCCACACGAACAACCCGCTCACCCGGCTCCTCTTCGAGCGGGCGGGGTACGTGGTCGAGAGCCCGCCGCTCGTCGACCGGGACCGGCTCCAAGGGACCCGGATCCGGGCGCTGCTCGCCGCCGGCTCCGACGTGGGGGACCGCGTGCCGCCGGCGGTGGGGGCGTACCTGCGCTCGATCGACGCCGGGGGCCGCCTCAAGCTCCTCGCGGCGCGCGCGCGCGACGGGGGCGGCGGGGCGTGACAGGGCCCCCGCCGAGGCGGAGCCCGTTCGACGCGCTCCCCGAATGGGTCGGCCCCGGGACCCGTCTTATCCACGGCGCCCGCCGCGCCGAGCGGAACGCGGGGGCCGTGGTGCCGCCGATCTACCAGACCAGCACGTTCCACTTCCCGGCGGCGTTCTCCGAGGCCGCGCCGCCGGGTGAGCCCCACCTCTACAGCCGCTACGCGAACCCGACGGTCTCCGTCGCCGAGGAGCTCGTCCGGGGCCTCGAGGGCGGCGAGGAGGCCCGGCTGTTCGGGTCGGGGATGGGCGCGATCGCCGCGACGCTCCTCGCGTTCGTGCGCCCGGGGGACCGGATCGTGGCGCTGGAAGCGCTGTACGGGGGGACCCTCGACCTCCTCGGAGGACCGATCCGGGACCTCGGCGTCGGCGTCGACTGGGTGCCCGCGGGTTCGCCCGGGCCGGCCGAGGGGGCGGTGCCGGCGGGGACGCGGATCGTCCTCCTCGAGAGCCCGACCAACCCGCTGCTGCGCGTCGTCGATATCGCCGCGTGGGCCGAGGCGGCGGACCGGGCCCACGCGCTCCTCGTCGTCGACAACACCTTCGCGACGCCGATCAACCAGCGCCCCCTCGACCTCGGCGCCGATCTCGTGGTCCACAGCGCGACCAAGTACCTCGGGGGACACTCCGACCTCCTCGCCGGGGCGGTCGTCGGTCCCCGGCCGCTCCTCGCCCGGGTCGAGACGATGCGGCGGCTCGTGGGGGCGGTGCTCGACCCGTTCGCCGCGTTCCTCCTCGCCCGCGGGCTGAGGACCCTTCCCCTGCGGGTGGCCCGTCAGAACGCGACGGCGGCCGCCCTGGCGGCCGCGCTCGAGGGCCATCCGGCCGTCGCCCGGCTGCACTTCCCGGGCGCGGCGTCGGCCGCGGAGGAGGCGATCGCCGCGCGCCAGATGGCCGGCCGGGGCGGCCTCCTCGGGATCGAGCTCCGCGGCGGCGAGGAGGCCGCGGCCGCCTTCCTGGGGCGGCTCCGCCTCGTCCACGTCGCGGCGAGCCTCGGGGGCGTCGAGAGCCTTGCGAGCCGCCCCCCGGAGACGTCGCACGCCCACCTCGCGCCGGAGGAGCTCGCGCGCCGCGGCATCGCGCCCGGCCTCGTCCGGTTCTCCGTCGGGATCGAGGAGACCGCCGACCTCGTGCGCGACGTCCGCGAGGCGCTCGACGGGCTCTAGCTCAGTAGAACTCGATCCAGTTCCCGTCCGGGTCCTTCACGTACCAGACGCCGGGGACCCCGTCGGGATCGTCCGGCGCGAGGGCGGGAACCGCCCCCGCGGCGACGACGCGCCGGAACGTCGCCTCGGGGTCCGAGACCCGGAAGCCGAGGTGATCGAGCCCCTCGCCGGGGCGGTACCGCGTTCGGAAGGGAGAGCCCGGCGGGTACCAGTTGAGCTCGATCCGCTGGTGCGAGCGGGGGTCCTCGAGCACGATCCAGCGGCCGTCCCGGGCGGTCCGCCCCCGCCGGGTCTCCCGGAGGCCGAGGAGCTCCGTGTAGAAGGCGAGAGATCGGTCGAGGTCGGTCACCCGGAGGCCGACGTACCGGAGGCCCATCGCGGGGGAAGCCGGCCGGAACGGAAAACTCTCCGGTAGGGGTCAGAGGCCGACCACGAGGCAGGCGAACAGCACCGCGAGGGAGATCGCCGCGATGGGGGCCGCGTCCCGCACGAACTCGAGGAGGCCGATCCGGATCCCCTCCCGCTCGGCCCGCTCGACCACGATGAGATTGCTGGCCGCGCCGAGGAGGGTGAGGTTGCCGGCGAGAGTGCTCGCCCCGGCGAGCGCCGCGAACGCCCACGGCTGGCCCGCCCCGTACCCTGCCGACACGAGGACCGGCAGCTCGAGCGCGGCCCACGGCACGTTGCTCACGAGCTGGGATCCGACCGCGCTCGAGAGCACGATCGCGCCGATCGTGGGGGCCGGGGCCCCGTGCGAAGGGACCGCGAGGACCGACTCGAGCGTCGGGGCGAGCCCGCCCTCGACCGCGCCGGCGACGGTCACGAACAGCGCCGCGAACAGGAGGAGGATCGTCCAGTCGACCCGCCGGACGACGCGGGTCCGGCCCGGGGTGAGCGCGAGCGTGACGCCCGCCCCGACGAGGGCCATCGCGGCGAGCGGCGGCGCGAAGCCCCCCGACACGGCCGAGGCGAGGTCGACGGTGACGATCGCGCTCATCGTGACCGGGAAGACGATGAGGACGGGCGCCCGCCGGAGGATCGGCGCGAGGTGGCCCTCGGGGAGAAGGCGAACCCGCGCGCCCTCGGCGAGCGGTCGGACCGTTTCGCCGGAGAACCTCGGGCCGAGGGTGTGACGCAACCAGAGCGCGCCGACCGCCACGCTCACCCCGGTCGGGAGGAGCAGGTAGCGGAGGAACGTGGCGACCGGCGCCGAGAGGCCGCTGTCGAGCGAGATGAGGAGGTTCTGGGGATTCCCGAACGGTGTGGGGACGCTTCCGACGGTGACCCCCAGCATGAGCGCGAGGAGGAGCGGCTTCGGCGGGAGGTTCCGCTGGCGCGCGATCGCGATCACGAGCGGGGTGGCGACGACCACGACCGCGTCGTTGAGGACGAACGCCGAGAGCGCCGCGAACGCGACGAACAGGACGGGCGGAAGGTCTCTACCCGATCCGGTGCGGCCGAGGAGCCAGCGCGCGCCGTGCTCTAAGGCGCCGGACGATTCGAGGGCGGCCGCGAAGACGAACAGCGCGAGGAGGAAGCCGAACAGCGTCGCGTTCCCGGCGACGGCCGCCCCGGCGGCGGGCACGGAAAGCTCGCCCGTCGCGACCGCGAGGAGCGCTCCCGCCGAGAACACGGCCCAGACGGGAGGGCCGCGCCGAAGGAGCTGACGGACGACGACGGTCCCGATCGTCCCGCCGAAGACCGCCCCCGCCAAGAGCGCCGACACTTGACCTCCGGACCCGGGGGGCACCGGGTGCGTTCCCTAATCTCCCCTTCCCGTCGCGACGCGGCCGCCGCCCGCCGCTCCACGCCTCCACCGGCACCGGGCGGGAACGCGCTCCTCCGAACCGTCCCGGACATCTCGCGTCCGCAACACCGGCTCGACCGACGGCGCTGTATCGACCGGTGCGCCGGCCCTCCTCCGTACAGCCCGCGCGCGAGGTCGCCGGGGGAGCCCCCGCCTGTCAGGAGGGGAGCACCCTCACTCCCCGTCTCGAGGGAACTTCGCGGACCGTAGACGCCGCGCGATCCGAGGGAGGTCCACCGTGGCGAATCGCCACAGCTTCTCCGGGTCGTAGACCCGCTGGTACGGGTGAGAGAGCTCGTTTCGGATCTCGAATATCGGGCCCCACGGGATCGAGGGGTTCGCTTTCCGGAAGGGCGCTCCGAGCGCGTTACCGGCCTCCTCGAACCGCTCGAACTGTCGTTCTATCGTCGCTTGAACGCCGGACTCGGGGTCGCGATACGCGCCGTGCCCCCGGTCCACCCAGTGTGCGATCGTCTCGCAATATCGCAGCATGTCGTCGACCAAGATTCTCGGGTCCCGAGTCGGTCGTCTCACAGCGGGATCGCCTCCGCGAGCACGTGCGGTCGGATCGCCCAGTGGAGAAACTCTTCCTCCACCGTGTCGACCCGGCGACCCAGCAACTCCTGAAGGGCGACCCGGAATCCCGCGGAGTCCAGCAACGATGCCCCGGGCCGCCACCTCACGAGGAGGTCGACGTCGCTGCTCGCGTCCGCCTCACGTCGCCGGACCGAACCAAAGACCCGTAGGTTCCGCGCGCCGTACCGTTTCGCGAGTCGAAGGACTTCGGTGCGGTGCGGGAGAAGGATCTCCTCGATCCCCATCCCGTGTCCGAGTCGAGGCTCTCGCAACTTCGGCTCGGACCAGTGGCGGGACTTGCAACGCGGGCACATCCGGGGAAGTCGATTCCGCATGCGCCAGGTGTAGATGCAACGGTAGCAGTGGGCGATGCGGACGAGCCTCCGGGTCACGCTGTCACCACATCCGTCGAGCCTATCGACTTACTTACGGATATCGGCGAAAGTAAGTCGTCAGGATCGCCGGACGCGTGACTCCACGCGTGCGACATACGGTTGATCCCCCGAAGTCTCGGTCGGAGGCGGTTGGCGAGGCGGTTCGCGGCGATCCAGCCCGCGGTCCGTGAACGGACGAGGCTCGCGAGCCTCTGGTCCCGGCTTGTCAGGGGGGAACCGGTCCCACGGCAGGTCGAAGCCGTCGTGGGGACCGCAAGTCGGCTCCGCGAGTGGTCCTACGATCGGGGGGAAGGGGCGGTCCCCCGGGAGGGCGGTTCTCCGGTCCGGTACGGCACTCCCCGGTGGGTCGTCAGCCACTGGAGGGACTTGAACCCCCGACCTGCTGATTACGAATCAGCCGCTCTGCCAGCTGAGCTACAGTGGCGTCGCGGCTCCCGATGGAGCGCGGCCTATAATGGTGGTGCCCGTCCTCCCGCGCCGACCGGTCGGCGGCCCGCCCCGGGTCGCGGTCCCGGGTCCCCCCTGCCACGCGGTGGCATCGCGCGCCGTGGACGATAAATAGGAGACCTAATAGTTCGCTCCCCTAACCGATGATCGAGGCCCCGTCCCGGACCGGCGACGCGATCCGCGACTCGCTCTGGTCGATCTCCCGGACCATGTCGGGGTCGTTCCGGGGAGCGCTCCGGGCGAGCCGCCTCACGCCGCCCCAGTTCTGGATCCTCCAGAACGTCGAGTCGAGCGGCTCCCTCGGGGCGACCGAGCTGTCCCGGCGCCTCTGCGTCCGGCCCCCGACCCTTTCCGGCTTCCTGGACCGGCTGGTCGACGACGGGCTGGTGGCCCGCACGGTCTCGCCGTCCGACCGCCGACAGGTTCGGATCGCGCTCACCTCTCAGGGATCCCGGGCCCTTGGGAGGGCCCGGACGTCGCTGGAGGGGATCTGGGCCGAACGGCTCGCGGCGGTCCCCGAGCGCCGTCGCCGGGCCATCGGCCGGGCGCTCCGGGACCTCGAACGGTACCTCGCCGTCTCGGCCGACGTCTCCCGGCCCCCGCGCCGGCCCGCCTCGCCCGGCCGCGCCCGTCGGAGGCCCTCACTGTGAGCGCCGCCCTCCGTACGTCCGACGGGCCGGCCGGCGCGGACCCGGCCGCCGCTGCGCCGCCGGCCCGGTCGGACCTCAAGCGGGGCTCGCTCATCGGGGTCCTCGTCGGGCTCATGCTCGGGATCCTGATGGGGGCGCTCGACAACACCATCGTCGTCACCGCGCTACCGGCGATCGTCACGGACCTCGGGGACCGGACCGGCCTCGCCTTCGTGGTGACCGCCTACTTGGTCGCCCAGACCGTCTCGATGCCGATCTTCGGGCGGCTCTCCGACCACTTCGGGCGCCGGCAGTTCTTCCTCTTGGGCCTCGTCCTGTTCATGGGCGGGTCGGTCCTCTCCGGCGCGAGCCAGAACTTCAACGAGCTCCTCGTCTTCCGCGCGGTCCAGGGGATCGGCAGCGGGGCGTTCTTCCCGGTCGCCAACTCGATCATCGGCGTCCTCTACTCGCCGCGCGAGCGCGCCCGGCTCACGGGGATCTTCTCGAGCGTCTTCGGTGTCGCGATCGTCGTGGGCCCCCTCCTGGGCAGCGTCATCGTCGACTCGATCGGCTGGCGCTGGATCTTCTACGTCAACATCCCGATCGGCCTCGTCTCGTTCTCGAGCGTCCTCCTCACCCTGGGGCCGCTCCGCGCCTCGGACCGGATGGGGCGGTTCGACTGGCAGGGGGCGAGCCTCCTCGCCGGCTGGGTCGCCCCGCTCGTCTTCGTCCTGAACCAGGTGACCGAGGGGTGGGCCTGGACGGACCCGGCGACGGTCGGCCTCCTCGCCGCCTCGGCCGCGCTGTTCGGCGCGTTCCTCTGGTGGGAGGGCCGCGCGGCCGAGCCGCTGATCCCGCTCCGCTTCTTCCGGTCGCGCGTCGTCGCCGCCGCGAACGCCGTGAGCTTCCTGCGCGGCGTGGTGATGCTCGGCGGGCTCACCTTCGTCACGATCGTCGTGACCCTCGGTCTCGGCGGCTCGACGGACACGGTCCGGGACACGCTCTACGGACTCCTCGTGCCGATGATCGGCGGCTCGATGGTCGGCGGGGTGCTGCTGCCGCGGCTCGGCTACCGGCCGCTCGTCGCGACGGGCCTCGCCATCATGGCCCTCGGCACCCTCCCGCTCGTCACCCTCTCCGGGTCGACGGCGGCGGTGGGGGCGGGCTGGGCGACCGTCTCGGTGGGCGGCGTCGGGATCCCCCTCCCGTACCTCTCCGGCGTCGTGCTGTTCCTCGTGCCGGTCGGGCTCGGCATCGGCATCTCGTTCGCGCCGATCATGCTTGCGGTCCAGTACGGCGTGCCGGCCCGCGACATCGGCATCGGGAGCTCGCTCGTGCAGTTCATGGGCAACTTGGGCGGGTCGATCGGCCTCTCGCTCCTCGGCACGCTCCAGGCGAACGAGTTCTCGGCCCTCAGTCCCGTCGGACCCGACCCGTGCCCGGCCCTCGCTGCCTCGGGGCAGCCGGCCCCCGCGTGCGTGGGTCAGCACCTCGCGTACTTCGCCTCGGTCCAGCATGCGTTCTTCGTAAGCTTCCAGGACCTGTTCTGGGCGGTCGTCGGGATCGCCGTCCTCGCGTTCGTCTTCGGCCTCCTGGTGACGGGAAAGCTCCCCGGCACGGCGGGGACCGCCCCGGCCCCCATCGTCGGCGGCGACGCGACGCCCGAGCCCGTGCCGATGGGCCCGGCGTAGCCGCGCGCCCGCGGGGGGCCGACCGCCCTTTAGGGGGGGCCCGCGGCGTCGGCGTCGAGGAACCAGGTGACCGAGTCGATCGCCGAGACCCGGGCCGCCGGCAGCTTGGGACGGCCCGCGCGCGCCTCCGCCAGGACCCGGGCGACGATTCCCCGCTTCCCCGGCCCGGTCGCGAGGAGGATCGCGTGCCGGGACCGGTCGAGGAACGGGAAGGTGAGCGACACGCGGGGGACCGGCGGGGGCTGCGGGGCGCGCGGGACGGCCGCCACCCACCGCTCCCGCTCGGCCGCCGCGGCCGACCCCGGGAACAGCGAGGCGGTGTGGCCGTCGGGGCCGACGCCGAGGAGCGCGAGATCGAGCGCCGGCCCGTCCGGGGCGAACCGCTCCCGAAGGAGCGCCTCGTAGCGCGCGGCGGCCGTCGCCGCGTCGGGGGCGTCGACGGGGACCGGGTAGGCGGACGGGCCGCCGGGGGCGGCGAGGATCGTCGCGGCGGCGAGCTCTTGGTTCGAGAGCGGCGAGTCGCGGGGGACGAACCGCTCGTCGGCGAAGTAGACCTCGACGTCGCGCCAGGCGATCCCCGGCGCCGCGGCGAGGAGGGCGAGCATCCGGCGGGGCGTCTCGCCGCCGGAGACCGCGAGCCGGGCCCGTCCGACCGCGGCGAGGGCGGACCGGAGGGCCCCGGCGGCCGCCTCCGCCGCGTCCGCGCTCGCCGTCTCGGGGTCCGGGCGGACCTCGGTCTCGACGCGGGTCATCCGTCGGACCAGGTGTACCCCGCGTCGCGCGCGATCGTCTCGGCGGCCTTCGGGCCCGCGGAGCCCGCCGGGTACGGCTCGAGCGGCGGCCGGTGGGCGAGGAGCGGGTCGTAGATCGCCCACGCCGCCTCGACCTCGTCGGCGCGGACAAACAGCGTCTGGTCGCCGCGCATCAGGTCCGCGAGGAGGGTCTGGTAGCCGTCCTCGAGCGGGCCGAACGCCTCCGCGTAGCGGAAGTGCATCGTGTGGGTCCGGATCGTGAGCGGGTGGCCGGGCGCCTTGAGCTCGAACGCGAGGGTGAACCCCTCGTCGGGCTGGACGTAGATCGTGAGCGAGTTCGGCCGCATCCCGTCGGAGCCGTCGTCGGGGAAGAACGCGACCGGCGGCCGCCGGAACCGCACGACGATCCGCGTCGACTTCGCGGGGAGCCGCTTCCCGGTCCGGAGGAGGAACGGGACCCCCTGCCAGCGCCAGTTGTCGATCGAGAGCCGCAGGGCGACGAACGTCTCGGTGGTCGAGCCGGGGGCGACGCCGGGCGCGGCGCCGTACCCGTCGGCGCCGCCGGGCGACGACGGCCCGTACTGGCCGAAGACGGCCCGGTCGGGCGCCATGGGCCGGATCGCCTGGAGGACCTTCACCTTCTCGTTCCGCACCGCGTCGGCGCCGAGGACGGCCGGGACCTCCATCGCGGTGAGCGTGACGAGCTGCGTGAGGTGGTTCTGCACCATGTCGCGGAGCGCCCCGGCGGAGTCGTAGTAGCCGCTGCGGTCCTCGACGCCGAGCGCCTCGGCGACGGTGATCTCGACCCCGTCGATCCGGTCCCGGTTCCACGCGGTCTCGAACAGCGTGTTCGCGAACCGGAAGACGAGGAGGTTCTGCACCGTCTCCTTGCCGAGGTAATGGTCGATGCGGTAGACCTGCCCTTCGTCGAACGCGCGGTGGATCGCCGCGTTGAGCGCCTGGGCCGAGGCGAGGTCCTGCCCGAACGGCTTCTCGACGACGAGCCGGGTCCACCCCCGGCTGCGCGCGAGGCCGGCCGCGCCGAGCGCGGCGACGGTCGGCTCGACGGCCGGGACCGGCAGCGCGAGGTAGAAGACCCGGTTGCCGGGGAGTCCCGTCGACGCCTCGACGGCGGTGAGGCGTCCGGCGAGCGCCTCGAACGGCCGCGGGGCGGCGGGATCGAGCCGCTGGTAGAAGACGCGGTCCTTCACCCACGCCCGGCGCGGATCGTTCCCGGGGATCTTCGCGTCGTCGAGCGACCGGTGGACGATCGCCCGGAACGCGTCGTCCGTGAGCTCCCCCCGAGCCGCGCCGACGAGCGCGACCTTCTCGGCGAGCCCCGGCGCCGCCGCGAGCTGGAACAGCGCCGGCATCAGCTTGCGGCGCATGAGGTCCCCCGTCGCGCCGAGGACGACGAACAGGTGCGGGTCGATCCCGGTCCGCTCGACCACGGCTTACCCCGTCTTGACGGCGTGGCCGCCGAACTTGTTCCGCAGGACCGCGAGGAGCCGCTCCGCGTACGGGTCGGTCTCCCGGGAGCGGATCCGGCCCTCGAGCGCGAGGGTGATGACCGGCGCGGCGACCTCGAGGTCGAGCGCCTCGATGACCGTCCATCGGCCCTCGCCCGAGTCGACGACGAACGGTTCGATCCCCTCGAGCGTCGGGTTCTCGGCGAGCGCCTCGGCGGCGAGGTCGAGGAGCCAGGAGCGGACGACGCTCCCCCACCGCCAGACCGTCGCGACCTGCGCGAGGTCGAGGTGGAACTCCTGCTTCTCGTTGAGGATCGCGAACCCCTCCGCGTACGCCTGCATCATGCCGTACTCGATCCCGTTGTGGACCATCTTCACGAAGTGGCCCGCGCCGGACGGACCGACGCGGCCCCAGCCCTTGTCGGGCCCGGGGGCGAGCGCGGCGAAGATCGGCCGGAGCCGCTCGACGACCGCCGCGTCGCCGCCGATCATGAGGCTGTACCCCTCGGCGAGGCCCCAGATCCCGCCGCTCGTCCCGCAGTCGACCCAGGCGACCCCCCGCTGGGCGATCGGGCCCGCCCGCCGGAGCGTGTCGCGGTAGTACGAGTTGCCCCCGTCGACGAGCACGTCCCCCGGGGCGAGCGAGGGGAGGAGGGCGGCGATCGTCTCGTCGACGGCGTTCCCCGACGGCACCATGAGCCAGATGGTCCGGGGCGGCTCCAGCCGCCGGACGAGGTCGTCCAGCGACGCGGCGCCGTGGATCCCGCGCCCCTCGGCGGCCTGGACCGTCGCCGGCGTGCGGGCGTACCCGATCACCCGGTGGCCCGCCCGGACGAGGCGGTCCGCCATGTTCATCCCCATCTTGCCGAGCCCGACCATCCCGATCTCCATCGACTTCCTCCCTACGACCGGACCCCCGCGAGGGCGAGCGCCGTCGCGAGCTGTTCCGGTGAGCGGTACTGGATCGTCCCCATCCCGAGGGAACGCGCCGGGACCAGGTTCTCCTCCCGGTCGTCGACGAAGAGGCAGTCGCGGGGGTCGGCGCGGAGGACGTCGACGACGCCCCGGTACGCCGCCGGATCGGGCTTCCGGCGCCCCGTGTAGCACGACGAGAAGAACAGCGAGAACAGCCGGTCGAGGTGGAACGTGGCGATCCGGTGCTCGTTGAGCTCGCGGCCCTCGTTGTTGAACGCGACGAGCCGCACGGACGCGGCGCCCCGGACCCGGTCGACGACCCGAAGGGTGTCGGGGTGCGGGCGCGAACAGCCGAGGATGAACGCGCGCAGCTCGTCCCGGAGCTTCCTCGGGGAGGCGGCCGGGAGCGTCGCCTCGAGGTACCCTTCGAGCGAGAGCTCGCCCCGCTCGAACGCCGGCATCGCGGTCGCGTGCCGCGCCTCGAACGCCTCGAGGTCGAGGTGGAACCGCCGCGCCCCCTCGGCGCGGTCGGCGACGTCCCACCCGTTCGTCAGGAGGACCCCGCCGATGTCGAACAGGACGACCCCGGGCTCACTCACGGAGCCACCCCGCGAGGCGTCCGACGCCGGCGAGGGCGTTCTCCCCGAGGTCGACCGAGAGGACGGTCCGCCCGCGGGCGACGAGCGCCGCGAGGTCCCCCTCGGCCTGGGCGGAGATGATCCGGCCGAAGGTGAGCCCCATCTCGGGGACGGCGAGCTCGGGCCGGGCGGCGTCGACGAGCTGGAGGCACCGGCCCGTCGGGGGCCCGCCCTTGTGGAGCTGCCCCGTCGAGTGGAGGAACCGGGGGCCGTAGCCGAGGGTCGTGGCGCGCCGGGTGCGTCGGAGGAGCTGGCCGCGCACCGTCTCGAGCGCCTCGGTCATCGGTCCCGTGGGCTCGAGGTACGCCTGGATCGCGAGGTAGTCCGTCGGGCCGGCCCCGTCGGCCCAGCCGACGACGGCGGCCCGGGCGGCGGCTTCGTCGGTGAGCGACACCCGGGGCCCGGCCGCCGGGCGATCCGCGCCGGCGGGCCGGTCGATCGCCTCGCGCGCGAGCTCCTTCGCGATCTCGACGTCGGGCTGGTCGAACGGATCGATCCCAATGACGGCCCCGGCGAGGGCGATCGCGACCTCCCAAACGAAGAACTGGGCGCCGAGGGCGAACCGGTCGTCGAGACGCCATCGGACGACCGGATGGCCCGCTCCCCGGAGGGCTTCGACGGACGGCGGGGCCGGTCGCCCGGCGCTCTCGAGCGTCACGAACAGCCTGTCCCCCCCGTACGCCCGCGCGTCGGCCGACGGCTCGCGGGCGACGGGCACGATCCCCTTACCGGCCTTGCCGGTGCTCTCGGCGATCAGCTGCTCCGCCCAGTCGGGGAACGCGGCGAACGGGTCGGTCGTGACGAACGTCACCTTATCCCGGCCCGCCCGCGCGAGCTCGCCGAGAACGGCCCCGAGGAGGAAGCCCGGGCTCTCCGCGGGGGGGCGATCCGCCCCGCAGGCGTGCGCGGCGTCCTCGGCCGAGTCCAAGAGCCGCCCGATCGGCAGGCCGGCGAGCGCGGCCGGCAGGAGGCCGAACGGGGTGAGGGCCGAGTACCGACCGCCCACATCGGGCGGGGCGAGGACCACGGCCCGGAACCCCTTCGCCCGCGCGAGCGTCTCGAGCGGCGTCCCGGGGTCGGTGATCGCGACGAACCGCGACCCGGCCGGCCCGCCGGACGCCCCGACGCGCTCCCAAAAGAACCTCAGGAAGGCGTTCGGCTCGAGCGTCGTGCCGGATTTCGAGGAGACGACGAACAGGGTCCGCGCGGGGTCGATCGACCGGGCGAGCGCGGCGACGGCCGCCGGGTGCGTCGAGTCGAGGACGTGGAGCGGGAGCCCGTCCGGGTTCCCGGCGAACGTGCTGCCGAACAAGGCCGGGGCGAGGCTCGATCCGCCCATCCCGAGCACGACGACCGCCCGGAGGCCGTCCGCGCGGACCGCGCGCGCGAGCTCGGTGAACCGCGGCACTTGGGCCCGCATCGTCGTCGGCAGCGCGAGCCAGCCGAGGCGGCTCGCCGGATCGGACGGGGGGGCCGCCGGCCAGAGCGTCGCGTCCTTCGCCCAGAGACGCTTCGGCCAGCCCGCGTCGGTCCAGTCGGCGAGCCGCCGGTCGACGGCGTCCTGGTACGGTCCGAGCCCCTCGACGTCGGGGAGCGCGCCGGGCCCGGTCATCGGGCGGCCCCCGGCGCCGGCGCCGCGACGCCGAGGAGGCGTTCCGCCCGGGAGACGACCGCGTCGACGGTGAGGCCGAGCTTCTCCATGACGACGGGTCCAGGTGCGGAGGCGCCGAACCGGTCGATCCCGAGCACGTCGCCCCGACGGCCGACCCATCGCCACCAGGCCGCCGTCGCGCCCGCCTCGATGGCGAGCGTCGGGAGCCCGGGGGGGAGGACCGCTTCCCGGTACGCCGCCGGCTGCTCCTCGAACAGCTCCCACGACGGCATCGAGACGACGCGAACGGCGCGACCTACGGCCTCGAGCCGCTCCCGCGCGGCGAGCGCGAGGTGCACCTCCGACCCGGTCGCGAGGAGGACGACCTCGGGCGGGGGGCGTCCCGCGTCGGTGAGCACGTAGGCGCCGCGCCCGGGCCCCTCGGACCGGGTCGGGAACCGGGCCGGATCGAGCACCGGCAGCTTCTGCCGCGTGAGCGCGAACGCGACCGGTCCCGGCCGCGGCACGATGGCCGCCCACAGGGCGACGGTCTCGTTCGCGTCGGCGGGGCGCACGACGGTGAGGCCGGGGATGAGGCGCATCGACGAGAGCTGCTCCACCGGCTGGTGCGTCGGTCCGTCCTCGCCGAGGGCGATCGAATCGTGCGTGAAGACGAACGTGGACGGAAGTCCCATCAGCGCCGCGAGGCGGATCGCGGGTCGCGCGTAGTCCGAGAAGATGAGGAACGTCGCCCCGAACGGCCGGATCCCGCCGTGGAGCGCGAGCCCGTTGACGATCGCGCCCATCGCGTGCTCCCGGACGCCGAAGTGGACGTTCCGTCCGTCCGGCGGGTCGGAGGCGAACGTGCCGTACGCCCGGAGGAACGTCTTCGTCGACGGGTTGAGGTCGGCGGAGCCGCCGGCGAAGCCGGGCACGCTCGCCGCGAGGACGTTCATCGCCGCCCCGCCGGCGTCGCGCGTCGCGACCGGGGTGCCGGCGGGGAACGTCGGAAGATCCGCGGCCCAGTTGGTCGGCAGCACCCCGGCGAGCCGCCCCTCGAACTCCGCCGCGAGCGCGGGCTGCGCGGCGCGGAACCGGTCGTAGCGGGAGCGCCACTCGCGCTCGAGCGCCGCCCCGCGCTCGGGGAACCCCCGGGCGTACTCGCGCACGTCGTCCGGGACGAGGAACGCGGGTTCCGTCGGCCAGCCGAGCCGACGCTTGGTCGCGAGCGTCCCCGCCGCGCCGAGCGGCTCGCCGTGCGCCTCGTAGGTGTCCTGGCGCGGCGATCCGTACCCGATGTGCGTGCGGACGATGACGAGGGTCGGGCGGCTCGCCTCCGCCTTCGCCTCCCCGATCGCCCGGTCGATCGCCGCGACGTCGTTGCCGTCGGGGACCGAGAGGACCTGCCAGCGGTACGCGCGGAACCGGGCCGCCACGTCCTCGGTGAACGTCGTCTCCGTCGGCCCCTCGAGGGTCACGTGGTTGTCGTCGTAGAGGTAGACGAGCTTGCCGAGGCCGAGATGGCCGGCGAGCGAGGCGGCCTCGGAGCCGATCCCCTCCATCAGGTCCCCGTCCGAGACTATTCCGTACGTCCGGTGGTCGACGATCCGGTGGTCGGAGCTGTTGTACCGCCCGCCCAGGTGCCGCTCCGCGAGGGCGAGGCCGACGCCCATCCCGAACCCCTGGCCCAACGGACCGGTCGTCGCCTCGACGCCCGGCGTGTGTCCCCGCTCGGGATGGCCGGGCGTCCGGCTGCCCCACTGGCGGAACTGGCGGAGATCGTCGATCGAGAGATCGTAGCCGAACAGGTGGAGGAGCGCGTACAGGAGCGCGGAGCCGTGCCCGGCGGAGAGGACGAACCGGTCCCGGTCCCACCAGGCGGGGTTCTTCGGGTTGTGGCGGAGATGGCGGGCCCAGAGGACGTACGCCATCGGCGCCGCGCCGAGCGGCAGCCCGGGGTGGCCGGAGTTCGCCTTCTCGACCGCGTCGACCGCGAGGAACCGCAGGGTGTTGATGCACCGCTCGTCGAGTTGGGCCGCGTCGGGCGCGCTCATGCGAGTCCTCCCCGGGCCCACGTCGCCGCCCCGATCGCGACGGCTCCGGCCCCGATCTGGGACGGCGCCAACCGGAGGGACTCCCCGACCGACGGGAGCATCCGGGGCCGCGCGAGGGCGAGGGCGTCGGACAACAGGTCGGGGGCGCCGTCGAAGATGCCGCCGCCCCCCACGATCGTCGACGGATTGAACGCGTTCGCGATGCCGACCAGGCCGGCGGCGAGGTACTCCCGGGTCTCCGCCTTGAGGCGGCCGCAGAACGCGTCGCCGGCCGCCGCCTCGGTGAGGACCGCCTCCGCGGTGACGCCGTCCAGCCGGCCGCCGGCCCGGGCCACGAGCCGCGCCGCGCCGTCCGCGTCGGCGCGGGCCGCCTCCCGGGCGCGGGCGGCGATCGCCCACCCCCCGACGTACGCCTCGAGGCATCCCGCGTTGGGGCACGTGCAGCGTCGGCCCCCCGAGACCACCGTGAGATGGCCGAGCTCGCCCGCCGTGTTCCCCGCCCCGATGAGGAGACGGCCGCCCGAGACGACGCCCCCGCCGAGGCCGGTGCCGTCGAACAGGCAGACCAGGTCCGTCGCTCCGCGGCCGGCGCCGAGGCGCCACTCGGCGACGGTGGCGGCCCGGACGTCGTTGAGCACGCGCACCGGAAGGCCGGTCCCTTCCTCGAGCCGCGCGCCCAGCGGGACGTCGGCCCACCGCAGGTTGGGGGCGAACCGGACCGTTCCCCGCGCGTCGACCTGCGCCGCGACGCCGACCCCGAGGGCCGTCGGGCGGGGGGTCGTCGCCGACGCCACCGCCGACAGCCGGCCGATCAGCTCCTCGATGACCGCCTCCGGGCCGCGCCGGGCCCGAGTCGGCGACTCGACGGTGCGCTCCGCGCGTCCATCGGGTCCCGCGACCGCGATGCGGAACTTCGTCGCGCCGACATCGAGCCCGAGCACCCGATCCCCCGCCGCCATCGTTGGTCGTTCCAGCGGCCCCTCGTCCGGCGGGGGGGGCCGCGATGAAGGAGGCGTCTCCGCGCCGGGCGTGCGAGGTCCGCGCGGGGCGCACCCGCAGGGCTGTTAAATCCGTTGCCGAGCGTTCGGCGACCGCCGCCCGACCGCCTCTCGTACATCGGCAGGAATAAGCCCCCACCCCGCGTCGTTCCGGTCCGGATGGCCCGACGTCCCCCTCTCTACCGTCTCGCCCGGATCCTCCGGCTCCTCGGCGTCGTCGCCTTCGTGCTGATCCTCGTCTACGTCGGCACGGCCGCCTACTCGGCGAGCCGCATCGGCATCGGTTCCGTCGACCAGTCCGGCGGAGCGACGGCGACCGGGACGACCGTCACCGTGGGCGGCGGCATCTTCGTCCACAACGGAGGCTACCTCGCGATCAGCTCGATCTCGCTGAGCGCCCTCGTCCGGCTGCCGTCGGGCGCGCTCCTCGGGAGCGCCTCGAGCCCTTCGGTCGCGATCCCGCCGGGCGCCAACACGTCGGTGCCCCTCCGGCTATCGATCAACGTGGGAGGCTCGGCCGAGGCGCAGTCGCTGCTCACCCATTCCGCCCGGCTGCCGACGGCGACGTTCGCGAACGTGACGTTCGCCGGCATCGCGACGGTGAGCGTCCAGAGCGACGACAACTACAGCTGGGGCGCCCCGTTCCAGTCGCTCAACGTGACGGTGGGACCGGTGAACACCACCCCGCTCCCCAACGGATCCGTCTCGGCGACGGTGCGGATCTCCTTCCAGAACCAGGCCGCGTTCGACGAGGCCGGCACCCTCACCTTCTCCCTCGCGGGGTCGACCGGCAGCGTCTGCGCGACGGAGGCGGTCGCGGTCGTCGCCCCCCAGGGGACCCTCTTCGACCGGACGGTCGAGATCGACGGGCCGTCCAGCTGCATGCTGAGTCTCTCCGGTGGGACCGTCACGAGCACCTACGCCGGGGGCGGTTTCGCGGTCACGCTGCCGCCCGAGGGGATCCCGTGACGGAGCCGGACGCGGCCCCGCCCGCCGTCCCTCCGGCGGGCCCTCCGGCCGCTCCCGCGCCGTCCCCGCCCGCGGCTCCCGTGGCCGGCCCGCCGGGGACGGTCGTCGGGACCCCCCGGCGGCCGTCTCTCGTCCGGCGCGCGATCGTCGCCGTCCTCCTCCTCGTCCCGTCGATCCTCTTCTTCGCAATCGTGCCGGCCGGGCTCCTCGGGATCACCGCCGGGTTCGGCCTCGAGTCCGGCGTCGGGGCCGCGTCGATCGCGCTCGGCGGGATCCTCCTCGCGGCCCTGTGGGCCGCCCAGTACGTGGTCCGGCCGACGGTCGCCTTCGGTCCGGTCTCGGTCGTCGCCTCGACGGTCGCCCTCGCCTACCTCTGGTGGCTCGTCCCGCAGGCCCACATCGCGGTCGCGTTCATGAGCAACGGGTCGGCGTCGCTCTCGTACGGGACGGTCATCGAGCTCCTCATGCTCGTCCCGGCGTTCGGCCTCGCCTCCGGGGCGGTGAGCCTCGTCGAGGACGTCGTGCGTCCCGGCGAGCGCGTCGCGCAGGAGTTCCCGCCGTAGCGGACCCGCGGTCAGCGCACCGTCGCGGTCTCGATCCGGACCGGCGAGCGGGGGCGGTCCTGGCCGTCGCGCGGCGCCGCGGCGATCCGCTCGATCACGTCCTGCCCCCCGACGACCCGTCCGAAGATCGCATGCTTCCCGTCGAGCCAGTGGGTGGGACCGAGGGTGATGAAGAACTGGCTCCCTCCCGTGTTCGGCCCCGCGTTCGCCATCGAAACGATGCCGGCCCGGTCGTGGACGAGCCCCCGACCGAACTCGTCGGGGATCGTGTAGCCGGGGCCGCCGGTGCCGTTGCCCCGGGGGCAGCCGCCCTGGATCATGAAGCCGGGGATGACGCGGTGGAACAGGAGCCCGTTGTAGAACCCCTTCCGCACGAGGGTGAGGAAGTTGCCGGCGGTCTTCGGCGCCCGATCCTCGAAGATCTCCAGTCGGACCGGTCCCATCGTCGTCGCGAGCTCCACCTCGGGGTTCGGCATACCGACGCGCGAGGCGTCCCGACAAAAAAGGCCTTCGCGGCCGCCTAGACGAAGTGCCGTCGCACGAGCACGAGGTACACGAGCAGGAGGAGAAGGACGATCGCCTCGATCGAGAGGATCCGCCCCGACACGACGTCCGCGATCCAGAGGAGGCCGATCACGATCACCGAGAGGGCGAGCGCCCACATCTCGAGGCGCCACAGCCCGAAGGCGACGACGAGGAGGACGACGCCCGCGAGGAACAGGAGAAGCCCGCCCACGAGGCCGGCGCCGAAGAAGGCGATCCCCGCGAGCCCGACGAGGGTGGAAAACAGCAGCACAACGAGCCCGGCGACAAGGAAGAGCGCGCCGAGGAGCCCGATGAGGACGGCGAGGACCGCGACCCCGAGGGGCCGGGTCCGGTACGGCGGGGGGTAGCCGGACATGCCGGTACGACGCCGGTTCGCCCCCTATGAAGGTTTGTGCGGGCGGGGCCGGTGGGCCGTCCTCCTTTTTATCGGACGAGCCCGCTCGTCCGGTCCGGGGAGGCGCGGCGGGATGGGGGACCGGACCGGATGAACCGGTCGATCACCCTCTTGGGGGTCGCCGTCCTGCTGCTCGCCGTCGGGCTCATCGCGTCGCCGATCATCCTCACCGGAGTCGAGAGCCTCACGCTACTCCTCGAGATCGGCGTGTTCGGCCTGCCGGTGGCGATCACCACGATCCTCTGGGGCGCCTCGAGTCCCGACCCGAACCTCACGACCGTCGGCGGGGTGTTCGGGAACCAGGACGAGAACGTCCTCCGCGCGCGGGCCCGCTCCCACCAGCCGACCCGGGACGTCCGGTACCTTCCGGGACCGCGGGAGTCGGTCAACTGCCGCGTCTGCTACACGCTCGTGCCGTGGGACGTCGCCGAGTGCCCGCGGTGCGGCCACCGGCGGGAGTGCCGGACCTGCGGGCGTCCGCTGTTCCACCTTTCCGGCGCCGTCCGGTGCACCCCGTGCGCGCGGAACGAGCCCGCCTGCAACTGCCCCGTCCTGAAGCGCGCCCCGGCGCCGGCGCGGGGGATCCGGCGGTGACCGACCCCCACCCGGAGGTCGACGCGGCCCTGCCGCGCGGCTCGGCCATGGCGTCCGAGCCGCTCGCGGTGGTCCACTTCGACGGCGCCTGCCAGCCGCCCGCCGGCGGAGGGATCGCGGCCTACGGGTTCACCGTCACGGGGGCCGGGATCGCCCACGAGGAGAGCGGGCTCGCGGTCCGGCCCGGCTCCCCCGCGTCGACGAACAACGTCGCCGAGTACACGGCCGCGATCCGGGCCCTCGAGTGGCTCCTGGCCCGGGGGTACGAGGGGCCGGTGGTCCTCCACGGCGACAGCCAGCTCGTCGTCCGCCAGATGCGCGGGGAGTACCGGGTCCGGGCGCCGCATCTCCTTGCGTACCACGAGCGGCTCGCCCAGCTCGCCGGCCGGTTCCGCTCCGTGACGTTCGTCTGGGTCCCGCGGAGCCACAACACTCGCGCGGACGCGCTATCGAAGCTCGCGATCGCCCGGGAGATCCGGCTCCCGACGGCCGGCGAGGACACGGCGACGCCCGGATCCGACCCGAAGTCGGACCGCGCCGCGGGCGCTCAGTCCCACCGGACAGTGTAGACGAGGGTTCGGCCCTCGATGCCCGCGCGGGCGCGCGCGGTGTCGACGAGGGTGGCGAACGAGGCGGCGGCGTCCGGGCTCAGCCGGGGGCGGGTCCCGTATCCCCTCGGAACGGCCTTCCCCAGCATCAGCCGCCGCGGGGGGGCGGTCGACCCGACCGGCGGCATCGCCGGCGGTACGGGCACGTCGCGGCCCGGGATGGGGAGGGGATCGAGTCCCGGGGTCGGCTCGGGCCGGTCTCGAGGTCGTCGGGCGGGCGCCATCGCCGTTGTCAGACGACTGTCGTACATAAACGCCTACGCTCGACTGGAAAAGGGGGGGTGTACCGAGCATCTCCGTCAGGCGTCCAGGGCAGACAGCTGGCGGACGTCCCCCTACGTTTCCACTGCATCCGATCGGGCTCGCGGGTGGTTCCGGCCTGACCGCAGGTTTATGGCGCGGGTCGGGTACCGCACCACCGCGATGCGGATCGAGCACCCCACCTGTTCGTGGGTCGGCATCTCTCCCGACGGGGACCGCGAGGAGCCGTGCGGCAAGCCCGGGGCGTACTACATCGAGTCGCCGACGGGCCACCGCACGTACAGCTGTCTCGAGCATCTCGGGCACGTCCGCGCCGAGGCCGGCCCGGGCAGCCTGGTTCACCGGGTCCCCGGCCACTACCCGGTCGAAGGGCACGAATCGATGGCGCGCATGGCCTGATCGAGCCGCTCCGACCCTCTTCGGGGTGGCGGTCGTCCCGCCCGTCGTCTACCGGCCGATCGCGAGGCCGGCGCTCGCAAGGATGTCCCCGTGCGACCGGGCGAGGTCGGTCGCCCGGAGCGTCGAGACGTCGACGAACTCGAGGGTCCGCCACGGCGCCGGCGGCTTGAGCTCGGACACCACCGCGTCGCCCCGGAAGATGAACTCGATGTCCCAGTGGCTCCCGTGGGCCGGGTGGCGCTCCGGGGCGTAGACGTCCGAGACGACGATCGGGCCCGCGAGCGGACGCGCCGACAGGCCGGTAAGCTCCGTCCGGAGACGCTCGGCGGCCGCCTGAGGCGACTCGAGGAAGAGGAGGTGGGATGCGGGGAGCATCCACCGGTCCTGCCACGCCGCCACCCGCGCGGCGTCGAGTGCCCCCCAGTGGTCCCACGCCGCGCGCGGATCGATCCGTCCGAGGAGCACGCGCGGGGGGCTCGCGGTCCGCTCCGTAAGGACGAGGAACGCGCTGAGGCAGAGGCCGTCGGGGGGGATCGAGGTGACGCTGAAGGCGGCAGTCTCAGGGCTCGTCGAGAACCGGCAGAAGCGTCGGTCGGTCGCCATGCTCCCCCACCGGCCCGCGGCTAGACGAGGTTTCGCCCCGCGCCGCCTCCCACGGGCCGCGGAGCCCCCCCCGGCCGGTCCACACTATTATATGGCCGAAAAAAGCCATCCTACTAGGCTCGCATGGTCGAGCTCGTAGAGAGCCTGCTGCATCTTCCGCTCGGTTCGCACTGCGTGAGCTTCCACGTGAGCCGCGAAGAGGCCGCGGATCACGCGACGGAGTTCATCGCCGGGAGTCCTCCGGACAAGGCGGCCTCCTACTGGGTCTCGGACCCCACCCTCGTCGCCTACTACGACGAACGGCTCTCCGAGATCGCCCCGGACCAGGTCGGGTGCGTCCGCGCGCTCGACCACGAGCAGGTCGAATCCGTCGACGGACGGCTCCGCCCGGTCGAGGAGGTGCGGGCGTTCGTCGGGGCCCACCCCGAGGGGGTGAGCGGCGGGGCGGACACGCTGAGCCAGTACCTGTCGCCGGAGAACGTCCCGGAGCACCTCGAGTACGAGGCGTGGTTCGACGAGCAGTCCCGCGACGGCTCCCGGTTCCTCTGCCCGTACGATCTCCGGCGGGTCCCGCCGGACGTCGCGCCGATGGTGCTCCGGGAGCTCGGCCAGCACCACTCCCACGCCGTCCTCTCCTCCTCCACGGAGCCCGCGGTCAAGCTCCTCCAGCTGTTCGTCTTCGCAACGCCGGCCGAGTTGCCGGCCATCCTCCACGAGACGCACGCGTGGGCCCGCCGGGAGGGGTACCTCGTCGAGTCGGGGCCGGACCAGCCGCTCGCCCTCTCCTCGAAGGGGGAGGCCGAGGTCGCCCGGTGGTCGCGCGCCACCACGGTCGACTGGTAGCCGCCCGATCGTTCGGTTCCGGGCGGCTCCGCGACGCCTCGTGGCGCCGAAGCCCCTCCCCGGCGGGGCCGGGCCTGTCGGTGCGGCCGCCCCACCGTCGGGCCGAGCCAACGAGTCGGCTCTCGGAAGCCGGCCGATAGTGGGGTTCCAGGGCCCCCGAATCGGGTCCCGCGACGCCGCACGAACGGCGCGCCGAGTCGGACTCGGCCCGGGAACGGAGCGGATCCCGATCGGACATGGCGGCGGCCGCTGCCCCAGAGACGATCTTGACCGGCCCGGAAGTCCCGGGCGGTGTAGGTCCTCCGGGCGCCTCGAGGGGTGCGGCGCGGGCCCACGTTTGATATCGCGGCGCTGGCTGACCTCAGTGGATGGAGTACGGGGCCTTCCCCCCTCCGCCCCCTCCCGAGCTCGGTCCGGCCGGAATCGCCCCCGGTGCGCGACCTCGTTCCACGCTGGCCGAGCAAGCCGGTTGGACCACGGCGGGTCTGGTGAGCCTCTTCCTGCTCGTCCTGATCGCCCACGCGACGGAAGTCGCGGTGGATTGCACGTTCTACGGGATCTACGAGCCGGACGGTACCGCGGGCGGGTGCCCCGTGCTCTCCTGGCCGACGCTCATCCTGCTCGCCGGCTTCGCCATCCCGTCCTCGGCGGTGGCGGTGGGACTGTCCCGGGACCTCGTCATGCGGCTGTCGCGCAGCGGGACACCGCCCCGACCACGGCGAGTGAACGCTGCGTCGCGGCGGCTGGCGCTCGAGTTCGTTGCCCCCTTCCTCGCCTTCTTCGGCTGGGGCGTCCTCGCTTGGGGGCTCACGGCGCCCGCGCTCGACAACTGCATCGAGCCGTGCGGGTACCCTACCTTTCCGTACGTTCTCGGGGGGACGGCGCTCCAACTGTGCCTCATCGGCGGGAGCGCACTGGTCATCGGCGGCGGACTGTTGGTTCGGCTGTGGCACCTGCAGCGACGGAGCACGTCCATCCCCGGACCGACCGACTCGAGGACGGGGGTGTGGGCCGACCGCCGGGCGCCGCAGCGCCGGCGACTCTGGTAGAGTGGTTCCGTCGCTCCGGTAGGGTGGGACGATGGACACGGGGGGAGTTGAACCGTAAACAGTTTAGAACCACTGGCAGTCACCCGAATACGTTGGAGGGAAATCGCCGAGGCGAATGACCGTACCGAGCGATCCCGAGTCTCACAGTTCAGGAAGCTCCGCCTCAGACCTTCGAGGAACCAGGTGCACCGGACTCGAAGGCAGCAATGGCCAGAACGTAGCACATCCCCAAGATTGAGACTACGGCTCCAGCTACGAACAGGGGCAGAGCAATCGAGCAACTCTGGACTGCGGAGTAGATACACCCGGCAAACAAGGCGAACTGAACTATCGCAAAGACCATCCAGGCAGTCCCCCGAGTCTTGTACGGCTCGCTTACCACCAGAGCGAGAGGCTCGAGTGTTGCAAGGAAGGCAGCCGCGTCAGTCAGTGCTCCGTAATCGATAGCCGTACCGCCTCAACTCCTCGAGTAAGTAGGAGTGGAGCCTGGGAGAGCTTACCCGGTACGCCTCGAACTCGACGAGGAGTTGAAGGCGTGCAAGTGTGTCCTCTCCCCTAAGTATCGGGACCATCCTTGCGGCGACCTCCGACATCGCGGCGCGCTTGGGATTCCATTGGAAAGCTGGCCAGACCGAAGCTCCGTGGCTGGTGATGCTCGTGTTGGGAGAGGGGGCAGACCCGGGGCTGAAGACGCTTGCAAAGAAGTGCGCAAGGGAACCCGTCACACTTGACAGGCCATTGACGAACTCGTCCGGAATCGAATCGAGGCTCGGATTCTTCGAGGGAAGGCCCAATCGGAGCCGGAAGTCCGGGGTTGCGATGCTCACTTGCCCACCTCTTTGGTCAGTTCGTCGAGCTTCGCAATCAGAGTCTTCACCTCTAACGCCATCTCCTTGAGTCTATCGCCCCTCTGCATCTTCTCCTCAGCGCTAAGGGCGTTTAGATCGAGCTTGCCCATCGAAGCAAACCCCAGAGTGACTTTGAAGAACTGCCCTACCAAGTCTGGCGGCGCCTTCGATACGAAAGCTTCGACCGCATCCTTTGAGAGCGTCCGCTGGAACAGCTCCGGCATCGTCATCTTGACATCCATCTCAAGACGTCCAACCGAGGTCATGAACTCGCCAAGCGCGTCAATCATGGGCCAGGTCGCTCCCATGACCCTCCGGAGGCCCGCGATCGAGTTTGGCCCGACCAGCGCAATCTCGGGCGGTACCGGGACTGGCTCCAGGGGGCCCTCCCTTCTCCGAGCGACTGGGCTCGTTGCCGCGACCATTTCCCTTCTTCCTCTTCTTGCTGAAGCATTCTCGAGAACTTATAGCTAATATCCCTGCCGCTGAGCCCCGGCGGGTTAGACGGCCCCAGCGCTTCATGGGCGGGCACTGTAGTCTGGCCGGCAAGGAGCATTAGGGGGGGCCCGTGCGGGTCCCCGCCGTCCGAGACGGGCTGCATGTGCCGAGCGGGACGAAGGGCGTAGGCAAGGCCCCCGTTCGAGAACCCCAAGCCCGCCCGGCGAGACGAAGCCTCAAGATGAGAGAACCCGTGGCCGGGATGTTGCCTCCCAATCCGCCTCCAACCCAAACCTCCTACGACCTGAGACCGTTCGCGGCGATGGACCGACGTCTGAACGCGCGGGCGACGCGAATCTTTCTGGGCATGGGCCTCGGGTTCACCGGGGGCGGCGTGGCCCTCGCGTTGTACCTCGCCTTATTCGTACAGTTCGACCCGTGGGTCACGTCGTTCCTCCTCATTCTCTTCACCGGCGTCGGGTTCGGACCGTTGCTTCTCAGCGAGGTGCCGGCCCGAGGGTGGCGCCCGCGAGTTGAACTTCGACTCGACGACAGGGGAGTCGCAGTCGTAGACAGAGCAGGGCACGCTCGGCGGCTCGAGTGGGACGATCCTGCCGCGGTAGTCACGGTGCGAGAGATCGTGGGATCGGGCCCGTCTGGGAAGACCGCGGCGCTGGGGGAATGGCTGATGATTATGCCCGGGGCCTGGACAGCCCATATCGGGGAGGAGGCGCGCCAAGGGCTCCTCGCAGCCTGTGAAGCTCACGGATTCGTTCTTGGAGAGGATCGCTTTGACGTCCCCAATCCGGCGGACCACGGACGCACCGCCGTAGCCGCGGTCCTTCGTATGGCCGCACGCCCTCCTCCCGGGGGCGCCTTCGGACCGCCGACGTTGCCGGTGGGCGGCCAGTTCAGGGGGGCCGCTCCACAGCTTCAATCGGCGGATTCAACCTTTCCTGCCCCGCCAACCCAGCCGAGCTACACGTCGGGAGAGCTGGCGACCGAGCCGAACCCCATTTCTCAGGTCACCGTCGCGCCCGAAGGAGCGAGGGTCACGCTTCGGGACGGTAAGACATTGGAACTCGACTGGCGTTTCCCGGGCCTTCGAATCGACCTCTTCGCGCTCCTTCCCACTCCAGTTTCAACCCTCGCGGACGCGCCAGCATGGCGCGTCTCGGTCCGGCGACCATCCTGCCGGGGGAGCCTTTCGCCCGCCGCTTACGACGCTTGGACGGGGTCGGCGAAGGCGGCAGGATGCATGGTCACCACGTTCCGTTTCCCCCGGCCGGACCGGGGGTCAATCGGTTGGGGAGCCATCACGACGATACGGCGTGCCGTGCCCCCATAGCGAACCCTCCCCTTGACCGACGCTTGCCGAGCGCGACGAGAAGGAAGAGCGTACTCGCCGGATCGGGGTTCGGGACCGACTCGTCAATCCTTCCAAAAGCTCGGGCGGGTGAGCGGCTCCTGGATTAGCCAGCTGTCCCATCTATTGCCCGGGGACTGCCGTACTCTGCATCCAGCTCGTTTGGCGCCTTGGAGTAGCGCGTCGACCGCCGGGTCTGAAAGTGCTGCCTCAAACCCTCCGCAGCGGAGAATAGCGGACGGCACGGCTCCCTGAAACATTCGCATCCGGCGGTCCGCAACCGCCGCCGGGCCGCTCGACTTCTCCACGACGAGCTCG
This sequence comes from Thermoplasmata archaeon, assembly GCA_035502055.1. Lineage (GTDB taxonomy): Archaea > Thermoplasmatota > Thermoplasmata > Lutacidiplasmatales > UBA184 > Lutacidiplasma. The sequence continues at coordinate 8,655 of DATJVB010000115.1, read as the reverse complement.
CCGGCTTTCGGATCCCACTTACGCGGTCCGTAGGCGGGACGACTTACTTCCAGCCAAAGTCCTGGCTTGTCCCAGTTCAGATTGTGTCTCTCACCATCTGAGTCACCGAACTCAAGACCGTCGCCCTTCACGACGAGCCGCACCGGAAGTCGGCGAGGTCTCGGCCCGCGGAGGTAGAAGTAGGCCATCACGGACACGAGGGTTACAGCACATCCCCCGATCGCGACAAACTCCACGAGTCCGGGAGTAAATGCGAGGGGTGGTCGCCTCCATAGGAGCAGAAGTATAACGACGAGGAACGTCGGAAGATACCACTTGAGGTAGATTCGAGGGATCGACTTCTGGACCATCAGGTACGGGTCCCTCCTGATCGCATCGGTTAGATCGAAGATCAAGTCCGGCTGGACTACCGGTCCGGCCCGAAACGCAGCCTGGTTCGGGACCATCCGGGGGTGAGAAGCCTCTGACCCAGAAAAAGGGTCGCGACCTACCAAGACCTGGCGACCCGGCCCACTCGGCAAAACTGCATCCCATTTGCAATGATCGCCTTCGGTGCAGCTGCCACCAGTGAGCTGGGCACTCACTTTCCAAACCAGATTCGACGGGCCCATCCTTCCGGGGCCCCTATCTCCCACACGAGCGACCGACCCAGGTCTTCTCCCAAGAGACTCGCGGTCCTTCGGACGCTGGACGAAACCGGAAGATTGCGTGCACGGGCCGCCTCTACGATCGCGTCGCAGGCGAACCCCGATATGGCGACCGAATTGTCTCCTTCCGCCACGAGGCAGGGAGCACCGTCAAGGTTGCCCGGCCGAGTGGTTCGATGGTCGATGATACGCATTCGAAAGTCAGGATCCGCCCAGAGCCTGGCGAGGTCGCCGCCGTGCGTCCGGCGGATGATGACGTTCGTCGGACTGAGTAGAACTTCCCCGGCACCGCGTGTTCGGTAGTTCCTTAGGGCAAGGCGAGCCAGCCCGACCGCAAAGCCCCCAACGAAGATCCCGAAGAGCAGGTCGAATATCCGTTGACTGTACGTGATCGAAGGTCGGAGCAGCGCCATAGCAACGAGGAAGGCCGCAGCGCCGAGGCCGAAGGCCACTACGATAAGCCCGCTTGCGAATGCGATACGCCTCCTCCAAAGAGTGCGCCGATAGTGCTCGTCCTGCGCGGCAGAGACGTCAATGGTCCTGACCGACGCGCCTACGCGCGCAGAGGAGTCCATTCGGATGCCCTGGTCCGATGAACCCCCGACGGGGATTAAGGTCGATGCGTCCCTATCCGAGGTGGCGTACGTCGCGTGGGGTCAACACAGGCCTTCCGAACGGGGCTTTGCACACGTCCACGAGCCTCGTCAGTCTACAGCCCGGTGGTCCCGGTCATCGGTCGGGGTAACGTTCAGTTGTGTAGAACTCATACCGCGCCTCGGTCGGGTTAACCGCGAGGCCCAGTCGAAAGGTTGACCGTAACCCTGTCGAGACGCGGTTGACCCGCCGCCGGGGGAGGTGCGCTACACGAGGTCAAGGAACGGTCAGACCTTGGGCCGGAATCCAGCCCCTTGCCGGCCCCCTGGATCGTCGGGACGTTCGCGAGGTCAAGCCGGACGGCTGTCGGTCCCCTCGAACTGGACGACGGTGAGGACAAACTCCGGACGGCGCTGGGCGGCTCCGAGCAAATCCACCCCATGTAAGGGGCGAACCCAAGATTCAATGCGGAGTGCGAGGGGGGCTTTGGGTGCGGGGCGCGAAGCTGGGTTTACAGCCCCGGGAGACGCCTCAAGCACATCGGCGAGGTCCCCCTCCATCTCCGGGGCGAGAACCTCAGGGTCCGGCAGGTTGGCAGAGTCCTCGCGCAAGTCGCCCTTCCATCGAGTGAGTTGGATATAGAACAGGTCGCCTAGGGCGAACGGGTAAGTAACATGACTGCATAACCCTCATTCATGACCGACCGGTTCGGGGCGACAACGGTAACGGTTGGCTTGAACGGGTCGGGAGCCGACTACACCGACGCGGCAAATGACCAAACAGCCTTCAACAATGCGGTGACATTCCTCGGGGGCCTCACTCCGCCCGGCGGGAGGATCATTGTCCAGTCGGGTGTGTACGGTGCTACGGCCGAATGGGTTCTAACGGGTGACGACATCGAAGTGATATTCGAGCGCGGGGCTCTCATCCAGCTCACGGGGAGCAAGTTTACCGGTGCCATAGTCAAGGACGGCGGACATGGCACCTTCTGTTGCATCTTCGTGGTCGGTGCAGCAACAAACTGTATCCTCCGCAACCTGCGTATCGACTACGCACCATCCGGGTCGAGTCAGGATGGGATCAGTGCGATCATGGTCGCCGGGGGAGTCACGAATCTCTCCATCTACGATGCCTATGCGCACAAAATGACGCGCTGGGCTCGTTGGAACAACGGGTATTATCTCCTCTCTGATCTTAGCACGGAGTACGATGGTGGAGCCCAAGGCGTCCGATGGTACTCGCCGAAATCCGAGTCCTGCGGGTCGAACTCAGTACCTGACGGTGGCGGAACCAAGGTATCGAACGGAAGCTCGGCCCCATCTGGGGATGGCTCCGGGTACTATGTGGAGGACATCGTGGAGACTTCCCCTGAGGACTTGGACTGCCAGTTCTCCTCTCTCGACGTTAACCCGGGGAAGTCGGGCTTCGGGTTCACGTGCCGCAACATCGATCGCTTCGGCGGAACTGGAGTGTTCACGGATTCCGGGTCGAACGGCTGCAACGCGGTCTTCATTGAGGCGAACTGGGCACAGGGATCTGAATCGGTTCGCGTATGGGGAGGGAGGTACGACGGACAATCTCCGAACAACAACAACGCCGGTTTGACTATCGGTGCCTGCAACAGCGAGGTCTCCGTGATCGGCACCGATTTTGCAAACTTCGCGACCGGGTGGCGGGTCATTGGGTTGACCGGTGATAATGGGAATTCCACTCCCGAGAGAGGCGGAAACATCACGTTGGCCCAGCTGCGGTCGATCTCGTGCACCACGGGGGGACAGGTCAATCTATACGGGTTTCAATCTGGCACGACCGTATCCGGCCTTCACATTCGAGACTGTCTCGTGGATGATTCAGGAGCCGGCGCAACGTCGACCGGCCTGGATCTGAATTGCACTCCGGCCAAGCCAGTGGTAGACCTCCACATCTCCGGATGCGATTTCTCGAAGGTAGCTCCGGGCGGGGCCGCGGTCAATCTCAACTCATCATCTGGACCGTCCTTTCCTGCGGCCAGATGGCGCGATGTTCGCGGGCTGACGGATCAAGGAATCATCACGAGCCCTTTGGGCACGGCGACCGTGAACGAGATCCGGAATCAAGGCACAGCGTCCTCGCCAACAACCGGGGTCGCCTACCGGGTCGCGCTTCACAACGGGACGCTTTCGTGCACTGGAGGGACGAAGAGCATCACCGTGACCCACCCCGACGGATCTACCCTCGGTCTCATCGTGAACGGAAACGGGCCCGCCGGTTCACCGACCCCAAGTGCGAACACTTGGTACGTAGTCCAGAGTTCCTCGGGCAACGTCAACGTCACCTCAACCGGGGGGAGTGGGAGCATCAGTATCGTTGCCTTCGATGCTGAAGGGAACGTCCTGGTCAACGGCAAGGACAGTTGTGACGTGGACTTAGAGGATGGTTCGTACATCTCGTGGGGTAACTTCTCGGGATCCCCTTCGGTGACTATCACTGGTAGCTTGCTCACGGGCACGACCTCTATCTCCGTGCTGGGGCCCGTTACCTCCGACATATCGCCTGCCATCCGACTGCTCCGAGGAGCCACGGTCACGTTCGGGTCATTCTCGGGGGCAACGTTGGCTATTGCGGAGAACGGCTCCTCCATCGGGTCTCCGTTCTTCAGGTACCGCGAGTTGAGCGTGATGGGAGCGACTGGTACTCCGACCAGCGGGATTGTGTACGAAGTTCAAACGATGAGCGTGGCAATCACCCTGAGCGGGGGCACCCCCGCCCCCTCCATCACGCTGACCGATCGATATGGGGCCACGATCGCTAGCGGGTTGTCGACCCTGACCGCGTTGCGCCTCGAGCCAGGGTACCGGCTCACGGTCACCTTCACTGGCACTACTCCAACACTGACCGTGGTGGAAGCTCCCGCGTAGGTTGGCCCACCGGCGCCCGATTCGAAGACCCCGTAGCTCACGGTAGGGGGCCAGTGCGAGAATCCGAAGCAAAGTGCTTATGTGTGAATACGGCTTCCTCGCCGGTCCGTGATCCGTGTGACTCGCCAGTGGAGTTCCTCGTACCGGCGGTCCTTCTCCTGCGGCGGGCCGATCGACTCGGGGGGAAGCAAGCCGCGGCGACATGGGTTGTTTGGGGCGGTCGTCGCCGTAGGGGCTCTGCTAACGGTTCTCGTTCCGTCGATGGCCCTTGCGGCCTTCGCCTCGGCTACCTCGGTCCCACTGCGTGCCCCATACTCTGGATCCCATGCGTACCTTCACTATGGACCGGAAAACGGCACCGCCAACTACGGGTGCGGGCGGGACCCGACGACGCAAAAGCCGTTCTTCAACGGAACCTCGGGCACGCTAGGTTTCGGCGGTAGCGTGTCCGGCTCGAACTGCGGTGCTCCGAACGGCACACAGTACCAGAACGAAGTCGGGGTCGACGCGGCGATCCCGATCACGGTTTCCGCGTCTTCGGTCCACATCGTCGCCCACGTCACCCTGACGGCCTCTCTCGATACGAGTCTCAACCTCGGGAACTGCACTCTGTACAAGGCGAACTACACCGAGTGCACGCAAATCGCCCTCGGAGGGATGTCCGCGGGGACGTACCTCGTGGAGTCCTGGGGAAGCTCCGGCGCCTACCTAGAGTACTCGGGGAGCAACACGCTCGCTCCGCCTGACCAGTCTCTCTGGAACGCCACCTGGTGCCAAAAGCATGGCCACCCATGCAGCTCCACGCCACCGCTCAGCAATTCTACGCCTTCGCTCTCTTGGTCCGTCGTCTCCGACCAGCTCACCTTCTATCTGAACGCATCCGGCTTGAACACCTCCCACACCTTCACCTTACACGTGGTCATAGGGGCTTTCGGTCTTGTGTGGATCCACAAGGTCTTGTCCCAGCTTCGCGGAGGCTCGGGTCATGTTTCCTTCAGCGCGAGCGGACGAATCGTCTCCATTTCGGTTGCCTGATATAGGTCGTGAATCCAGCGGCAAGCGTGTGGAGGGGCGCGATCTGCCGGAATCGAACCCGCTGGACTGATCGCTAGCTTGAATGGATTCTCGACAACCTCACCGGTGGTCTTCGCTTAGTTCAGATTGCATGTCTTGGCCGAAGATTCGTTGCTGATATCGTCCGGGGTCTGGAGTCGGAACCGCGAAGTTGTCAGCGCACGTCACAACCCACGGACCCCGCTACCGACGCACTGCCCGATGGGCGAGTACGATCGGACTGAGCCTCGCCCTCGCGGTTCCGCTGGGCGGGATCGGGGGCGCGGGCGCCATCCCCGCCTCAGGGTCGGCGGCTTCGGCGTATGGGGGCTCGCTGGTGAATTACACGTCAAGCGTGGATGCGTTCCCTCTATCCTACTACGAATTCCTTCCGGCCGGCTTCAATTCGACCATTGCCCACCCGCTCGTAATCTACCTCCACGGACAACAGGACATCTCCGGCGTCTGGGTGAAGGGAGGCATCGAGAGCGATCTCGTCCAGGACTTCCTCCTTGCGGGGAGCGATGGGGTGACGGCGCGAGCCGTCGTGAACGCCACGAGCGCCGCCGGCATGATTCTGATCGCGCTCAACTCTCGCTCGGGCTCTGGGTGGTACATCGACTCGCCCTGCGGCGGGCCGCAGCAGCAGGACGTGATGGACGCGATCCACCACGAGGAGTCGCTGCGCAACGTCTCGAAGCTCTACCTGTTCGGGATGAGCATGGGCACCGAGGGAGTACAGTACACCGCCTCGCTACATCCTGGGATGTTCGCCGGTATCGGACTCGTTGCACCCGTCACAGACCTGTTCGAGGACATTGCGTACCGGGCCTATCTCGTTCGCACGGCGAACGCGACCGATCCCTGGGCGTGGAGCTCGATCCAGGCGAAGGAGTACCTCTTCTGTGGGGTCGGGCCCGGGACCGCGAACGCCTCGGAACGAGCCGTCGACCGGATGCTGACCAACATGAGTCCGCTCCGGTTCGACGTGAACGCGTTCCTGAACGTGCCGATCTACATCACCGCCGGGGGAGGCGACGACCGCGCACCGGACAGCGTCAAGTACTGGCCGACGTGGCTCAACGTCAACGACACCCTCATCAATCGCACCTGCCACCGGGTCATCGCCTACGGCGAGCCGAACGTCTGCTCGGTCCCCTTAGGCCACCTCCACATGCGGAGCCCGACGAAGTGGACGTTCCGCTTCGTCTACGAGCTCCACGCCGGTCACGACATCTCGCAGCTCGATCCCAGCGACATGGTCGCCTTCTGGGAGGGCGCGAATCCGGGCGGGTACTACATCGGTGGCTACCCGTTCACCACGATCACGACGAACACCCGGCTTCCCTACTGACGCCGCGCCGGTCCGGACGCTTCGAGTCCCCGGGTATCCGCTCGGCGTCCCGGCCGCCCCCCTATTCAGACGCGTCGAGCGAGAACGTGGGGCCGTCACGGCCGTGCCTTCTCGCGGGGACTCGCTCCGTCGACCTCGTCGGAACTCCCCTCCCCATGAGCCCACCCTCGGTCCGGTTCCGGCGTTCCGGGAGGGCGCGGGCCCACGGGGACCGCGAGCTACTCGGCGGGATGGGCTCCGAGCCGAGTCGCGCTATCGCTGGGGCACCTGGCAAGACCGAGATGCGACACCGCGCGACCCCCGCCCGCCCCTACCCAGGGGGCGTCTTTCCCCGAGCGATTGGCGCTCCGGCCCGAGGTCGACGGGTTTCGGACGATTATCCGGGGGCTGCCGAACACGGGTGTCGCGGCGTGCTCAACAGGCTCCCGGACTCGTGTCGGCTCTTGCGGTTGACCTATTTCGAACTCCGGAAACCCCCGCGAGAAGGATCGGCAAACGAAAGGGCGTCGTCGCCCCGGACCCCGTGAACCCTTTCGGTGCTTGGCGGAGCGGCAATCGCCGCTTCCTTCAAAGAGTGCCTTACGAGACGGGGGCGCCCTCAGGCGGTCTGGGGGACCCTCTCGGGACGGCGGAGTTTGGTAAGGCCCCCCTCCGCGCTTTCGAGGCGACATTCGCGCAGGTACCCCTTGGGAGCCCTACCTTCTGCGCCACGGCCCGCCACGTCAGGCCCTCGGCCTTCCATCGTAGGATTGCGGCGCGCTTCTCGGGGGTAACACGAACAGGACGCCCCGGAGGGCGCCCGGAGCGGCTCTTCCTCCGACCCTCCTTCAGCTCCTGCATCGCGAGCCGAACCCGCTCCGAGCGGCGCTTCGACTCGAAAGCCGCGATTACCGGAAGGAGCGCAAGGAGGACGTCCCGACCGAGGTTCGGCCGTCCATCGTCCGGGGTATCGAGGGTCGGCTCTTTGAGGGAATGGAACCGGACCCCTGCCCTCTCGAGGTCGAGGACGGCCTGGGTCGCCTTCGTGAAGGTCGCCTCCCGGGAGAAGCGATCCAGGGACCAGACGAGGAGGTGCGTCCAGGGGCGGTCGGGGCTGCGGGCGTCAGAAAGGAGCCGCCCGTACTCGGTCCGCTCCACCTTCCCCGTCCCAGAGACCTTCTCCGCGTAGGCCGCGGTCACGATCCAGCCCCGTAGGGCGGCCTCGGTCCGGAGATCCCGTTCCTGACCCGCGAGGTCCTGGTCCTCGGTGCTTACCCTCATGTAGAGTGCGACACCTTGGGCGTTCGAGGGTTCCCGACCCGATGGTTGCAAGGGGGTGAGTGAGGGTTGAGTCAAGGTCGGGTGAAGATCAGCGCCTATCGACCCAAGCGCCCCTTCAGCCGAGATGAGAAGCTTGCCCTCGTGGGGCTGTTCACGGTCGGGTCCTGCCTCTTCTTCGCTGGGATGTTCTACCTCTGGAATCTCTGCTCGGGCCGACCTTCCTCCGGTCCCGATTCCTGCTACCATCACGCCTACACGCTGACATCGCCTATCGGCATCGGCGTCGACATGGTGGTCGCCGGGGGGGTCGCGCTCATCGTGGACGTCGCGCTCCTCATGGTGCTCTTCTTCCGTTTGCTCCAGCCAGCTTACGAAGAGTCCCCTGCCCGGTGAGCCGGCAGTCGCGCTCGTTCCCAACCTCTCGCACGCGGGATGCCCCGTCGAGACCCAGAGGTAAAGGGCCACCTGGTTAGACCCCTCCTGTTCCGGCGAGGGGCGGGGCTCGCCCGATGGGGGGAGTACCGTGGTCGCCGCATCTCCCCGAACGGTGGCGGCTGTGCCGGACATCAAAAATCCCCGAAATCCGTGCCGGTACTTTCCTCAGGGACTGGGCTCGGGCGTACTCCCGGGGTCCAGCCCCCAGTACTGCGGTGAACCGGCCGTACGGCCTCCGTAGCACCACATCCGTGCCCGGAAGGGGGGATGTCCTGGAGCCTACCGGAAGGAGGGTCAACGGTCCCCGGATGCGGCTCCCGGATTCCATCTGGCTGCCCCGTCGAAGCGAGCCTCATTGGTACAGATAGCCCCAGATCGAAGGCGATCGGGGGCGCGGCGGGCGTCCCTCGCGGAA
>DATJVB010000114.1:0-4599 GCA_035502055.1 Thermoplasmata archaeon | reverse complement strand
CGCGCGACGCGCGACGGGAAGTCGATGTCCCCGAACGCGACGATCGCCGTCGTGAGGTGGGCCGCCTGCAGCGCCTCCACCACGCGCTCGAGCTCGTCGTCGCTAAGCCGCACGAAGATCCGGCGCAGATACTGCGCGCGCTGGAACTCGTCCCCGAGCTCGGCCCGCCACGCGCGGTCGTACGCCGCGAGCGCGGCCGCGCCCACGTCGTCCGCGGCGAGCGCCCGCTCGGCGACGCCGGCGGCGATCTCGGCGCAGCGCATCCCGGTGAAGATCCCGCCGCCGGAGAGCGGCTTCACCTGAGCGGCCGCGTCGCCGACGAGGAGGACCCGATCGCCGGACGTCCGCGGCACCGAGCCGATCGGGATCCCCGAGACGAGGTAGCTCGTGAGCCCGTGCGGCGTCCGCCCGTGCCGTTCGCTGAACCGGTCGAGGAGGCGGTCGTAGTAGAACCGGGCCGTCTGGTCCCCCGCCTCGATGGCGACGCCGAGGCGTCCGCCGCCGGCCCCGTCGGGGATCCACCACCCGAACAGGCCGGGGGCGATCCCCCGGCCGAGGTAGACCTCGACCTCGGCGGGGTCGCCCGGGCTCTCCCCGAGCTCCGCCTCGAACGCGGGGAGGATCTCGACCGGGCGCCGAAGGCGGAACGCCCGCGCCACAGGGCTCGCGACGCCGTCGGCGCCGATGACGAGCCGCGCCCGGACCGCCGTGACGGCGCCTCCCTCGTCGCGGAGCTCGACGTCGGCGCCGTCCGCCGTCCGTCCCAAGAGCCGGTCGAACCGGCGGCTGGTCGCGACCTCCGCCCCGGCCCCGGCCGCCCGGTCGGCGAGGTGGCGGTCGAGACCCGCCCGATCGATCACGAACGCACGCGGCTCGGGGGCGCGGAACGATACCCGGGCGCTCCGCGGGCCGAGCACCGTCGCGCCCCGCACCGCGGTCCGCACGATGGAGTCGGTCCCCGCGAGATCGAGGACCCGCTGGGAGACGAGGCCCGCACACTGGACGGGATGTCCGACCCGGGAGTGCTCCTCGACGAGGAGGACGGACCGGCCCGCGCGGGCGAGGTGGTACGCCGCGGTCGACCCCGCGGGCCCGGCGCCGACGACGAGCACGTCGACCGTCGTCACGGTGGCGTCGCCATCGAGGGGGAGGTTAAAGGCGCGCTCCGTCGGCGGGGCGCGAGGCGCAGTCCGGGCCGGGTCGTCCGTCCCCTCGGCCCCGATGCGGCCCGCCCCGGTCGCTCTCGCGGAACCTCCGGCGGCGGGCGAGGGGCCGGGACTTCGATCGCGCGGCGAGTTGTCCGAAGCCCTCGCCGGCCGGAGCCGGGTGGACCCCGGGGGGCGGGAGGGATCCGTCGAGCGGCTGCCCCCGTCGTCCGGTGGGCAGGCGAACGTCGGTCACCCCCGGTCGGCGCCCTGGCGGGCGACCCTCCCGGACTCGCGACGGTCCGACGCCGAATGTTGGGATCGGGCGGACCGACGACCCCGCCCGCCGAGGGGCGGGATCGACTGTGTATCGGCCGGCCGCGTCGGCGAAAGAGGTTATTCGCTCGAACGGGTGGGAGCGTCCGTGGCCAAGCGCCGATTCCGCGCGAGCCCCGAGCCGGCCCCCGAGGCGCTCTCCGCCGAGGAGCGACGCAACCGCCGCCGGCGCGACCGGGAGCTGATCCGGCGCGGGAAGAAGCCTCCGACCGGGCGGTCGTCCGGCCCGTGGCGCCGCGTCCTCCTCATTGGCGTCCCGACGGTCGTCATCGTCGCGGTCGTCGCGGTGCTCCTGTTCTCGAACCTCCTCCAGGCGCCGTGCATCAACTTCGAGGGGATCCCGGAGGAGAGCGGGCCGGTCGACTTCCCGCTCCACAACACGACGGACTTCACCGGCACCTGGTGCCCGTCCGACGTGACGAACGTCGAGCAGATCTACCCGCTCCTCAAGATCAGCATCGAGGGGCAGTCGGTCGGGATCCCCCCGACGCAGGCGGCGACGGCGCAGAACCCGGACTGGCCCTCCATCGGCCGCAACTCGAGCTATCCGGGGGGGTACGCCTGCGTCCTCCCGATCGCCACCCACCCTCCCGACGCCTCGGGCGGGTACCCGGACGGCATCATCGAGATCGCCTCGCCCTGGCCGTACTCGTACAACCTCTCCGACTTCTTCCACGTCTGGTCGACGTCGTTCTCCAGCGTCTCGGTCAACTCGTCGGCCCCCTCGCAGCCGATCATCTACCAGCCGGGCGACCTCCTCGGGTACACCGCGGACGCGTCGCATTCGATCGGGCTGTTCGTGGACGGCCGGCCGTCGTCCGCCGGTCCGGGGCTCGTGCTCAACACGCTCGACTACGCGAGCGGCGTCTACCCGTCGTGCCTCGCGAAGAAGTACGGGACCGGGCACACGATCCTCCTGAGCTACACCGCCGTCGCGCCGTCGGCCCGCGGCGCGGGACTCCACCCGGCGACGCTCTCGACGGCCGGCGCGGACCCGGCGATCTACGAGGCCGGGTTCGGCGGGACGCTCCAGAAGGTCGTCGACGCCCCCGCGAAGGCGTCCGACGCCCAGCGGGACGCGGCCCTCGCGCTCGGGTGGCTCACGCTGCGACCGCCCGGGGCGTGATCGCGCCGGTCCGCCACGGGGCCGGCACCTGGTCGGTCCGCTGCCGGGGCTCGACGCCCGACCGCTCGACGGCGACGGACCGCCCGGCCCGGTGCGCGAGGAGACCGGTCCAGGCGATCATCGCCCCGTTGTCGACGCACAGGGACTTCGGGGGCGCGAACGCGGTCCCGCCGCGTCCCTCGACCATGGCGCGGACCATCTCCCGCAGGCGGCCGTTGCACGCGACGCCGCCGCCCAGGACGACCGACCCCTTCCGGCGGTGGGCGAGCGCCCGCTCGGTGATCTCGGTGAGCATGCTGTACGCGGTCACCTCGACCGAGTAGGCGAGGTCCTCCCGGGAGACCCCGCGGGCTCGCTGAGCGAGCGTCGCGGTCAGGAGGCCCGAGAAGGCGACGTCCATCCCGTGGACCGAGTACGGGAGCGGGACGAGGGTTGTGCCCCGCTTCGCCTCCGCCTCCAGCGCCGGCCCGCCGGGGAAGACGCCCCCCATCGCGATCCACAGCTTGTCGAGGAAGTTGCCGATCCCGACGTCGAGGGTCTCGCCGAGGACGCGGTACCGGTCCGTCCCCCAGGCTATCACCTGCGTGTTGCCGCCGCTCGCGTAGAGGAGCATCGGGTCGTCGAGCCCGCTCAGCGCCCGCGCGATCTCGATGTGGGCGACGCAGTGGTTCACCGGAACGAGGGGACGGCGCCACAGGAGGGCGAGGGTCCGCGCGACCGTCGCGCCGGCCCGGAGGCACGGGCCGAGCCCCGGGCCCTGCGCGAAGGCGATCGCCTCGATGTCGCCCGGGCCGACCTTCGCCTCGGCGAGCGCCTGCGCGACGAGCCCGGGGAGGCGGTCGACGTGGTGGTTCGCGGCCTCCCGGGGGTGGATGCCGCCCGCCGGCGGGCGGTACATGTCGGAGGCGAGGGCGAGGACCCGGGCCCCCTCGTCGATCAGCCCGACCGACGCGGTGTGCGCCGTCGACTCGATCCCGAGGACGACCATCGGGAGGACGGAGGGCCCCCCGCGGAAAACGGCTTGCCCCTCACTCGTTGGACGACTCGAGGCGGAAGCCGACGCGGCTGCCGCGCAACGACGCCTGGATCCGGTCGGCGAGCTCGAGGGACTCTCGGACCGTCGCCGGCCGGTCCCAGTCGTAGACGAAGTCGTAGCCGCCCGTGTGCGGGCGGAAGCCGAGGTCCTCGAGGAGCTCCGCGATGTCGGAGTACGGGGCGCCCTCGCTGTCGAGCTGGAGGAGGAGGTACGTCCGCATCGCGCGCCGCGACCGGTACGAGGCGGCCCCGCGCCTTAAAGCCCACCGTCGGAAGCGTCCGTCGTCCCCTCGTCCGCCTCTTCGACCGGCGGGACCGGCCGGCGCGCGTGCGCCGAGACGTGGACCGCGATCCCGCGCTCCATCCGGCCCATCTCCGGGGGGGCGAGGAGGAGCCGGCCGACGGCGAGGAGCGTATCGTCGGCGTCGACGAGCAGCGCCGACGACCCCGGCAGGAGACCGCTGTCGCCCCCCGCGACGAACCGGGAGAAGAGGCTGCGGCCCTCGGCGACGAACGGGGCCGCGTCGGCGTCGACGACGATGCGAGCGCGGGGGAACGGTAGCGTCTCGCGGAGCCGTCGCGCGCCCAGGAAGGTGGGCCGCGGGAGCCCGTCGGGCGAGATCAGGAACGCGGGCCGCCCGTCGTCGCGCAGGGCGCGGAGCCGGCCCGTCCGGCGGGACCGCTCCGGGTTCCACGGGAGTCGGGCGACAGCCTCCCCGTCCGCCCGGCCGTACAGCCACGCGAAGAGGCCCCGGACATGCCGGTGCGTCCAGACGTCGAGCCGCCGGGCCGCCTCCGCGTCGTCGACGCTCTCGAGGGGGGCCCGGTCGCCGGGCGCGGGGTCGCCGGAGAACTCCTCGGGGCCGACGTAGCCGCCGATCGGATACAGCTCCGTGAGCTCGAGCGGGATGGCGCCGAACGGCGTCACGGCGTCGAACGCGCGCTCGCCGCCGGCCG
>DATJVB010000113.1:0-2371 GCA_035502055.1 Thermoplasmata archaeon | reverse complement strand
GCCCAGTGGGTGGCCGACGCGTCGTCGTCCGGGCTCGTGGGGACGGCGACCGCGGCCCGGGCGGATGACCGGTGGTACATCTTCGGGATGTGGGTCGAGCCCGCGTACCGGGGGGAACGGCTCGGCGGCCGGCTCCTCGATGCCTGCCTCGGGTGGGTGCTATCGGTCCACGGTGCCCGTCCGATCTACCTCGATGTCAATCCCCGGCAGGAGGCCGCGCGCCGCCTATACGAATCCCGGGGCTTCCGCGCGACCGGGGTGTCGCGGCCGCTCGACCACGCCCCCGCGGAGACGGCCGCCCAGATGCTCCGCCCACCGGGCGGAGCCGACGACCGTTAAGGCCCCCGTCCGTCGCCGGGCGGTCCGGAGAGCGGCCGTCGGAAGTGGACGGTCCGGGCGACGACCTCGTACCCCAGGGCTCGGTGGCCCGCCGCCGACACCACGTTCTCCGTGTCGGCGTCGGACGCCATCTCCTCGCAGCCTCGCTCCACCGCCCACGCCTCGGCGGCGCGCACGAGTCGCCTCCCGATCCCTCGGCGACGGTGGGCGGGCTCCACGTACCAGCCCTCGAGGTAGCCGACGGGAGACGTCTCGCACTCCTCGGCGAACGGTCGCAGGGTCGCCTCGACGAAGCCGACGAGCGAACCGTCCTCCTCGGCGGCCCCGAGTACGATCGACGGCCACGTCGCGCCGGGGAGCCCCCACAGCCCCTCGCCCCGGAGGTAGGCGACCGCCTCCTCCCGGAGCTCCGATTCGGGTCGCTCGGGCCAGAGCCTCCGGCGGAGCCGGACCCAGCGCTCGAGATCGGCCGCTCCGACCGGTCGCACGACGGGTCCGCCGGCCATGGGACCCGGACGGAGCCGGGAGGCTTGAGCCCGGGCCCCCGCGCCCCCGCCGCCGGTCGCGGCCTTATGCCGCCCGTGGCATGGGGCCCGGCATGGTCGACGTCATCGACGGACTCCACGCCGTGACCCTCCACGTCCGCGACGCCCGAGCGAGCCGTTCGTACTACCGGGACGTCCTCGGGCTCTCGGAGGTCTCCTTCGACGAGGCCGCGAACCGGGCGGTGTTCGCGCTCCCCGGGACGACCACGCTCCTCACGATGCACGTCCAGGGCCCCCAGGAGGGCGGACGCGAGCCGGGGACCGTCTCCGGCATCGTCTTCCGGGTCGCCGACCCGGTGGCGGCGTGCGCCGAGATCGTCCGCCGGGGCGGCATCGTTACGGGGGAGCCGCACGAGGCCGAGTTCGCCGGCCGGCGGTTCTACCGGGCGGTGATCGCCGACCCGGACGGGAACGAGTTCATCCTGTCGAACCGGAGGGACTAGCCGCCGCCCCGGCGCGGGACCGCGAGAGGGATCCACTCCTTCGACCATCCGGGCGCGCACGAGACGGATTAGGAGAAACTCCCGGTGACCCCTCGCCGCCGAAGACGGTCGTCGAGCCCCTGGACCGGCTACTACCGGTGGACCGCCGGGCGCCCGCCGCGGGAGCACCTCCTGCGGACCCTCGACCACATCGACTGGGAGGGGGGCCGCCCACCGCGCGGGACCGCGATCGAGCTCGGCTTCGGGGCGGGGACCGACACCCTCGAGCTCCTCCGGCGCGGCTGGCGGGTCCTCGCGGTCGACGGGGAACGCGCCGCGGCGGCGTTCCTCGACCGGCGCGTCCCGGCCGAGCACCGCCGGCGGCTCACGATCGTCGTCGGTCCGATGGAGACGATCGCGCTGCCGCCGGCCGACCTCATCTACGCGAGCTTCAGCCTCCCGTTCTGCCCGCCGGACGGCTTCCGACGGGTCTGGGCGGCGATCCGGGCCTCGCTCAAGCCGGGGGGGCACTTCGCGGGCCAGCTGTTCGGGGATCGGGACGAATGGCGGCCTCGCCAGCCGACCATGACGTTCCACTCGCTCTCGGAGGTCCGGCGGCTCGCCCGGGGCTTCTCCCTCGAGCTCCTCCGGGAGACCACCGAGGCGGGGATGTCGTACCACGGACCGAAGCAGTGGCACTACTTCGACGTGATCCTCGAGAAGCCCAGGTCGGCGAAGCGTAGGTCGGGCCGCCGCGGGCGCGCGCGAGCGTCACCATCGTCCTAGGCCTCTTCGCGCCTGGTGGCGGGGGCCTTCCGCGCCCCTCTGGGGAGTCGGGCCTGGACGGTTCACGCAGCGCGCGCGCGTTCCGCGGCGAGCCAGCGGACGAACCGGTCCTCGAGCATCCCCATCGGGATCGCCCCTTCGGCGAGCACCATGTCGTGGAACCGCCGGACGTCGAACCGGTCGCCGAGCGCCTGCTCCGCGCGGGTCCGAAGCTCGCGGAACTTGAGCTGGCCGATCTTGTACGCGAGCGCCTGGCCGGGCCAGACGATGTACCGGTCG
>DATJVB010000112.1:0-6800 GCA_035502055.1 Thermoplasmata archaeon | reverse complement strand
GGCGGCGGGGGCCCGCGGCGCGGCCCCCGGCCGGCGGGGCGCGGACCCCTACGAGGGGGCCGGCGCCTCGAGGTCCGCCCGCGTGACGATCCGCAGCGGCTCGGGGATCTTCCCGACGGCGCCCATCCGGGACGCGACGACGGTCTGGATGCCCTTCTCGTGGGCGACGTCCAGGAGCCGCTGGCTCACCACGCCGTCGAAGACGACGGTGCGGGCCGGCGCCGTGAGCGCCGCGAGGTAGTCCGTGAGGTCCTTCACCGGGACCTCCCCGACCGTCGAGCCGTCCGGGCCCAGGACGACGCCCTTCGAGGAGGAGCCGAGCCGGTCGAGGACGTCGAAGTACTGGCGCAGCTCGGGGGAGATCGCCGCGGGCGGCGGGGGCGGCGGGACCGGCGGGGACGGGCGCGCGACCGGCGGCGGGGCGCCGGGTCGGTCGCCTCCCTCCTTGCGGGGGGGTCGCTCGTCGCGCCGGTCCGGCCGGCCGCCGTCACCGCGGTCGTCCATCGGACCGCGGGTCGCGCCGGTCTGCTCGAACCCGGTCATCTCGAGGTACTGGTTGATCGGGAGCTTGTTCCGGAGGCACTTCACGAGCTGCTTCTGGGTGAGCTCCTCGACCTCGCTGCCGCGCGGGGCGCGGGCGACGAAGTCGATGTCCATCGTCTGCAGCATCTCGCGGAGGATCAGCTCGCCCGCCCGGTCGCCGTCGGTGAACGCCGTGACCGTCTTGCCGCGGGAGAGGTCCTTCACCGTCTGGGGGACGCTCGTCCCCTCGACGGCGATGACGTTCTTGATCCCGCAGCGCAGGAGGTTGAGGACGTCGGACCGACCCTCGACGACGATGAGGGCATCCGCCTGGTCGATGTTCGGACCGGCCGGGAGGTGCTCGGGCCCGTAGGTCGTGATCTCCTCGACCTGGACGGCCTTGCGGACCGACTCCGTGAGATCGACGCCGACGCCCTTTGACTCCTCCTGCATCTTCGACAGGATCGCCTTCGCGCGGTCGACGACCTTCTGGCGCTTCGCGACGCGGATGTCCTCGACCGAGACGACCTCGATCTTCGCCCGGCACGGCCCGATCCGGTCGACGGTCTCGAGCCCCGACGCGAGGATGGCGGTCTCGACCTGGTCGAGCGAGGAGGGGATCACGATCTCCCCCTCGCTCTTCCCCTTCCGGGAGTCGATGTCGACCTCGATGCGGCCGATGCGCCCGGACTTCTGCAGGTCGCGCAGGTCGAGCTCGTCGCCGAGGAGCCCCTCGGTCTGCCCGAAGACGGCTCCGACGACGTCCGGCTTGTCGATGACGCCTTCGGCGGCGATGCGGGCCTTGATCTGGTACTTGGCGGCGTTGGGATCGCTGGTCATGGGTGCTGGTTTCTCCTTCGGACCCGGGGGACGACCCCCGGTCCGGGCACCGACCTTACGGGGCGATCCCCGCGGGAGCCACGATCGAGCGGACGGTTCGACGCGATGCAGGGGGTAGCATGAGTCGCGATCCCGTGATTCGTGACGGCGCGGGGACGTCCCGGAACGGTCGTCCCGGACGGTCCTTCGGTGCCTGATGCCGGGCGAGGTATTTAAGCGGACGCCCGGCCGTCGCGCGCCGGGACCGCGACGTGCGAAGCCGTGACGCACCGTGCCCGTCCCGCGCGGTCCAGCGGGACGGAATGGCGGCCCGGAAACCGGCGGCGGCCGCCGCCGCGTTCCGGTCAGGTTCTTATAGCGGGCCCGGGTAGGCCGCCCCGGGGCTCATTTCGATGCCGCGACGTGCGAAGGCGAAGGCCGTGCCGGGCGTGACCGCGGAAGAGTCGCCCGTCCCGGCGCTCCCCGAGGACGATTTCGTCTCGTCGCTCCGGAACGACCTCGCGCGGACGCAGCAGGCCTCGACGGAGCGCCCCGGCGAGGACCTCGCGCACCGGACGTCGCTCAACCGCCGCCTGATCCAGGACCTGTGGGAGGTCCACAACCAGTTCGAGGAGGTCTCCGTCCATCTCACGATGGAGCCGTCGCAGACGCTGTTCGCGACGTTCGCCGAGTACCCGGACAAGTGGACGTTCCGCGAGAACTTCGACTTCCAGGCCGTGAAGACGATCGAGCTCAAGGACCGGTCGCCCGGCTGGCTCGGCTCGACGCTCCGGTTCTGGTACTACAAGACGCCCGAGGGGAAGTCCCACCTCCGCGCGATCTTCGAGTGGTGCGAGGGCGAGAGCTACCACCGCTACTCCGGGTGGATGAAGATGATGGCCCAGGCGGTGCTGTTCGACAGCGTCGACACGGGCGTGAGCCTCAAGGAGATCCACCAGACGCTGAGGGACGTCGTCGTCAAGTGGTACGGCGCCCACATCGACCGGACCCCCGAGGCGTTCGTCGCGCACCTCAAGGAGAAGTACCCGAAGGGCGCGAACTACGCCGTCGAGTCGTACCGCGCGTAGCGCCGGACCGTTCCCGGGCCGGCCGGGGCGCTCGCGCACGCGACGTTTGAAATAGACGCCCCGGCATCGACCCGCGCTGGCGCGGGGCCGGCGCGTCGCCGCGGCGGGTCTCCCCCGCGACCGGGCGGGAAGGGCGGAGGCGTGCGCGAACATCTCGCCGCGTACTTCGAGTCCCACCACAAGCTCGTCGAGAGCTCCGCGCTCCAGATGATCCTCGCGTCCCCGCGGCCGCTCGCGCTGTCGCGGGCGCTCATCGAGCGGTCCGGCGCCGACTCGCCGTTCGTCACCGTCGAGATGGTCGAGGCGCTCCTGAGCCGGGAGGCGGCCCGGGCCGGCGCGGTGACGCTCGCGCCCCGGGCCGCCCCCGCGCCCCCGCCCGCGTTCGCGCTCGTCGCGCCCGGCTACGAGCCGCCGCCCGCCGGCCGCGCGCCGCTCCAGGCGTACGGCGAGCTGTTCCGCTCCCGGTACGACGCCCTCGCGCAGATCCTGCGCGGGAAGGCGGAGATCGCCGGGGCGCGGCCGATCGCGGAGCTGCGCCGATCCGAGGGTCGCGCGACGATCATCGGGATGGTGCGGGACGTCCGCCGGCCGACGGGCCGCCAGCACATCCTCCTCACGCTCGAGGACCCGACCGGATCGACGGAGGTGTTCGTCCCGAAGGATACGGAGGCGGCCCGGGTCCCGTGGCTCCCCGACGAGGTCGTGGGCGTCGTCGTGCAGCTCCCGAAGGAGCGGGACCGGTCGCCGCGCGCCGTCCACGTGGTCCGCCCGGACGTCGTCGCCGGCCGCCCGGACCGCGGCCCGACCGCCGACGGCCGGGTGCTGTTCCTCTCCGACCTGCACGTCGGGAGCAAGTCGTTCCTCGAGGACGAGTGGGGGGCGCTGATCGCGTTCCTCCACGGCCGGGAGGGCCCCTCCGAGGTCGCCGAGTCGATCCGGCACGTCGTCATCGCCGGCGACCTGGTCGACGGGATCGGCATCTACCCGAACCAGGAGCGGGACCTCGCGATCGGCGACATCTTCGAGCAGTACACCGAGCTCGGGCGGCGCCTCCGCGAGCTGCCGCACCGGCTCGACGTCGTCGTCATCCCGGGGAACCACGACGCGGTCTGCCCCGCGGAGCCGCAACCGGCGCTCCCGCCGGAGATCAGCGGCGCGCTGCCGAGCGAGGTCCACTCCCTCGCGAACCCGTCGACGTTCGCCCTCGACGGCGTGGTGATCGAGGCGTACCACGGGCGCAGCTTCGACGACCTCATCCCGGCGATCCCCGGCGCGTCGTACGCCCGGCCGACGGAGGTGATGCGCCAGATGCTCGCGATGCGCCACCTCGCCCCGATCTACGGCGGCCGGACCCCGCTCGCGCCGCTGCCGCGCGACGGCCTCGTGGTCGACCCGGCGCCCGAGGTGCTCGTGACGGGCCACGCGCACACGTACGGCGTGGACCAGTACCACGGCGTCCTCCTCCTCAACGTCTCGACGTGGCAGGCGGAGACGGAGTACCAGAAGATGCGGAACATCGACGCGGTGCCGGCCCACGCGGCCGTGGTCCGGCTGGGGGACCTGGGCGTCTCCACCGTCGACTGCACCGGCGGCCGGGTCCGCGTGAGGACGGGGGCGTGAGCCCCTACCCGCTCGAGCCCCCAGACGCGCGGGGGCCGGCGCGCGTCGTGGTCGTCGCGGTGCCGGCGGGCCCCGTCGGCGACCGGCTCGTCCGGGCGGCGCTGCGGCGGCGCCTCGCGGCGTGCGCGAACGTCCTCCCCGCCCGGTCGACGTACTGGTGGCGCGGCGCCGTCGAGTCGGCGGACGAGTCGGTGGTCCTCCTCAAGACCGTGCCGAAGCGCGTCGGCGCCCTGTTCCGGTTCCTGGCGGCGCGGCATCCGTACGAGGTCCCCGAGATCCTCGAGCTGGACGTCCCGCGGGTCCATCCGCCGTACCTCGCCTATCTCGCCGACACGCTCGACCCGTCCGCCCCGCCGCCTCCGCTCGGCGGGGGCCGGGCGCGGGCGGCGCGCCCTACGCGTTCGGGATCACGGCGAGGCCGGGGAGCTCGAGCCCCTGCACGAACTCGAGCGCCGCGCCGCCGCCGGTAGAGATGTACTGGAACGCCCCCTCGACGCCGAGGTCCTGGGCGACGCGCGCCGAGTCCCCGCCCGCGCAGACGTGGAAGCCGGGGAGGGTCATGAGACCCGCGAGGACCTCCCGGGTGCCGGGGGCGAACCGCGGGTCCTCCGCCATGCCGAGGGGGCCGTTCCAGAAGACGGTCTTCGAGCCCGTGAGGACGGCGTAGAACAGGTCCCGCGTCCGGGGGCCGATGTCGCGGGCGATCGCCCCCTCGGGGAGGTGGTCCGCCGGCGCGGCGGAGGCGTCGCGCGAGCCCGGCCGCTCGATGAGGAGGTCCTTCGGCAGGTGGACCGGCGTCCCCGTCCGCTCCGCCGCCTCGAAGAACGCCTCGATCGCCGGCTCGAGCCCCGGCTCGACGGGCGTCGCCCCGAGCTCCGCCCCGCGCGCCTTCAGGAACGGGAACGCGAGGGCGCCGCCGATGAGGAGCGCGTCGGCCCGACCGAGGAAGCTCTCGAGGAGCGGGAGCTTGTCGCTCACCTTCGCGCCGCCGAGGATCGGGACGTACGGCCGCTCCGGCCCGTCGACGAGCCGGGAGAGCGCCCGGACCTCGCGTTCGACGAGGAGCCCCGCGAAGGCGGGGAGCTTCTTCGCGACCCCGACGGTCGACGCGTGCGCCCGGTGGACGGTGCCGAACGCGTCCTCGACGAACAGCTCCCCGAGCTGGGCGAGCTGCGCCGCGAACCCCGGATCGTTCGCCTCCTCGCCGGGATGGAAACGGAGGTTCTCGAGCATGAGGAACTCGCCGTTCTGGAGGCGCACCGCCGACTGGAGCGCCTGGGCGCCGACCGCGTCCTCGGCGAACGGGACGGGGAGCCCCAGGTAGCGGGAGAGCGTGTGGGCGACTGGCCGGAGGGTGAGCTTCGGGTCCCGCCGTCCGCCGGGGCGGCCCAGGTGCGACATGATGATCGTGCGCGCCCCGGCGGCCTGGAGGTGCCGGAGCGTCGGGATCGCCTCGACGATCCGGCGGTCGTCGGCGACGGCCCCGGTCGGCGTCTGCGGCACGTTGAAGTCGACCCGGACGAGGACCCGGCGGCCGTGGACGGGGGCCGCCGCGACCCCGCGCTTGAGCGCCATCGGTCCGGCCCCGAAGGGCCCCGCGGCATGAGGATTTCCCCGGACGCGCCGGCGGTCACGCCGCGCGGGCCCGGAGCGCGGCGACGACCCGGGCGGTCACCGGAAGATCCATCCCGCGCCGGGTCCCGGCCGCGAGGATCGCGCCGGAGATCGCGTCGACCTCGGTCGGGCGGCCGCGGTCGAGGTCCTGGAGCATGCTCGACCGGTTCGTCCGGGTCGCCTCCGCGAGCCGCCGCAGCGCGGCCTCGAGGTCGGCCGGATCGAACCGGTGGCCCTCCGCCGCGGCGACGGACCCCGCCTCCGAGAGGAGCGCCCGCGCCTCGGTCCACCGGGGCTCGTCGAGCACGGCCCCGTTCGGAACGCCGTGGAGCGCGGTGACCGGGTTGATCGCGGCGTTCAGGACCGCCTTCCGCCAGACCTCGCCCGCGAAGTCCGCGACGGGACGGACCGGGAACCCGGTCTCCCGCAGCAGCCCGGTCCACTTCGCGAGCGCGACGTCGGCTCCCGGGGCCGACGC
The DNA here is from genome assembly GCA_035502055.1 of Thermoplasmata archaeon. Lineage (GTDB taxonomy): Archaea > Thermoplasmatota > Thermoplasmata > Lutacidiplasmatales > UBA184 > Lutacidiplasma. The sequence continues at coordinate 659 of DATJVB010000112.1, read as the reverse complement.
GGGGACCAGGATCTCCCCGTCGCCCGCCTGCCGGACCACGCCGGGGCCGACGAGCGTCGCGGGGATGGAGTGGATGGCGCGGACGAGAATCGCCTCGGGGCGGCCCCACCCGCCGGCCCGCAGCGCCTCGGCGACCGTTTCCGAGACGCCGAGACCGTTCTGCGGGGCGAGGGTCGGTCGCGGCGTCCGCACCGACCGGGCGAGGAGCGCCCCCGCGCGCGCGAGGTCGAACGTCTTCACGGCGACGAGCACCGCATCGAACCGGTCGTCGTCGGGGACGTCCGTACGGGCGGCGACCGTGAACCGCCCGGGCCGGACCCCCTCGACCCGGAGGCCGGCTTCCCTGATCGCCGCGACGTGCGGCGCCCGGCCGACGAGGACAACGGCGTGGCCCGCCTCGGCGAGGCGCGCGCCGAACAGGCTCCCCACCGCGCCGGCGCCGAGGACCAGCACCCGGCCCGGCGGGGGGTCAGCCGAGCCGCCGGACGAGCTTCGCAAGGGACTCCCGCTCGCCCCAATGCCGCCGCAGGGTGGTGAGGAGGCTCTCGTAGTAGCGGACCTGCTCCGCCGCCTCCCGGACCTGCCGGTGCAGGTACTCCTCCTCCCGGGCGAGCCGGGCGATCTCGGCCTCCATCTCGTGACGCTGGGTCACGAGGGAC
>DATJVB010000111.1:0-2034 GCA_035502055.1 Thermoplasmata archaeon | reverse complement strand
TCCCGGTCGGCCTCCTCCCGACGCCGGCGATCCAGTACAGCGTGCTCCACCTGGGGGCGGGGCTCGGCGTCATCGTCACCGCCTCGCACAACCCGCCCGAGTTCAACGGGATCAAGCTCATCGCGGCCGACGGCCTCGAGGTGACGCGCGACGTGGAGGAGGCCGTCGAGGCCGCCGTCGCGGAGGGCGCGGGCCGGAGCGTCCCGTTCGCCGAGGTCGGCACGATCCACCCGGACGCCGGGGGCGCCCGCCGCTACGTGGAGGGGATCCTCGGTCAGGTCGATGTCGCGGCGATCCGGGCGCGGCGGTACTCGGTCGTGCTCGACTGCGGGAACGGCGCCTCGGCGGCGACGAGCCCGGAGCTCCTCCGCCGGCTCGGGTGCCGAGTCGTGACGCTCAACGGCCACGTCGACGGGACGTTTCCGGGCCACCTATCCGAACCGACGGAGGCGAACCTCGCCGACCTCGCGAGGACCGTGCCGGCGATCGGCGCGGACCTCGGCATCGCCCACGACGGCGACGCCGACCGGGCGGTGTTCGTCGACCGGACGGGGCGCTTCCTGCCGGGGGAGAAGATCCTCACCCTCCTCGCGCGGGAGGCAGTCCGCCGGCGGGGCGGCGGGACGGTCGTCACGCCGGTGTCGGCCTCCCAGAGCGTCGAGGACGTCGTCCGCCCGCTCGGCGGGGAGGTCGTCTACACGCGCGTCGGCTCGCCGGTCGTCACGCGGGAGATGAAGGCCCGCGGGGCCGTCTTCGGCGGCGAGGAGAACGGGGGGCTCATCTTCCCGGGGTTCCAGCTCGCCCGCGACGGCGCGATGACCGCCGCCGCGGTGCTCGACCACCTGGCCCGGTCGGGCGCGACGCTCGACGAGGCGGTGAAGGACCTTCCGGTCTACCATCTCGTGAAGGAGAAGATCGCCTGCCCCGTCGGCTCCCGCGACGCCGTGATGACCTCGATCCGGGCGTCGGTGACCCGCGAGGGAGCGACGGTGGTGGCGCTCGACGGGATCAAGGTCGTCCGCCCGGACGGCTGGGTCCTCCTCCGCCCGTCGGGGACCGAGCCGCTCATCCGGGTGTTCGCGGAGGCCCGCGACGCGGGACGGGCGCGGGCGCTCGCCGAGGACGGGCTCGCGCGGGTCCGCGCCGCCCTCGCCGAACGGACGCCGTCCGGCTAGTCGTCGCCGTCCCGTCGGGCGGCGGGCCGGCGGGGGCCCCACGCGAGGAGGGCGAGCGTCGCCGCCACGCCGAGCGGCACCGCGACGAACACGAGGGTCGCCGAGATCGCCGCGCCGACCTCGACGCCGAGGACGGCGACGGCGGCGACCCCGAGCGCGCGGCCGGCGAACCGGGGCGCCCCGGCCGGTCCCGCCTCGAACGGCCGGCTCTCGGGCCGGCCGGTCGGCTCGGACGGGCCCGTCGCCTCGATCGCCCAGCTCGCGAGGAGCCCGGCGAGGGCGAGGAGGGCGAGCCCGTCGAACTCGAAGTCGGCGGCGGCCGCGAGCGGGACCGCGGGGACCGGAGCGTTCGCGACGACCGCCCCGAGGGCGGCCGCCTGTCCGCCGACCACCGAACGGGCGGCGCCAGCCCACGCGGCGGGGGTCGTCGGGCCGGCGGGGAGCGCGGCGACGACGGCGAGCTCGAGAAGGCCCACCGCGAGGGTCGCGACGGTGGCGAGCGGGGCGAGGGGGAGCGACGCGCGGGTCCGGGCCGTGAGCGCGAGGAGGAGGAGCGGCCCTCCGAGGAGGAGCCCCACGAGCGCCGCGTCGATGGCCGGGTCGGCCCCGGCGCCGTCGACGGCCGCGAGGATCGCGAGCCATCCCCCCGCGACGGCGGCCGGGACGTACCCGAGCCCACCGAGCCGCGCGGGGGCGATGTCGAGGAACGGGATCGCGAGCGCGACGGTGACGAGCGCCGCGACCGGGTCGAACGGCGGTGCGCGCAGGACGACGACCGCGAGCGGGTAGGCGAGGACCGGCGCCGCGAGGGCCCATCGGACGTCGCCCGGCCTCACCCCGCCCGCCCCCATGCGCGGAC
>DATJVB010000110.1:0-5487 GCA_035502055.1 Thermoplasmata archaeon | reverse complement strand
GCTCTCCTACCTGCGGGGCACGGGCCGCTCCGAGGAGTCGATCGCGGTCGTCGAGGCGTACGCCCGGGCGACGGGGCTGTTCGACGACGGCCGTCCCCTCGCCTTCGACGAGCACCTCGCGATCGACCTCGGCGGCATCGGGCCCACGATCGCCGGGCCGGGCAACCCCGAGGAGAGCGTCCCGCTCGGGGCGGCGTCGGACTCCTTCGCCCGCTCCCGCGACGGATACCGGAAGACACACCCCGCTCCGCCGCCGTCGAACGGGGGCCGCCCCTACCCGGCCGACGACCCGCTCCAGGCGATCCCCGCCCCCGCGGCCGCGCCGGCGCCCCCCGCTTCCGGGGCGGTGAAGGACGGGTCCGTCGTCATCGCGGCGATCACGAGCTGCACCAACACCTCGAACCCGTCCGTGATGATCGGCGCCGGCCTCGTCGCCCGGCGCGCGGTCGAGCGGGGCCTCCGGCCGCCGGCGTGGGTCAAGACCTCCCTCGCGCCGGGATCCAAGGTCGTGACCGACTACCTCGCCCGGGCCGGCCTCCTCGAGCCTCTCGAACAGATCGGGTTCTCGGTCGTCGGGTTCGGCTGCACGACGTGCATCGGCAACAGCGGTCCGTTGCCGGCCGAGGTCGCCCGCGCCGTCGCCGACGGGGACCTATACGTCGCCGCGGTGTTGAGCGGCAACCGGAACTTCGAGGCCCGGATCCAGAACCAGGTCCGGGCGAACTACCTCATGTCGCCGATGCTCGTCGTCGCGTACGCGCTCGCCGGCCGGATGGACATCGACCTCACCCGCGACGCGCTCGGCACCGGGCGCGACGGGCGACCGGTCCGCCTCGCCGACCTGTGGCCGCCGATGGAGGAGATCCGCGGTATCGTCGACCGGACCCTTGACGCGGGCCTCTACCGGGAGAAGTACCGGGCGATCCTCGACGGCGGCCCCCGGTGGGACGCCCTCCCGACCCCGCCGGGAGCCGTCTACCCGTGGACGGCGGAGTCGACGTACCTTCGCGAGCCGCCGTTCTTCGCGCTCCCCCCGCCCGCGCTCCCGGGCCCCGACGGCGCCCCGATCCTCGAGGGGGCCCGCGTCCTCGCGCTCCTCGGGGACCGGGTCTCGACGGACCATATCTCCCCCGCCGGCGAGATCCCGGCCGACAGCCCGGCGGGCCGGTACCTGATCGCCCACGGGGTCGCCCCCGCCGACTTCAACACGTACGGGACCCGGCGAGGGAACCACGAGGTGATGGTCCGTGGGACGTTCGCGAACGTCCGACTCAAGAACCGCCTCGCCGCCCCGCGCGAGGGGGGGTACACCGTTCATCTCCCGTCGGGCGAGCCGCACTCGATCTACGAGGCGTCGGAGCGGTACCGGACCGAGGGGGTGCCGCTCGTGGTCATCGCCGGCGCGAGCTACGGACAGGGTTCGTCGCGCGACTGGGCGGCGAAGGGGCCCCGGCTCCTCGGCGTCCGGGCGGTCATCGCCGAGGGGTACGAGCGGATCCACCGGAGCAACCTCGTGGGGATGGGCGTGCTGCCGCTCGAGTTCGCGCCGGGCGACGGGGCCGCGCGCCTCGGGCTCACGGGCCGGGAGCGGATCGATCTTCGGGTCCCGCCGGGCGGCGCGTTCGCCCCGCGGGCGGAGCTCGCCGCGGTCGCGACCGCCGACGACGGCCGCCGGACGGAGTTCCCGGTCCGACTGCGGATCGACGCCGAGGTCGAGATGGCGTACTACCGGGCCGGCGGCGTCCTGCCGTACGTCCTCGGGCGCGTCGGCCGCTGATCGGACCGCCGGCCTACGGCGGGAGGCTCCCCGAGCCGAGGTCCCGGAGGATCCGGGCGAACTCGTCGCGCGAGATCTCCCCGCGCGCGTACCGGTCCCGGGCGAGGTCGACGGCGGGGTCGATCCCCCACGGCCCGCCGACGTGGGCGTGGCGGTACGCCCGGCGGACCCACCGGTCCGGGTCGGTGGGATAGTAGTACCCGGGACCGAGCACTCCCGCAACGACGACCCGGACGATCGTCACGACGACCACGAGCCCCACGACGAGGACGATGAGGTCGACGATCCACGGCGCGCCGCCGTTCCAGAGGGGGAACGTCCCCCAGCCGGCGACGACCCCCGCGACGACCGCCGCCACGACGACCGCGACGATCACGACGGCGGGGATGATCACGAGGGCCGCGAGCGCGGTCCGAAGCGCCCACCGCCCGGGGGCGAAGTCGTACGGCGGCGCGGTGGGTCCGGCGAGGGGAGCCGCGGTCATACCTCCTCCATGATGGGCATCACTCCCCGGCGACTTACGGTCCCGCTCAACGCGGTTTGACGAACCGATCGGGGCCGATCCTCCCTCGGCGGGACGGGGGCCGGCGGGGGGGCCCGCACAGATTTCCGGGTGGGTTAAGGCGCCCCTACGATTCCCCGCTCCGGTAGCCGGCCCTCGGCGACAAGGACGCCCGGTCGTGGGCCCCCGGGCCGGACGAGGACGGGGCGACTCCCGGAGCGCCGGCGGGGATCCAACGATGCGGACGCGAAGGAGCGACCGAGGCGGACCAGGGCTGCGCCGAACGACGCGGATCGCGGGGTGGGGGACGGGGGCCGCCGGGGTGGCGGTCGCCGTCCTCGTCGTCCTGGGACCGGCGACCTTCGCCCGGTCGCCGGTCGGACCCGCGACCGGGGCCCCGTACGCGGGGATGGGCGTGGTCCTCTCGACCACGTGGAAGGTCGCCGGATGCGGCAAGGCGTCGATCACCTCCGCGCCCGCGTTCAGTCCGACGACCGGGGTCGGGGGCTTCGGCGGGTCGGCCTCCGCGAAGGGGTGCGGATCCCCGACTCCCGGGGACCTCGGCGTCGCGATCGCGCAGATCGAACTCACGTATCCCATCAACACGTCGGCGACGGGCCGGCACACGGTCACCGTCGTCTGGAGCACGATCCTCAATGGCTCCGCGACCGAGCGGGCCGGTCGGTGCACGCCGAACGCGACGGCGGCGACGGCGTACTGCGACCGGATCGCCTCCGCGTTCGTCTTCGGCTACGCGACGCTCATCGACGCGACGAACGGGACCCGACTCCCGAGCTCGGTCTGGCCCGGGAACTTCACGACGAGCGAGACGAACACGAGTTGCGTGTTCGGGACGTGCACGACGACCACGACCGGCCCCGGGAGCGGCACGATCGTCGGGAGCTTCCCCTGGGCGTGGAGCTGGTCGAAGGTGTTCCTCAACGCGACGCACGCCTACCTCCTCGACATGGTGCTCTATGGAGGGGCCGTGGCGTCGCTCACCACCTTCGCGGCGACCCTCCGGGGCGCGAGCGCCTCCGCGACGCTCAACTCGGCGACCGGCGGAAACCAGGAGTCGATCACCTCGATCACCGTGAAGTAGCCCCATCGGCGGGGCCGAACGGCCGGTCCGGACCTCGCACCCGGAGTCCCGTCTGCGACGCCCCCGGGGCCGGAGCCCATGGCTCCGGCGGCCGGGGGCGTGGCCTACGGGCCGCCCTTCGGGATCGCCGCCGCGCGCGCCGCGTCGAGCCCGGGGGTCCGGATGCCGCGCCGTGTGACGAGGCCGATGATGCGGACCGGCTCCTCGACGGACATCACGCCCGCGACGGTGGTGCGCGCCTCCTCCATCCGTTCGAGCGCCTCCTCCGAGGGAAGGTCGCTCGGCAGGAGGAGGTCGACGGGCCGGGCGAGGTCGTAGACCGACGTCGTCGTGCGGGCCTCCTCGTCGACGGCGAGGAGGTCGCTCAGCCGCACCGCGCCCGCCCACATGCCGCCGTCCTCGAGCGAGAGGACGGCGCGGCCGTGGGCGACGGCGAGCTCGAGGGCGTCGGCGACGCGCGTCGACGAGGGGATCGTCTCCGACTCCTGGAGGGCGACCTCGCCGACGGGCGTCTCGGCGAGGAAGTAGCTCCGGTACTCCTCCAGGTGGGCGGGGCTCTGGATGCGGCTCGGGAGCTGCTCGGTGTAGAGGTGGGACCGGCCCGTCACGACGTAGGCGATGAAGATCGACAGCATCGCGGCGGGAAGGACGGTGTAGCTTCCCGCCATCTCGGTGACCATGATGAGGACGCCGAGCGGCGCCTTCGAGATGCCGCCGAAGAACGACATCATCCCGACGATGGAGAAGACCGCGACGACGGGGAGGGGCACGAGCCCGGGGAGGAGCGTGTGGAACGTCCCCCCGACGACCGTGCCGAGGAGCGCGCCGATCACGACGCTCGTCCCGAAGAGGCCGGCGCTCCCGCCGCTCCCGACGACGAACGACGTCATCACCATCCTCAGGAGGACCGCCACGAGGAGGACGGTGAGGACGATCCCGGTGAAGCTCCCCTGCGAGAGCGATCCGAGCATCGCCACCTGGACGAACCCGTAGCCGACGGTGAGCGACGAGAGGGCGGCGAAGTGGTTCTCCTGCGGCAGGAGGAAGTACGCCCCGAGGAAGATCCCGCCCGCGAGCGCGGCACCGACGGCCGGCTTGAGGTAGGTGGGCCACGGCTGCGCGTGGAACCACGCATCGGTCCGGTGGTAGAGCCGGGTGAAGAGGAGTCCGGCTCCGCCGCAGACGACGCCGAGGATCGCGTAGAGCGGCAGGCGCCGGGGATCGAGGACGTACGTCGCGAACGCGGCCGGCGTCGCGAAGAGGGTGTGGAAGCCGAGGATCGTCGAGTAGACCGAGTAGGCGACGACCGACGCGATGATCGCGGGGACGAACACCTCCGGCTCGAAGTCCCCCGTGTAGAGGATCTCCGCGGAGTAGACGGCGCCGCCGAGGGGCGCCCGGAAGATCGCGCCGATGCCGGCGCCCATCCCGGTCGCGAGGGCGACGCGCCGGTCCCGGTCGCCGAGGCCGACGAGGTCGGCCCACAGGGAGCCGAACCCGCCGCCGATCTGCGAGACGGGCCCCTCGCGGCCGCCGGTGCCGCCGGTCCCGAGCGTGATCGCGCTCGCGAGCGTCTTCATCACGGGGACGCGGAGCCGGATCCGGCCCGCGCGCCGGTGGAACGCCCGGATGGTGGGGTCGGTCCCGTGGCCCGCGACCTCGGGGCTGAGCTTCCAGATGACGAGACCCACCGCGAGCCCGCCGAGCGCCATGATGCCCGGTATCAGGAGGATCTGCGGGAACGCGCTCGACCAGACGAGATCGCCCGGCGCCGCGCTCCCCTCGATCGGGAGGGTGATCCCTCCGAGGCCGGTGAGGAAGAACGCGGAGACGACCGTGATGAGGTAGTAGAACGCCGCCGCCCCGAGTCCCGCGATCACGCCGATCGGGACGGCGATCGCAGCCCACCGGGCGAGGTCCCGGTAGATGCTCGCGAGGTCCGAGACCCGGTGGCCCCGGACGAAGGTGAGCCAGCGTTGCCAGGGTCCCGGACGGGGCGCGGAGCCGGCCCGGGGTCCGGCGGGCCGGCGCGGGTCGGTGGTACCACGGGACGTAGACGATTCACCTGGGCTCGCGGGAGCGACCCTCGGCGAACGCCTCGGCCGA
>DATJVB010000109.1:0-26281 GCA_035502055.1 Thermoplasmata archaeon | reverse complement strand
GGGTGCACCTCGACCTCGTCCGAGCGCCGGATCGGGGCGCGCCGCCACCAAACGGTTAAGCGGGCGACCCGTTCCGACGGCCGTGGAGTTCTCCCGGAACGCCGAGGAGGCGGCGCTCGCCGAGGGCGCCCGGGCGTTCGTCCGCCGGGAGATCGCCCCGATCGCGACGCGGATGGACCGGGACGACTGGTTCCCCCGGGAGGTGTTCGCCCGCCTCGGCGGGGAGGGCTTCCTCGGCATCACGCTCCCCGAGTCGGTCGGAGGGCTCGGTCTCGGCTACGTCGCCCAGGCCGCGATCCTCGAGGAGATCGCCCGGGCGAGCCCCGCCCTCGCGCTCTCCGTCGGCGCGCACTCGAACCTCCTCGCCGACAACCTCGCGCGGAACGCGGCCCCCGCCCTCGCGGCCCGCTACCTGCCGGCCCTCGCCCGCGGTGAGTCGATCGGGGCGCTCGCGCTCACCGAGCCCGGCGCGGGGAGCGACGCGACGGGGATCGAGACCCGCGCCGAGCGGACCCCCTCGGGATGGCGGATAACCGGGACGAAGCAGTTCATCACCAACGGTCCGGTCGCCGACGTCCTCCTCGTCTACGCGAAGACCGCCCCCGAGCGGGGGCCGCACGGGATCAGCGCGTTCGTCGTCCCCAAGGGGACGCCGGGGTTCACGGTCTCCCGGAGCCTCGACAAGATGGGCATGCGCGGGTCGCCCACGGGGGAGCTCCGGTTCGACGGCTGCGAGGTGCCGGCGGACCACCTCGTCGGGGGGGAGAACGAGGGCGTCGCGGTGATGATGGGCGGGCTCAACGTGGAGCGGGCGGTCCTCACCGCGATCCCCGTCGGGATCATGGCGGAGTGCCTCGAGCTCTCCGTCGGATACGCCCGGCAGCGGTCGCAGTTCGGCCGCCCGATCGGCCGGTTCCAGCTGATCCAGGAGAAGCTCGCGAACATGTACACCCTGCTCGAGGCGTCGCGCCTCCTCATGCACCGCGCGCTCGTCGCGGTCGGCCACGACATGCGCACGCAGCGTCCGAGCGCCGCCGCCCTCACCTACGCGAGCGAGGCGTCGACCCGGGTCGCGCTCGACGCGATCCAGGTCTTCGGCGGGAACGGGTACATGCGGGACTACCCGGTCGAGCGGCTCGCGCGCGACGCGAAGCTCCTCGAGATCGGGGCCGGCACGTCCGAGATCCGCCGGCTCCTCATCGCCCGCGAGCTCCTGGGGCCCGGCTTCGACGCGTGACCCCTCGGGCCGGGTTCCGGTACCGGGGACGCCCCCGAGAGGTCCGGCTGCTCGCACGGCCGAACCGGTTCCTCGTCCGCGTCGTCCCGGTGCGGGGGGGCCGGCCGTTCGAGGCCCACCTTCCGAACCCGGGCCGCATGGAGGAGCTCCTCGTCCCCGGGGAGACCCGCGGATGGGTCGTCCCCGCGGGAGGCCCGGGTCGCCGGACCCAGTTCGATCTCGTCACGGTCCGGCACGGGCGCGAGCTCGTGAACGTCGATTCGCGCGTCGCGAACCGGCTCGTCGGCGCGGCGCTGCGCCGCGGACGGTGGCCCGGCCTCGGCCTCGGCCGGATCGACGCCGAGGTGCCGTACGGGGGTCGCCGGTTCGACTTCGCGGTCCGGGGGGACACGCCCGGCGATCTTCCGCGCGTCCTCGTGGAGGTGAAGAGCTCGAACCTGCGCGTCGGCGACCTCGCCCTCTTCCCGGATGCACCGACGGAGCGGGGCCGCCACCACGTGGCCCTCCTCGGCCGGGCGGCGGCCTCGGGGGTCCGGACCGCGGTCCTCTTCGTGATCCAGCGCCGGGGGGTCGCGGGGTTCGACACCAACCGCGCGCTCGACCCCGCGTTCGCGTCCGCGCTCGACCGGGCGGCCCGGGCGGGGGTCCGCGTGGCGGCGGTCGCGACCCGGGTCCGCCCGGGCGGCATCGCCCTCGACCGGGCGGTCCCGTGGCGTCCCCGCCGCCGGCGCACCCCTTTTGTAGGAGCCGCCCCCATAGCCGCGGTCGATGAGCGGGCGGCCGCCGTCGAACGCGACCCCCGCGCTCCGCGTTGAGGTCCTGAAGGAGCTTCAGCAGCTCGTCGAGAGCCGCGAGGCGCGCGACCGCGTCGACCGGGGGCCCCTCGCGGAGACGAAGGGGCGCGAGCACTGGGTCCTCCACCTCCTCCTCCGGGCCGACGAGTCGCTCCAGAGCCACGTCGACGTGCTCGTCGGCACCGCGTACGCGAACCTCCTCGCGCGGCTGCAGGCGACGGAGGACCGCCTCGAGCGGCTCGAGGATGCGGCCCGGGCCGAGCGCGGCGACATCCGCGAACAGCTCGGCGTCCTGTCGAAGACGCTCGACGAGCGCGTCGACGCGTCGTTCGACCGGGGGCTCGGCCGGATCGACGAGGGGCTGCGGCAGCGGCTGCATGAGGACCTCACCGAGCGGTGGAAGCCGATCGGCGAGTCGATCGAGACGTTCGCGCAGGGATCCCGGCAGATCCTCAAGGACGTCTCCGACACGTACCGCGTCGCGACCCAGACCCGGCTCCTCCTCAACGAGAACGCCCGCCGGATCACCGACCTCGGCCGCGACCTCGTCGCGCTCGAGGAGAGCCTCAAGCTCGTCGTGGCGAAGACGATCGAAGAGGCGATCGTCCCGCTCGAGCAGCGCCTCCAGTCCGTGGAGGCGCACGCGGGCCTCGTCCCCGCGAACGGCCGCCCCCCCGCGGAGCGGACCGACGACCCCGAGCCCGGGGCGTAGGGCCCGATCCCTCCGATGACCCGGCTTTCGCCGGCCCACCCGCGGTACGGCAGCCTCGTCGTCCGGGACCGGCTCGCGCGGGCGGCCCGCGCGGGGCTCGTCGTCCCGGAGGGCCTGATCGCCCAGGGCCGGGCGGAGGCGTTCGACTACTTCCTCGGCGAGCGGACGACGCCGTCCGCGCGCCGGGCGATCCGGGCGGCGGCCGCGTGGCTGCGGGCGGCCCGCCACCCGGTCCTGAGCGTGAACGGCAACGTCGCGGCCCTCGCCGCCCCCGAGATCGCGCGGCTCGTCCGGGCGATCCCCCGCCTGCGCGTCGAGGTGAACCTCTTCCACCGGACCCCGGCCCGGGTCCGCGCCGTCGCCCGGCGGCTCTCGGGCGCCGGCGTCCCGCGCGTCCTCGGGCTCCGGCCTACGGCGCGCCTCGCCGGACTGGACTCCGACCGGGCCCGCATCGACGCCGAGGGGATCGCGCGGGCCGACGTCTGCGTCATCCCGCTCGAGGACGGCGACCGGGCCGCCGCCCTGGTCCGCGCCGGAAAGCGCGTCATCGCGATCGACCTCAACCCGTTCTCCCGGACCGCCCGGACGGCCCAGCTCCCGATCGTCGACGAGCTCACCCGGGCGCTCCGCGGCCTCGCCGACGCGGTCGGGGCCCCGGCCCGGGCGTCGGCGATGGGCCGGTTCCCGCCGTTCGACCGGCGGCGCGCCCTGGCCGACGCGGTCCGCGCGATGGAGGCCCGGCTCAGGCGGGCGTCGCGCCCGCCGCGACGGCCGCGGCCCCGAGCCGGCCGGCGACGACGGTGAGGAACCCCACGTCGCTCGGGTCCGGGAACCCCCCGGGCCGCACGAACCGGCCGACGGTCCGCCCCTCGGCGACGATCGCCACCCCGGGCGTCCCGGCGGCGGGCGGGACGACCGGGTCCGGTCCGTCCGGCCCGGTGACGATGGTCCCGGTCCCGCTCAGCTCGATCGCGAGCGTCGCGAGCTCCGGGAACTCGGCGCCGAGGAACCGGAGGACCTCCTCGAGCGCCGCGCGGCCCCCGAGGCGGGCGAGGATCGCGTCGACCTGGAGGAGCGCCGGCGTCGCGCGCCGCGGGGGGACCGTCACCGGGTCCCCCGCGGGCGGTCGGGGGGAGCGCCGAGGGGGAGAGTTCCCCCCGGGGCGGATCGTCCGCCGCCGGTGTTTGAACTCCCGAGGCGTATTCCGCCACGAGCTTTCCAGACTCGCGCCGTACCGGACTGAGCCACCTCGGCACGCCCGCGCGGGGACGGGACGCGCGCCATAAAGGTTCGCGGGGCGGGCGCGCGCTAGCGTTCCCAACCGCAGTCGGGGCACGACGTCGACCCCGCCGGACCGGCGAGGGTGGAGCCGCAGGCGGGGCACGGCCGCCCCTCGTCGCCGACGAGCCGCAGGCAGTCGAAGCAGGCGCCGCCCCGCCGGTCGTCGGGGAGGACGACGAGCTCGCGGCCGCAGAAGGCGCACTTCTGGAATCGGTCCTCGCCCGTCGGGAACGCCCGGTGGTCGGCGAAGAGAAGCATGCCGGGCGCGCGAGCGGCGACCCCGTACATAAGCGCTTTCGCGTCCGGCCGCGTTCACGCGCCGCGCGCGCCTCCGACGGGGTCGGCCGACGCCGCCGGGACCGCTACGGCTCGCGCCAGCGGGCCTTCACCGACGCGAGGAGGAGGAGCCCCGCGGTGAAGCCGACGAGCACGCCCCAGTCGACGAGCGCGGCGCCGATCGACGACGGCCCGCCGAGGCCGATCACCCCGTGGAGGAGGTCGGCCGCGTACGTCGTCGGGGAGAGGTACGCGAACGGGCGGAGCCACTCGGGGATCCGGGAGATCGGGTAGTAGACCGGCGGGAGGACCGTGAGGACGAGGGAGATGAGCGGCGCGAAGGCGAACGTCTCCCGCACGTCGGAGAAGTACGTCGCGAGGGTGAAGCCGAGCGCCGACGCGAACGCCCAGACGAGGAGGAGGACCGCGAGGAGGGTGAGCGACCCGAGGACGGTGACCGACGCGTACGTCGCCCAGAGGACGGCGAAGACGGCCATCCCCGGGATCGAGTAGACGAGCTCGGAGAGCGCCATCCCGCCCACGTACACCCACGCCTCGACGGGGGAGGCGACGACCACGTCCTGGAGCTTCATGTCGTGCCGGTAGTGCGACAGGTCGGCCTGGAGGCTCGTGCCGATCGAGAGGACGGTGAGGAGCATCCCGCCCGCGATGCCGTAGAGGAGGAGGCTCCCGTTCGACGCGATCGAGATGAAGAAGAGGAACGAGAGCGGCGACGCGAGGAGGTTCACGAGGTAGAGCGGCTGCCGGCGGATCGGCACGAGGCCGTTCATGTACGTGAGCGTGAGGAGCGAGCGGAGGCGGTGGCGTCCGGTCATCGATCGTCCCCCTCGAGCGGGGCGTCCTCGTCGATCGACCGGCCGACGAGCTGGAGGAAGATGTCCTCGAGGGAGACCGGCCCCAGCGAGACCCGAAGGCCGCGGCGGAGCCCCTCCTGCGCGAGCTCGCGCGCCGCCGACTCGCCGCCGAAGACCAAGTATCCGCCGTCGACCGCGCTCACCTCGCCGTACGGCTCGAGCTCGGCGCGCGGCACCGTCCCCTCGAGCCGGACGCGGAACGGCCGCCGGACCCGGGCCCGCAGGTCGGCCGGCGTCCCCTCGACGACGAGCCGCCCGCCCTCGAGGAGGGCGAGGCGGGCCGACAGCGCCTCCGCCTCGTCGAGGTAGTGCGTCGTGAGCAGCACGGTCCGGTGCTCGCGCTGCGCCCGCCGCACCGCCCCCCACACCTCCCGGCGCGCGAGCGGGTCGAGCCCGGTCGTCGGCTCGTCGAGGAAGAGAAGCTCCGCGTCGGACGCGAGGACCATCGCGACCATCGCGCGCCGGCGCTGGCCGCCGGAGAGCCGGTTGACGAGCCGGTGGGCGACGTCCGTGAGGTCGAGCTCGGCGAGGATGTCCCGGGTCCGGCGGCGCGCGTCGGCGTGCTCGAGGCCGCGCATCCGGAGGTAGAGGAAGACGAGCTCGTCGACGGTGAGGAAGTAAAGCGGCCGGGACTCCTGCGGGATGCACGCGATCCGCTCGCGGATCGGCCCCGGGTCCCTATCCACGTCGTGGCCGAGGACGGTCATCGATCCGCCGGTCGCCTTGAGCTGCGTCGCCGCGATCCGGACGAACGTCGTCTTCCCGGCGCCGTTCCGGCCGATGAGCCCGTACACCTGGCCGACGGGGATGTCGAGGTCGAGGCGGTCGAGCGCGGGGGCGCCGGTCGAGCCGGGGTACACCCGGCTCAGGCGCTCGGCGTGGATCGCGAGGTCCATCGGTCGGGGCCGCCCGGGGGGGCGGCTAGCTCACGATCTCCCGGAGCCGGTCCTCGGCGCGCGCCCGCTTGAGCTCCATCGCGATCCGCCGTCCCATGGAGAGCCCGGGCGCGACGAGGTCGGAGTAGCTCGAGCCGTTGATGAACAGGTTCGTCCCGGCGACGATCCGCGTCGAGATCTCGAACACCTTGAACTCGAGCGCCTCCGTCATGATCCCCTCGACGCAGAACGGGCCGACGAGCCCCCCGAACAGCTCGATCGACCGCTCGACGATCCGCTCGCCGACCTCGAACACCTTCGGGAGGAGCGACTCCCTAAGGACGACGGGGACGTTCCCGGTCACGACGAACGTCGGCCGGAGGCCGACGCGGAGGAGCTCCTCCTGGGCGCCGAGCTTGTACAGCTCGTCGATGTTCGCCTCGTCGCGCCGGTCCATGCCCAAGAGCTCGAGGGACCCGTGGCCGACGCGGTAGCCGCGGTCGGAGAGCGGCGAGTAGAAGAAATGGATGTAGTAGCGCGTCCCGAGGACGTACTCCTGGATGACGTGGGGTCCCGTCGGCGTGAACCCCTCGAGCGCCTCGCGGTTCTTCGCGAGGAAGAACCCCTTGCCGCCCTTCGCCCCGTAGTACTTGAGGATCACCGGCCCGTCGACCTCCGACGGCGTCGCGTACCGCCGGGGCATCGGCACGCCGGCCGACTCGAGCCACTCGCGCTCCTTCTCCCGGTCCGACTCCCAGCCGATGACGGCGCGGTTCCCGAAGACCGGCACGTCGAGCGCCATGAACGCCTCCGGCCCCAGGTACTCGACGAACGACCCGTGGGGCACGAGCACCGCGTTCTGCTGGTTCAGCTCCGCGACGTGGCGGCTCAGCTCGCGCACGGCGGGCACGGAGAGGAACGTGTCGGGCCGGGCGAGGGGGAACGCGTCGTAGAACCGGGCCGGCGCGCCGACGGCGATGCCGAGCGTCGGGAACCCCTCGGTCCGGGCGCCGTGGAAGATCTGGAGCGACGAGTGGGAGCAGAGGGTCGCGACGGTCGGCGTCCGGTCCCGGAGCGGCCGCACCCGGTCGGCCGAGGCGAGAGAGATACCCATACCGGCCCGTGCCGAGAACGAACTTAACCTCTCGGGGACGCGGCGCCGGTTCCGCCGTTCTCGACGACCCAGTACCACCGGACGGACCGCCCGCCGGTCCCCTCGACGCGCGCCCGGACGTCCGGCGGGACCCGCGCGTCGCGCAGGAGGCGGCGGACCTGGGCCACGTCGGCGGGGTCGATCCGCTCGGCGAGGCCGGCCGTCGCGAGGATCGGTCCCACCCGGTCCGGCGGGAACTGCCACGTCTCCTCCCGGCGTCGGACCGCCGTCCCGCGGGGCCCCTCGAGCCGGTGGACCCCGAGCCGCTCCGCCTCCCGGTGGAGCGCCTCGGCCGCGTCGGCGAGGGCGCCGTCGAGCCGGCGCTCCTCCTCGCGGAGCGCCTGGAACCGGTCGACGAGCTGGGCGAGCCGGGCGCGGTCGGGGCCGGGGACCTCGCGGAACTCGGGGCACCGGTCCTTGAACTCGCACCGCCCGCAGTGTCGCCCGGGCGTCGGATCGAACGCCTGCGTGCGGATCCCGTCGGAGGCGAGCCCGACGCGGTCGAACAGCCGTCCGAGGTCGTCCGCGTCGCGCGGCGGCGACTTGAGGGCGGTGAGCGAGCGGAGGTGGTACAGCGTGAGCCCCTCGACCGGGTCGGGGAAGTTCCGCTCGACGAGGACCTGGTAGAGCGCGAGCTGGTCCGACGTCGCCGCGTCCTCCCGGGAGAGCTCGCGCGTCGTCTTGTAGTCGACGACCTCGAGCCCGCCGTTCGGGGTCCGGTCGATCCGGTCGAGGTACCCGTGGATCCGGACCCCCTCCCACTCGGCCTCGAGGTGCGCCTCGACGGCGACGGGGCGCGGCGGGCTCTCGGCGATCGCGTCCCGGTACCGGAGGAGGAGGTCGGCGCCGAGCGACCGGTACCGGGCCTCCTCGTCCGCGGAGGCGTACCCCTCGGAGATCCACTCCGCGTCGTAGAGGCGGAGGAGCGCCTCCGGCGAGACGAGCCCCGGGCCGTCGCCGGGCCGCCGGCGGCCCCAGTCGTCGAGGGTCCGCTGCCGGTCCTGGGTCCCGGCGCGCCGGTCCGCGGGCTCGACGAGCGGGCGGATCATCGCCTCCAGCACCGCGTGGACGGTCCGTCCGAACGAGAAGTACCCCCGCGGCGCCTCCGGGAGGCGGTCGACGTAGAGGAACCGCCACCGGAGCGGGCACTCGAGGTACGCCCGGATCGACGAGTAGCTCAGCGCCGGGGCCGCGCCCATCGCGGGGGGAGCGGGCCGGGGTTAATTATCCAGTCGTCCGCTCTCGCGGGGGCCGTCCTACGGGCCCGCGGCGACGGCGTCGGCCTCGATCTTCTCGTCGACCCGGGCGCCCGCCGGGCGGGCGAGGATCGGCGGGACCGTCCCGCGCGCCTGCGGGTTCGCGAGGTTCTTCGGCAGCCCGAGGAGGTCCAAGAGCTCCTTGTAGTGGTTGCGGATCGTGACCGGCGTCACGTTCGCGACCGCCGCGATGCGGTCCTGGCTGCGCGGCTCGCCCATCAGGTTCGACGCGATGTAGATGATCGTCGCGAGGATCCCGTTCGGCAGGACGCCGCTCGTCGAGTAGACCTGCTCGACCTGCTCCAGGAGCTCGAGGACCTTCTGCCGGACCTCCTTCGAGAGGTTGAGGTCCTGGGTGAACCGGACCAGGTAGTCCCTCGGCTCGACGGGCTTGAGGCCCAGCTTGAGCTCGCGGGCGAGGAGCGTGTAGGCGCGCCCGACCTCGATCTTGCTCGCCTTGGAGTGGGCGATGATCTCCTTCATCGTCCGCGGCACGTGGCACTGCCGGCACGCGGCGTACACGCTCGCGGCGACGAGCGCGACGATCTTCTTGCCGCGCGTCGCCTTGTGCTCGAGCGCCCGGCGGTAGATGTACGTCGCCGACTCCTTCACCTCGCGGGAGAGCCCGAGGACGCCGGCGAGCCGGTTGAGCTCGCCCAGCGCGACCACGAGGTTCCGCTGGTGCGTGCGGGCCGCCCGGAGGCGGTGGTTGAGCTTGCGGAGGTGGTAGAACTTGAGGGAGGTGTTCCGCGAGAGGGAGTTCCCCTGGAAGTCCCGCGTCGGGACGCCGATCTCGCTGAACAGCCCCTTGTCCGGCATGAGCGGGCTGATGACGGGGCCCCAGCCGCGCGCCTCCCGGCCCGTATCGTCCTTGCTGCCGCGGGTCCCCCGGTCGCTCACGAGGGCGCTCGCGTCGACGACGAGCCCGCAGTCGGCGCAGACGATCTCGCCGCGCACGTCGTCGCGGGTGAGGTGCGTGGAGCCGCACTCGGGGCAGACGTCCTCCGGCGGGGCGGTGGCCGGCGGTTCGTCCCGGGGGCGGGCCGCGCGCGATGCCGGCCGCGCCGGCGATGGAGTGCTCTTCATGTTTGCCGTGCAAGGGCAACCGACCACTCGTATATATAAGTTAGTCCTGCGGCTGTCACTGGTGTTTGAACAACGATTACACCGTGCGCCGGGCTAGCACGGACGGCGTCAGCCGGGGGTCGCGACGAAGACGCACCCCCGGGCCGCGTGGCGCCTCGGGTCGGGGGCCGAGACGCTCCACCGGCCGCCGAGCCGGCGCTCGAACACCGTCTCGAGGATCTTCGGGCAGAGGACCCGCCCGATCTCCGTCCCCTGCGGCGTGCACGCGAAGCAGCCGGTCACCTTGAGGGTCAGCGGCCGGTCGGCGACCTTCTCGAGGCGCCCCGGGGAGTCGCGCGCGTAGTGGTCGGTGAGGGACCGGACGACGGTGTCGGGGTCGGTCCCCTCGAGGTCGGCGGCGAGGTCCCGGCCGATCTGCGCGCCGATGGTCCGGATGAGGTCCGGCAGGTCGAAGCCGACGCTCGGGAGGCCCGTGACGCGCAGCCCGAGCTCCGTCACCTCCCGCAGTCGGTCGAACGACGCCCCCGCGCGCCCCCGGCGGACCGGCAGCCGGGCCGACGGCGGGTTGTCGAGCTCGAGGAGGCGGCGCGGGAACGGCAGGCCCTTCGCCCAGAGCCGGTGGTGCTGCTCCCGGGCGACGGCGACGAGGCTCGGGGCCGTCGACCAGAGGGCGACCGGGGCGCCCGGGCTCCCCGGGCCGTCCGCCTCCGACAGATACAGGAGCGCCGCCGACCGGTCGACGAGGACGGCGTGCTGCGTCACCGGCGCCGTCGCGTGCCGAAGCTCGAGGAGGCCCGCGAACAGCCGCGCGGCGGCGAGGTTGGAGCCGGTCACCTCGGTCACGAGGCGCGCGCGCACCCCGCGGGCCCGGGCGGCGCGGATCGACCGGTCGACGCCGCCGTCGATCGCCGCGGCGAGGGTCTCGGGCGGGACCGTGAACAGCAGCTCGCGCTCCGCGCCGTCGAGCCGGCGGGCGAGGTGGCGCTGGATCGGGCCGGGGCCCTCGACGACGGCGAACTTCCGCACGTCGGGCGCCGCCGCCGCGGGCTCGCCGGCCCGCCAGTCGGCGACGATCCGGTCCCGGTCGCCGCGCAGCCGGTCCAGGTGCTCCGTCGTCCGGCGGATCCACCGGTCGACGAGCTGCTCCAGGGGGAGCGCGACGAACCGAGCCGGCCGGCCGGCCGTCGCCCGGAGGAGCCCCTCCCGCTCGAGGGCGCGGATGAACCGGTACGCCTCGACGCGGTGGAGCGAGGCGAGCCGCGCGAGCTCGGCGGCGGTCTGGGGACCCTCGCGGCACGCCGCGAGGTAGAGCCGCGCCCCGCGTTCGGGCACGCCGTGCTCGACGAGCAGCTCCGCGAGGGTCCCGCCCGGACGCCCCACGGGGGTTCGAGCGGAGGTTGGGATAAAAGGTCGCGGTCCGGGGCGGGCCGCCTAGAGCGCCGCCTGGAAGTCCGCGATGGCGAGCGTGTACGGCGCCTCGGCGGTGGGGCCCCCGCGGGCCTTGAGGAGCTCGCGGGTGAGGAGCCAGTAGACCGTCGCGAGGGCGACCCGGCCCTTGTTGTTCGCCGGGATGACGAGGTCGACGTTCCGGGTCTCGTTGTTCACGTCGCACAGCCCGACCACGGGGATGCCGATCGACACCGCCTCGCTGAGCGCCTGCTGGTCGGTCGCGGGGTCGGTGATGACGATCACCTTCGGCTCGAAGTAGTCCTCGAGGTTCGGGTTGGTGAGGCAGCCGGGGACGAACCGCTCGGCGAACGAGACGGCGCCGACCGACTTCGCGAAGATGCGGACCGGCTTCTGGCCGTACTGGCGCTGCGACACGGCGAGGATCCGGTCGGCGGGGAAGGAGGCGAGGAACTTCGCGGCGAGCCGGATCCGCCGGTCGGTCTCGCGGATGTCGAGGACGTGGAGCCCGTCGAACCGGACCTTGTAGACGAAGCGGCGCATGCTCGCCGACTTCTGCTGGGTGCCGATGTGGACCCCCGAGGTGAGGTAGATCTCCTCGGGGACGAGGAGCTCGCCGGGGAGGATGTCCTGCCCGTCGGTCGCGTCGGGCGGCTCCATCGGCGCGATCGCGTCGTCGGGGGTCATCGGGGGGCTCCGGTGGCGCCGCCGAGCCGCAGGAGTTCATTTAGCTTTGCCACGCGCTCCCCGCCGAGGAGGCCGCATTTCAAGCCCGCCGACCCGAAGCCGACGGCGGCGTGGGCGAGCCAGCCCTCCGGCAGCTCGCCCGACCGGTGCGACGTCACCGTCGCGAGCCCGTGCGACCGGGCCTCGTCGACGGCGCGCGCGGCGTCGGTGACGGTGCCGACCTGGTTCACCTTGATGAGGACGGCGTTCGTCGACCGGGCCGCGATCCCCCGGCGGACGCGGTCGACGTCCGTCGTGTAGAGGTCGTCGCCGACGACCATCGCCCGGCCGCCGACGGCCCGGGTGAGCTCGGCCGTCGGGCCGAACGCCTCCTCGTCGAACGGGTCCTCGATGTAGCGGAGGCCGAACCGGTCGGTGAGGTCGGTAAGGAAGCCCAGCTGCCCCGCGTCGTCGAGGGTCTGCTCCCGGTAGCGGTACCGGCCGTCCCGGTAGAGTTCGCTCGCCGCGACGTCGACGCCGGGATGGACCGGGACGCCGAGCCGGTCCCGGACCGCGGCGCACGCCGCCGCGAGGAGCTCGAGCGCCTCCACGTTCGGGATCGGCGCGACCCACCCGCCCTCGTCGCCGCGGCCGAGGGCCGCCTTCGGGTAGCGGGCGTGGAGCGCCGAGCCGATCTCGGCGTGGACCGCGAGCGCGGCGCGGATGGCGTCCTCGGGCCGCGGCGCGGGGGAGAAGGCGATGAACTCCTGGATGTCGGGCCCGCCGATCGCGTGGCGGCCGCCGTTCATGCAGTTGCCGACGATCGCCGGGTACCGGTCCGGCTCGACGCCGGGGCGCCGGAGGACGTCGACCAGGGGGCACTGCCGCTCGTCGGCGACGGTGAGCGCGACGGCGACGGAGACCGCCGTCGCGACGTTCCCGCCGATCCGCTCGAACCGCGGCGAGCCGTCGATGTCGTGGAGGAGGGCGTCGACCCCGCCCAAGTCGAGCGCCGCCCCCACGAGGCGCGGGCGGACGAGCTCCCGGAACCGGTCGAGGGCGACCGGGACGCCGCCGTCGGGGAACGCCTGGACCTCGTGCCGGCCCGTCGACTCGCCGCTCGGCGCCCCCGCCGTGCCGCGGGCGCCCGAGTCGGCGACGACGCGCGCCTCGACCGTCGGCCGGCCGCGGCTGTCGTAGATCCGCCCCAAGTCGACCGACCGGATCGCGCTCACGGCCCCTCCACGAACTCGACGAGGACGCCCCCGTGCGCCGACGGGTGGGCGAACCCCACGCGGCGGCCGCGCGCGCCGGGCCGGGCGGTGCGGTCGACGAGCCGACCGCCGCGGGCGGCGACCGCGTCGAGCGCGGCGTCGACGCGGGGGACCCCGAACGCGACGGGGTGGAGGCCGCCGCCGCGATCCCGGACGAAGCGGCCGACCGGCGAGTCCGCGTCCGTCGGCTCGAGGAGCTCGATGTGCGGCGCGCCGGCCGACAGGAACGCGACCCGGACCCGCTGCGATTCGATGAGCTCGGGCGGGCTCGCGGTCGTGCCGAGCGTCGCCGCCCAGACGGGGACCGCCTCGTCGAGCCGAGGCACCGCGATGCCGAGATGGTCGAGCTCCGTGCCGGGTCCCCCCGCTAGAACGCCCGGGACGGGGTGAACTCCCCGAACTCGGCCCGCCACACGTCCGCGATCTCGCCGAGCGTCGCCCCCGCCTTCACCGCGTCGAGCACGGACGGCACGACGTTGCCGTCGCCGTGGCTCGTCCGGGCGAGCGCCGCGAGGGCGGCGTCGACGCGGCGCCGGTCGCGCGTGCGGCGGTGGCGCCGCACCGACGCGACCTGCCGGCGCTCGAGGTCGGCCGGGAGGCGGAACGCCCGGCTCCGCTCCGTCGGGAACAGGTCGAACGATCCGCCGCCGTCCGCGAACTCGTTCACGCCGACGACGACCGACCGGTGCGCCTCCCGGGCGCACGCCTCCCGGTACGCCTCCCGCGCGATCTCCGCCTGCATGAACCCCTTCTCGATCGCCGCGAGGGCCCCGCCCATCGCGTCGATCCGTTCGAGGTACTCGCGCGCCTCCGCCTCGACGCGGTCGGTGAGGACCTCGATCTCGTACGCCCCCGCGAGCGGGTCGACGGTCGAGGCGACGCCGGACTCCTCCGCGAGGATCTGCTGGGTCCGCAGGGCGAGCCGGGCCGACGCCTCCGTCGGCAGCCCGAGCGCCTCGTCGAGCGCGTTCGTGTGGAGCGACTGCGTGCCGCCGAGCACCGCCGCGAGCGCCTCGAACGTCGTCCGGACGACGTTGAGCTCCGGCTGCTGGGCGGTGAGCGACGAGCCGGCCGTCTGGGTGTGGAACCGCAGCTGCTGGGCCCGCGGCGAGCGGGCGTGGAGCCGGTCCCGGGCGACGGACGCCCAGAGGCGGCGGGCGGCCCGGAACTTCGCGATCTCCTCGAGGAAGTTCCGGTCCGACGAGAAGAAGAACGACACGCGCGGGAGGAAGTCGTCCGGCGCGAGGCCCCGCGCCGCGGCCGCCGCCGCGTACGCGACCGCGTTCGCGAGGGTGAACGCGACCTCCTGGGCCGCCGTCGCCCCGGCCTCGCGCATGTGGTAGCCCGAGACGGAGATCGAGTTCCACTTCGGCATCTCCCGCGTCGCGAACTCGATGAGGTCGACGGCGAGGCGGATCGACGGCGCCGGCGGGTAGATGTACGTCCCGCGCGCGACGTACTCCTTCAGGATGTCGTTCTGGACCGTGCCGCCGACGGCGGCCCGGGGGACGCCGGCCGCCTCGGCCGTCCCGACGAGGAGCGCCGTCAGGATCGGGGCCGTCGCGTTGATCGTCATCGACACCGTCGCCCGGTCGAGGGGGAGCCCCCGGAACAGCGCGCGCATGTCGGGCATGCTCGTGATCGCGACGCCGCACCGGCCGACCTCCCCGCGCGCGGTCGGATGGTCCGAATCGAGGCCGACCTGCGTCGGCAGGTCGAAGGCGACGCTAAGCCCCGTCTGGCCGCCGGCGAGGAGGTACCGGAACCGGCGGTTCGTCTCGGCGGCGCTCCCGAACCCCGAGTACTGGCGGAACGTCCAGAGCCGGCCGCGGTACATGGTGGGGTGGATCCCCCGCGTGAACGGGAACGTCCCCGGAAAGCCGATCCGCTCGAGGAACGGCCCGACCGGGTCGTCGGGCGGCGGGGCGAGCAGGGGGACGGCGCCCGCGTCGACCCGGTCGCCGATGGCGGCCCGGGCCGCCCCGTTCCAGCGGCTCCGGGCGTCGCCGTCGCGCCCGCGCGCCGCCATCGGCCGTCGGAGCCGGACGCGGGCTTAAGGGGTTCGCTCCCGGGCCACGAGGGGCCAGAGCGACGTGAGGTCGATCTCCGCCCACGCGACCGGCACGGGGACCGACCGGTCGGCGAGGACCCGCGGGTGGAGCTCCCCCACCTCCGCGACGGTCTCGCCCGCGAGCCGCACCCGGGCGGCGCGGCCCGGGATCGTGCCGGGGATCGTCGCCGGCTCCCGGACGCCCGCGGTCCCGAGGGCCCGGAGGACGTAGTCGACGACCGCCGCGCCGTCCGCGAACCCCGCGCGGTCGGACGCGAGGACGACCCCCGCGTGGTAGCGCGTCGTCCCGCCGGCCTCCGCCGACGGGTCGGCGACGATGACGGGACCCACCTCCTGGAGGCGCTGCGGGTAGCCGTGCCGGGTGTTCCGGCCGAGGGCGCCGACGAGCGACACCTGCACCGCGTCCTTGAGGTAGGCGAACTTCTCCGAGACCGGGTTCGCGACCTCGAGGGCCCGGTCGCGGCCGAGGAGGCCGACGAGCGCCGCGTCGACGAGCGTCGGCGTCGCGATCGGCACGTATCCGAGTCCGAGGAGGAGCGTCCCGACGCGCCGGCGGAACCGGGTCTCGGGCCGCCGGGCGCCGCGCGTCGGGCTCGGCAGGAGGAGCCCCTCGTCGGCGGTGATCCCCCGGGCGACGAGGATCTCCTCGACGAGGTCGACCTCGGCGAGGAGGTCCGGCCGCCACGGGGGGACGGCGACCGACCATCCGCCGCCCGGATGGGGCCGCGCCGAGAGTCCGGCCCGGCCGAGGAGCGCCTCCACCTCCGGCGCCGGGATCGCCCCGCCGAGGACCGCCCGGATCGCCGGCTCCGTGAGCGGGAGGGCGCGCGGCTCCGTCGCGGCGGTGCCGGGATCGACCCGGTCGCCCCGGACCACGGGGACCGGGCGGATCCCCCACCCGCGCGCGACGAAGACGAGGGAGAGGAGGCCGAGCGCGTCGACGACCCGGGCCTCGAGGAGGCCCGTCGACTCGAGGAGGAGCCGGGCGTCGCCCGGCGCGGCGGCCCCGAGGGGCCGCGCGTTGAGGACGGGCGGGAGCGAGAGGACGCCGCCCGCCGAATCGGCGAGGACGAGGCACGCGTCCCCCGCGCGGCCCCAGGCGCCGTACGCCTGCGCGAGGGGGTGCCGGGCGTAGAACGTCGCCGCGTCGACGGTCCCGCCGCCATCGAGCGGCTCGAACGCGAGCGAGCCGACCGGAGCGAGGGCGTACCGGAGCGGCGGCGTCGCCCGGTCGATCGGGTACAGCCCGAGGCTCGCGAGCCGGCGGCCGCCGCCGACGGTTGCGTGCAGGAGCTCCTGGAAACGGACGGCCTCGTCGAGCAGGCCCGCGTCGAGGGGACGCCCGGCCGGCGCGGTCACGAGGACGGCGCCGATCGCCGGCCGAAGCGGCGCGACGGACGGGTCGACGTCGATCCGGACCCCGTGGTCGGGCCCGGGCGGCCCCCGACGGACCGGCGGGGGGAGGCCGGGGAGGAGGGGGGCGAGCGCGGCGCGGAGCCCGCCCTCCGTGAGGAGGTCGAGCCGGTCGGCCGTTGCCTCGATGCGGAGCTCGTCGTCGGTCCAGTCGGCGAGCTCCGCCTTGGTTCCGAACAGGAGCTCCTTGAGCCCGTCGGCGGTCGGGGGGACCGCCCCGTCGAACAGGCGGGCCGCGGAGAGCGTCGCCTGCGGCACCGCCTATCCGCCCCCCTGCGACAGCCGGGCGACGTCGTCGAGGAACAGTTCCCGGATGTCCGAGACGCCGAGCGCCACCATCGCGAGCCGCGTGACGCCGATCCCCCACGCGGCGACGGGTCCCTCGACCCCGAGGGGCCGAAGCACCTCGGGCCGGAGGAGCCCGCCCGGGAACACCTCGATCCAGCCGAGGCGCGGGTGCCGGACGTACCCCTCGATCGACGGCTCGGTGAAGGGGAAGTACCCGGGGCGGAAGACGAGCTCCCGGACGCCGATCGCCTCGGCGAGGGCCCGGAAGACGCCGACGAGGTGCCGGATCGACACCTCCGGCTGGCCGAGCACCCCCTCGCATTGGGCGAACTCGAGGTGGTGCGTCGCATCGACCGACTCGCGCCTAAAGTTCCGGTCGAGGCAGTACATCCGGAACGGGGGCGCGGGCCGCCCGGCGAGGAAGCGGGCGGAGACGGCCGTCGTCTGGCTCCGCAGCACCGGGCGCGCCGAGATCGTAGGATCGAACGGGGCGCGCCAGCCGCGCGAGACGGGCGCCGTATCGCCCGGGAGCGGCCGGCCCTCGTGGACCGCCGCGACGCGGCCGAGGAGGTCGGCGGGCGGAGGCCGGCCGGCGGCGCCGCGGACGGTGAGGACGTCGTGGATCGAGCGGGCCGGGTGCTCCTGCGGCATGAACAGCACGTCCGAGTTCCAGAACTCGGTCTCGAGGAGCGGTCCCTCGGCCTCGGTAAAGCCGAGGCCGACGAGGATCTCCTCGAACTCCTCGAGCCAGGCGAGGTACGGGTGCGGCCGGGCGCCGCCGAGGAACGGGACCGGGGCCCGGACGTCGTACGGCCGGAACGTCCCCCCGGCCCACGCCCCCGATCCGAGGAGCGCGGGCGTGAGGGGACCGAGGAGCGGCCGGTCGTCGTCCTCGTCGGGGAGCGGCGTTTCCCGCCCCTCCGCCGTCGGGGCCCAGAACCGGTCGACGACCCGTTCCCGGGCGATGAGCCCGCGACGGAGGAGCGCCTCTTCCACCGGCTCGGGCATCGGGGCCGCCGGGTCGGCCGCCGCCCCCGCGAGCGCCGTCTCCTCCGGGAGCGGCACCGTCGGGTCGGGACCCCCCGGGGCGAGGGAGAAGGGAGTCCCCGGTGCGAGGAATCCCCGCCGCCGAAGCCCGCCGATCGCGGCCGACCGCTCCTCCCCGACCAACCCCGCGGCGGCGAGCGCGTCCGGTCCCACCGGTCCGGCGCGGAGGAGGAGCGCGAGGAGCCGGCGCTCGGGAAGCCCCCCCTCGAGCGCCGCGCGGCCCCGGGCCGTCACGGTCCGCCGGGGGGCGGAGCGCTCTTCGACGGCGACGAGCCGCTTCGCGCGGAGCCGCTGGAGCGCGCCGCGCGCGACGTCGGGCGCGACCGAGGCCGCGGTGGCGAGCTCCGCCTCCGGGGCGACCGTCCCGGCGGGCATCGCGCGGAGGGCGCGCAGGAGCGACCGCTCCGGTCCCGCGATCGCGCCCGGCCCCGGGGCGGCGGACCGTTCCCCGTCCGCCGGCACGAGGGCGCGACGCCGGCCGCCGATTAAGAGTTTGGCGTCGGCGGACCTACGTCGACCCCGCGTACTGGACACCGTGGCCGGTGAGCCAGAAGAACGGGGTGTCGCCGCCGCCGCCGATCGTCACGTTCGTGTTGATCGAGCTCGCGTCGACCCACGACGCCATCGAGGCGACGGCGTTGTCCTGGCCGGTGTAGGTGTAGAGGCAGAGCCGGTACGCGATCTCCTCCGCGTAGGCATAGAGCTGCGCGCGCAGCGTGAGGTTCTGCTCCGTCGACGCGAGCGACGTCGCGGTCAGCATCGCCTTGTACGCGGGCCCCTGGCAGTTGTTCCCCACGTCGTGCGACGCGAAGTAGACGTAGTCGGTCCCCGCGCCGCCGCAGCCCGCGGAGAACGCGGCCGTGTAGAGCGTCTGGGCGACCGCGTCGCCGTACGTGTAGGTGTTGTTCGCCTCGTAGAGCGGCCCCACGTAGTCGGTCGGGTCCGGGTAGTCGGGGGCCCAGCCGAGGGCGTACGTCGGCATCGGGCACTGCGACGGCCCGCAGTACTCGCTGCCGATCACGACGTCGACGAAGTTGAGGTCGACCGGCTGGACCTGGACGGCCCCGCTGGTGAGCTGGGAGAGCTCGCTCGCCCAGAGCTGACGGATCTGGTCGCCGGCCGCCGAGCCGGTCTCGCCGACGAGCGGGAACTCGCACGGGTTCGACGTCGTGCACGCGGCGACCTCGGGGTCGTAGTACATGCTGGCCTTGTCCTGCATCTGGTCCCACCAGTAGGTGGGGCAGCTCGGGTTCGACCCGTCGGTGCACGGATCGGTGTTCGGCCAGGGGATCCCCTTCGGGTAGTAGTTCGCCATGAACTGCGGGATCGCCCCGCCGTAGTTGAACCCGAGAACGACGCCGTCGCGGGTGTTGAACTGGGTCTGGACGGTCGTGTACGGGTACGCCCGGGCGAAGAACTCGCGCATGCCGACGTAGCTGAACCAGTCCGACGGGACCGTCACCTGCTGCGTCGTGAGCTTCTGCGCCCCGCCCAAGTTGAACTGGAGGTTGAACGGGTAGAAGCCGATGGTGAGCGTGGGGGCGTTGATCGCGATCGCCTTCCCCTGCCCGATCAGCTCGAGGAGGAGGGAGAAGTCGGTCGACGGGATCGTCGCGTGGTCCGCGACCCCGTTCACGTACGCCTGCTCGCCCTGCGTCGCCTGGGTCTCCCACGTCACGTCGACGCCGGAGGCGTACTGGCCCGCCGGGGGTTCGCACCCGGTCCAGGTGCAGTCGGGGTTCTGCCCGTAGCCGGGGCTCGCCGCGAGCGAGAACGACTGCCCGATGATGTACTGCGAGAGGTAGTACGGGCCGCTCCCGACCATGTTGTACTGCACGTGGCCGAGGTACGTCCCGAACGCGCCCGAGCCCAACTGCTCCCACTGGTCCCAGCCGAGGACCGGGACCTTCGACGCCGAGAGCCCCCACCCGGGCGTTCCGGGGGCGGCGCACGGGTGGTCGCCCGCGCCGGTCACGTTGCCGCGGGTCCAGTACGGGATCCCGGCCCCCTGGGCGGGCGCGCTGAACCAGCCGCACGGGACGACGGAGCCGCCGAGCGGGTCGGCGATGAGCTCCAAGAAGTACGGCCAGTCGTGGTGGTGGCCGTTGACGTGGAACGTGACGCAGCCGTGGTTCGGCGCCTGGAGCGCCGCGGCGGGGCAGAGCGACGAGTCGTTGATCGTCATCGCGCCGAGGACGTTCGACGGCGTGTTGTTGTACGTCGCGTGGATCGAGTTCCAGGTGACGTTGCCGCCGTTGAGGAGCGACTGGGCGATGATCCAGCCGTTGTTCGACTCCGTCGACGGCAGGGTCGAGAACCCGAGCGTGCGGGCGATCGAGAAGACGACGTCCGTCGGCCAGACGCCCCACGACGCGTGCGTCGCCGGGTCGTAGAAGCTCGTGTTCCCCTGGATCACGAACGTGTAGTTCCAGCCGCTGACGAGCGTGTTGCCGTTGTAGAGGCTCGCGCACTCCGCGCTCCCCGGGACGCACGTCGCGAGCACCGGGACGAAGTTGATCGGCGACGGGCCGGTGAGCGACCCGTTGTAGGAGATGAGCGTCTGGTACACGTTGAGGATCGGCTCGTAGCCGACGGTCTCGTAGTCGATCGCCGGGTCCTCGGAGAGCGCCCCGCCGGGCGCGAGCTCGTAGTCGACGATCGTCCCCGGGTGGGGGCTAAAGTGGGTGAGCGTCCCCGCGACGCCGGCGTGCGTCCCCACGGCGGCGACGAAGACGGTCCACGTGTAGTTGAGGTAGAGCGTCGCGCCGCCCGTCACGTTGCCGTCGGTCCCGACGGTGCCGTTGGTGGCGGAGCCGACGAAGGTGACGAGGTACGTCCCGGGCGTGGTGAACGTCTCCGACCCGACCGCCGTCGCGTTCCCGTGGGAGGTGACGGTCACCGGGCCGGCCGTGCTCGCGAGCCGGGGCGGCAGGGCGACGAACGCCGGGTTCGTCGGTTCGCCCGTGTACGACCCCGAGAAGGTGACGGACTCGCCCGCCGCGATCACCGCGGTCGGGGAGAGCCCGACGGTCGGGCTCGACGTGTTCGAGAGGATCTGGCCGGAGACCGTCGGCAGGGCGCCGATCTGGTTCGCGGTGAACGACGGGGTGACGGTGAGGCGGGAGAGCGTCTCGAGGTTGTCGTGGACCAGGCCGTTCACGACGGCCGTCGCCTCGACGAGGTACGTGCCGGGGGAGGTGTAGTTGTGGCTCAAGAGCGAGCTCGTCGCGTTCAGCGACGCGCCGTCGCCGAAGTAGACCGTGTACTTGCTTGCCGTCTCGCCCGACGGCAGGCTCACGGTGAACGGCACCCCGGCGCCCTGCTGGACCGACGAGAACGGGAGAAGGAGGCTCACGTCGTGGAGGTTCGCGTACGTGCCGCAGACGGGCGACGTGATCGGCTGGCAGGTGGCGGCCGACGGGGAGGAGAAGCCGCCCATCACGCCGTAGGTGGCGACGCCCACCCCGGCGAGGACGATCACGATCACGACGACCGACACGATCGGGGTGAGAGCGCGCGCCTCGCGCCCCGCGGAGCCCCGGTACCCACGCCCGATTTCGTGCATCCACGTCACCGCTGCCCGAGGGAGGACCGACCTCGGCTCGGGGGAGATGCCTAACCTCGGTCCCATATATACTTCTCCGGCGGCGGCCCGCCGGTGGGAACCGAGTTCACGCGGCCGGGCCGTCGCCGGGCTCCGCGGGCGGGTGGACGAGCGACGAGAGGACCCGAAACGCGTGGAGGACATCCTCCTCGCGCACGACGAACGTCGAGTCGGTGTAGACGCTCATCAGCTCGAGGCTGTTGATCCCCGCGCGGAAGAGGGCGCCCGCGAGGAACGCGAGGACGCCCGGCGTCTCCACGATCCGGTCCGGGCTCCGGACCGTGAGGGCGGAGAGGTGCAGGTGGACCCCGAGCGTCGACCGCTTGCCGATCGACGCGACGACCGCGTCGACGAGGTCCTCCTCGCAGAGGATCGTGAGCGCCCCGGGGCCCTCGAGCAGCTGGAGGAGATGGCGGCGGTCCGCGAGCAGGTGCCGGCCGGTCTCGAGGACCTGGCCGAGCATCTCCCAGTCGTTCCGGGCGGTGATGATCGCGACGCGGGTGCGGACCTCGAGCCGGGAGGCGCGGACGACGTCGAGGACCCGCTCCTCGAGCGGCCGGTCGCTGCGCATCTGCCGCTGGTAGCGCCGGCACGCGACCTCGATCGCCTCCTGGTTCGCGAGCCCCGTCTCCGCCCGGATCTTCCGGGCGAGGGAGGTGAAGTTCACGATGTCGAACGACAGGCAGTCGCGGATCGCCGGGTGGTCCTCGATGTACCGGCGGGTGACCTCGGCCGCGGTCGGCCCGCCCGACGGAGGTTGCGGCATCGCCGACCCGTCCGCGCCGCGCGCGGTCGGGGGCCCACGCCGGTGCCGCGCTTCAACGTTTGCCCCCGCCCGGGCACGGCCCCCGACGCCCGGGCCCGGCCTGTCGCACCCGGATGTGCCGGTGTCGCGTGGGAGACACCCGGGATATATTGGGGCAACGGGAGAGGAGGCCGTCGGAAGCGGCGTCACGGGCGCGGAGACGGGACTCCGGCGTCCGGCGGCGTCGAACGCGCGAGGAGCGATCGAGTCCGTGGTCACCCAGCGGCGGCATCTGCGCCTCCTACCGTGCCGGGACTGTGAGCATCTGCGCGCGAGCCACTACCTGCTCGCCCCCCAGGACGGCCGGGTCCGCCGGCACTTCAGCCGCCCCCGGGACCGGACGACGCCGATGCCGTGCCACGTCCTCGGCTGCAGCTGCCCCCGGTTCCAGGGCGCCGTCCAGACGTTCCTCTGCCCGGTCTGCGCGCGCGACTACGCGACGCGCGCGAGCCTCGAGATCCACCTGTACGGCCAGCATCCCGGCCTCACGCCCCGGGAGCGATCGGTGCTCCTGCAGGGCGCCCTCACGGGGCGCGTCGACCCGATCGCCGCGACGGTCCCCGCGGGCGAAGAGGAGACCGTCGGGACGTAACCGACCGCCCCGGGCCCGCCGACGCGGCCGGGGCGCCGAGGGCCCGGCGCAGCTTCGCGAGACGGGCGCGCTCCCGATCGGCGCGGCGGTTGACCGCGCGGACCCGGGCCGCGACCTCCCCCAGGAGCCGGTCGACCTCGGCGCGGGCCGAGCCGCCCCGGGTCGTCCGACGTTCGGGCTCCTCCGCGGGGCCGGGGAGGGAGAAGCCCGCGAGCTCGGGGAACGCGGCCCGCACCTCGGCGTCGGTGAGCGCCCGTTCGGTCCGCCGGGCGAGGAACCGGCCGACGCGGGCGTGGGCGCGGCGGAACGGGACGCCGGCCCGGACGAGCGCGTCCGCGATCTCGACCGACGCCGTCGGCTGGGAGGGGAACGCCGCGCCGTCCTTGAACCGCGCCGACGCGACCATCGGGGCGACGGCCGCGAGGACCGTGCGGGCGTCGCGGACGGCGTCGAACAGGATCGGCTTCCCGACCTGGAGGTCGCGCTGGTAGCCGATAGGGACCCCCTTGAGGACGGTGAAGATCGCGACGAGCCGCCCGAGCGCCGGGCCCGCCGACGCGCGGACGAGCTCCGCCGTGTCCGGGTTGCGCTTGTGCGGCATGAGCGAGCTCGTCGTGACGAACGCGTCGTCGAGCCGGACCCGGTCGAGCTCGGGCATCGATCCGACGACGAGCTCCTCCGCGAGGGCGCTCGCGTGGAGCGCGACGAGCGCGATCCCGAGGAGCGCCTCCACGCCCGCGTCGCGGTCCGAGACGCCGTCGATCGACGACGGGCCCGGCCGCGAAAAGCCGAGGAGCCGGGCGACGAGGGCGCGGTCGAGCGGGAGGCTGCTGCCGGCGATCGCGCCGCTCCCGAGGGGACAGTCGGTGAGCGTCGCCCGGAGGCGGGCGAACCGCTCCGCGTCGCGGACGAACCGGAGCGCGTGCGAGCCGAGGAGCTGCGCCCAGTAGACCCGCTGCGCGGGCTGGAGATGCGTCCAGGCGGCGACGGTCCGGCCCCCGTCGGGGCCCCGCGCCGCCATGAGGAGCGCGTCCGCGACCTCGGCCGTCGCCGCCTCGAGGTCGAGGAGCCGGTCGCGGAGGTAGAGGGCGAGATCGACCGCGACCTGGTCGTTGCGGCTCCGGCCCGTCGGAAGGCGCGCGCCGTCGTCGCCGATCGCGCGGGTCAGCGCCCGCTCGACGTTCAGGTGGACGTCCTCGAGGGCGGGGTCGAGGC
This sequence comes from Thermoplasmata archaeon, assembly GCA_035502055.1. Lineage (GTDB taxonomy): Archaea > Thermoplasmatota > Thermoplasmata > Lutacidiplasmatales > UBA184 > Lutacidiplasma. Next base: position 2,354 of record DATJVB010000109.1, on the reverse strand, counting down.
GGAACCGGCCCGCGTCGACGGCCCGGGCGATCCGGGCGAGCCCGGCCTCGAGGCGCCGGGCCGACCGCGCGGGGACGAGCCCCGTCGCGCCGAGCATCCGGGCGTGCGCGAGCGACCCCCAGAGGTCGACGGCGAGGAGCGCCCGGTCCTCGTCCGTCGACGCCGACAGCGCGAGCGCGGCGTCGCTAAGCGGCCGGGAGAATCGCTCGCGCAGCACCGGTCGCCTTCGTCCCCTGGACCGCCCGGGCGCGGCGCGCGTGGGCGATCTGGTTCGGGAGTCCGTAGAGGTGGATGAAGCCGACGGCGAGCTCCTGGGGGAACCGGCTCGTCGCGCCGTAGGTGGCGAGGTCGGCGTCGAGGAGCGAGTACTCCGACGACCGGCCGACGGCCCGGACGGACCCCTGGTGGAGCCGGAGCGTCACCTCGCCGGTGACGACCTCCTGGGTCGACGCGACGAACGCTTCGAGCGCCTCGCGCAGCGGCGAGTACCAGAGCCCCTCGTAGACGAGCTCCGCGAACCGGCGGTCGACGCCCGCCTTGAACGAGAGGAGGTCCCGCGGCAGGACGAGCCCCTCGAGGGCCCGGTGCGCCTCGACGAGGGCGACCGCCGCGGGGCACTCGTACGTCTCGCGGGACTTGATGCCGACGACCCGGTCCTCGACGTGGTCGATCCGGCCGACGCCGTGGCGCCCGGCCGCCGCGCCGATCGCGCGGATGAGCGCGACGGGCGGCATCGGGCGGCCGTCGAGCGCGACCGGCGCCCCGCGCTCGAAGCCGACGGTGACGAGCTCGGGGTCGCGCGGCCACGACTCCGGGTGGCCGGTCCAGTCGAACACCTCCTCCGGCGCGGGGGCGGCCGCGTCCTCGAGGCGGCCCCCCTCGATGCTGCGCCCCCACAGGTTCTCGTCGATCGAGTACGGCGAGGCCGCCGTCGCCCGGATCGCGAGCCGGTGCTCGGCCGCGTAGCGGAGCTCCTCCTCCCGGTTCATGTTCCACTCGCGGACGGGCGCGATCACCCCGAGGTGCGGGGCGAGGGTGTGGACGGCGACGTCGAAGCGGACCTGGTCGTTCCCCTTCCCGGTGCAGCCGTGGGCGACCGCGTCGGCGCCGAGCTCCGTCGCGACCTCGACGAGCGTCCGGGCGATGAGGGGCCGGGCGAGGGCCGTCGAGAGCGGATAGATCCCCTGGTACATCGCGTTCGCGCGCACCGCGGGCCAGAGGAACTCCGTCGCGAACGTCGCCTTCGCGTCGACGAGGCGCGTCGCCCGGGCGCCGTTCGTCCGCGCCCGGTCGAGCGCCCCCTCGAGCTCCCCCTGCTGGCCGACGTCGACGGTGAGGCACGTGACGTCCGCCGCGTACCGTTCCGCGAGCCACGGGATCGCGACGGACGTGTCGAGTCCACCGGAGTAGGCGAGCACCACGTTGCGTCTTTCCGTCGCGCGTTCGGTCATCTACGGGCCCCCCGGCGCCGGTCGGCGAGGGAGGATCGGGAGGGTCGGGACGGCGCGCGGGCCGCCCGCGACGAAGGAGCCGGCGCCCGGCCGGGGTCCGGCGTCGGAGAGCGCCTCGAGGGGGCCGATCCACGCGACCGGCGCCCCGTGGGCCGTCGCGCGGAGCGCGGCCTCGAGCTTGGGGGCCATCCCGTCGGCGGCGACCCCGGTCGCGATCAGCCGGCGCGCCTCGGCGGGCGAGACCGAAGGGCGGACCGCGCCCGACGCGTCCTTGACGCCCGGGACGTCCGTCACGAGGAACAGCGCCGCCCGCATCGCGCCGGCGACCGCGGCGGCGGCGAGGTCCGCGTTGACGTTGTGGATCCGGTGGTCGGCGTCGGCGCCGAGGGAGGCGAGGACCGGGACGAACCCTTCCGCGTGGAGCTTGCGCAGGAGGCGCGTCGTGACCGCCGTCGGGTCCCCGACCCAGCCGAGGCTCCCCGGCGGCACGCCGGCCGGACGGACCCGGAGGAGTCCGCCGGACACGCCGGTGAGACCGACGGCCGGGACGCCGGCGCCCTCGAGGGCGTTCGTGAGCCGCGCGTTCACGCGGCCCGCGAGCACCTCGACGACGACCTCGAGCGTCGCCTCGTCGGTCACGCGCTGTCCGCCGCGCTTCTCGGTCGCGAGGCCGAGCGCGGCCGCCCGCTCGGTCACCTCGTCGCCGCCCCCGTGCACCACGACCAGCGATCGGCCGCGGCGGGACGCCTGCGCCGCGAGGAGCGCGACGCGCGCGAGCGCCGGGCCCGGTCGGAGCTCGTCGCCGCCGATCTTGAGGACCCAGACGTCGGGGGAATCGATCATCCGCTCACGTCCGGTACGCCGCGTTGATCTGGACGTACGAGTAGGAGAGGTCGCACCCCC
>DATJVB010000108.1:0-38839 GCA_035502055.1 Thermoplasmata archaeon | reverse complement strand
TGCTCCGGGTGGCCGAGGAGGGTGATGAAGACGTGGGAGCCGAGGCCTCCGATCGACTGGGCGAGCCCGGCGGGGCCGCCCACGTCGACCTGGACGGGGCCGGCCGTCCCGGCGAGCTGCGCCGAGACGAGGGCGATCTGCGCGAGCCCCGACGCGCCGACCGGATGGCCGCGCGCAAGGAGGCCGCCCGACGGGTTGACCGGGATCGGCGTCGGGGCGGTGGGGTCGGCCGGGAACCACGTCGGGCCCTGGCCCGGGCCCGCGAGCCCGACGTCCTCCACGTCGAGGAGCGCGAACGGGGCGAACGCGTCGTGCAGCTCCGCCACCCCCACGCCCTTCCGCGTGATCCGGGCCATCTCGTAGGCGCGGCGCGCCGCCTCGCGCGTCGCGCGGAAGCCGTCGAGGCTCTCCCGGTCCCCGAGGGCGACCGCGTCGAACGCCTCGCCGAGGCCGAGGACCGGGACCCCCTCGTCGGACCGTTCGAGGACGACCGCCGCGGCCCCGTCGGAGATCGGCGCGCAGTGGAAGAGATGGAGCGGCGGGGCGATCGGCCGGCTCTCGCGGACCGCCTCCGCGTCGACCGCCGTCGTAAGGTGCGCGTTCGGGTTCCGGGCGCCGGCGTGGCGGGCCCGGACCGAGACGCGGTCGAGGACCGTCGCGGCGAGGCCGTGCCGCTCGAGGTACACCTGCGCCACGAGCGCCGCAAGGCCCGGCATCGTCGCCCCCGCCCGGAGCTCCTCCGCGGCGAGCGACCGCGCGAGCACCGTCGTCACCTCGGGCGTCGGCCGCCCGGTCATGCGCTCGCCGGCGACGACGAGCACCCGGTCGGCCCGGCCGCCCGAGATCGCCGTGACCGCCGAGTGGAAGGCGGCCGCCCCGCTCGCCGAGGCGGCGTCCACGCGGACCCCGCCCGGCACGGGCAGCCCCAGCCGGTCCGCGAGCCGGGCGGCGAGGTTCTCCTCGCCCGCGAGCGGACCCGGCGCCATCGCGCCGACCACGAGACGGTCGATCGGTCCCGCGGGCGCCGACTCGAGCGCCGCGGCGCCCGCCTCGGCCAAGAGCTCGAGGAGCGGCTCGGGGCGGCGGCCGAACCGTCCGACGGTCGCGGCGCGGATCGAGATCGTCACGCTCGGCCCCCGCCGTCGTCGGTGAGCTCGGCGATCTCGTGCAGGAACGCGGCGAGGGGGAGCCCGTCGCTCCACCGGAGGACCGCGTTCCCGTGCCGGGTCGTGTCGACGACCGGCAGCCGCCGGGCCAGGAGGCCCATCCGCCCCGTCCGCCGGCCGGTCGGGGCGGCGAAGAGCCGCCACGGGTCCCCCGACCGGTGGCCGACGCGACGGAAGGCGTACAGCACGACGAGCCCGACGCGGTCGACGGCCCGCCGGTGCGCCTCGAGCTGCTCCGCCGCCCGGCCGCTCGCCGCGGAGAAGTGGATCGTCTCCGCGCCGGACGCCTTCACCTCGACGGGGAAGGCGAATTCGCTCCGGAGGGCGACGAGATCGAACCCGAGCGAGCCCGCGGCCCGGACGACGAGGAACGGCGCGTCGCCCGCGCGGCCGACGGCGGCGCGCTCGGCCGGACCGAGCGCCCGCGTGTACCGCTGGAGCGTCGCCCGGTCGCCCTGGAGGAGCTCCTTGAGCTCCCGCTCGTAGGCGGAGGAGGAGCGGGCCACGCCGCCCGACCCCCGGCGCGATAGATAAGCCTCGCCCGGAACCGGTCGCCGCCTCGAGCGATGCGACTATACGGCGAACCGGGGTTTCGCCCGGCCGTGGCGGCCTCCGGGGCCCTCGCGATCGAGCCCGCGGAGATGGCGATCGCCCGGCTGCTCGCCACGATCGTCGCGGAGGCGGACCGCCGTCGCCAGGTCCGCGGGCTCCCCGCAACGCCGGCCCGGTTCCGCCTCACCGAGCTCCGCGGACGGCTCCTGCGCGAGCGGATCTTCGAGGACCCCGGCCGCCTCCTCGCGCGGCTCCGTCGGCGGGGACTCCTGGAGGAGATCCCCGAGGGGCGGTCGGACCGCGTCTACGTCGTCCCGTTCCCGGACGCTCTCCGCGAGGCGATCCGCGCCGGGATCGGCCCGTCCGACGGGTCGGCCGAGCCGGAGCCGTTCGCCCCGAACGAGCCCGCCGAGATCCACGCGATGGACGGCGAGTTCCTCGCGGCGCTCCGGGAGGTCTTGACCGACCGGCTGGAGGAGACGATCGCCTTCGGACGAGGGTTCTCCGTCGCGCGGCTGGAGGCGTACCTCGCCGGACTGTTCGGGGAGGCGCTCGCCGTCGACTCGCTCATCGCGCTCGTCCAGCAGTACGCCCTCGCGGACGTGCCGCTCGTCGCCCCGACCGGCCGGACGACGGGGACGACCGGGTTCCACCTCGCGCTGTTCGGTCCGCCGGGGACGGGGAAGACGTTCTCGATCGACGACATGATCCGGGGGAACCCCCGGAGCGGCGTGCCGGCGCACGGCCTCCCCGGCCGGAACCGGTACTGCGGGGGGATCACGCCCGTCCAGTTCCTGCGTGTCGGTGCGGCGTACACCGGCCGCACGTTCAACTTCATCGTCCCCGAGTTCAATGACTGGTTCAAGTACCGCGGGATGGTCGAGCCGCTCAAGCTCGTGATGGAGCAGCGCGAGGTGAAGTGGGAGACGACGCTCGGCACCGTCGGTCCCTACACGTTCCGCTCGTTCTTCTCCGTGAACTACAACGTCCGGGCGGGCGGCGGGTCGGACTACTGGACGACGATCGCGGACCCGAACTTCGCCGCCCTCGAGGACCGGATGCTGCTGCGGTTCCACCCGATGACCCGCGAGCGGTTCCGCGCCGTCGAGGCGAGCGCGGAGCGGCTCGAGCTCGGCCGGATCGACTTCGCCGAGGCGACCGCGATCCGCGACCACCTGGTCCTCGTCCACGCGATCGAGACCCGCCACCCGCTCCTCGCGCACCGGTTCCCGGTCCGGCCCGTCCGCCTCGAGCCGGCCCTGTACGAGGAGCTCCGCGCCGTCTCGGAGGCGGCGCTCGCCGGCCCGCGGGCCCCCAAGTTCTCCCCGCGGCTCAAGTCCCGCGCGGTGAAGCTCGCGAGCGCGGCCGCCCTGCTCCGCTACTTCGCCGACGGCGGCGGGGGCCCGATCGGCATCGGCCCCGAGGAGACCCGGTTCGCGCGGAGATTCTACGAGGAGGAGATCCGGGCGCGCGAGGGCCGCCGCCGCGGCGCGGGCTAGGCGGCGCCCGGCGGCGCGGCCCGCCCCGGAGGACGACATCGTCGCCGCCGCCCGCCGGCTGGGGGCGTCCGGCCGCGGGGCGTTCGACAGCCAGCGCGCGTTCCTCGACGCCCTCGACCGGGAGCTCGGGCGGGCCGGCGCGCGCCCCGCCGTCGGCGCGCGGCGGGCCCGGCGGATCCTTCTCGAGGCGGGCGCGGTCCGCCTCGCGGTCGTCTTCGCGGAGCGGGCCCCGGGCCCGGGCCGGTCGGCGTGCCCCGTCTGCGACGGACCGCTGAAGCCGATCCGGAACCGGACCCTCACCGGCGGGACGATCGCGATCGGGCTCGAGTGTGGGCGGTGCGGCTACTGGAGCCACGCGCGAAAGCGCACGCCGGTCCGCTACGCGGTCCGGCTCCGCCCGCCGCCGCCTACGGACCGATGGTCCGGATGACCGCGCCCGCGTGGGCGTCGACGAGGACCGTCGACTTCGCGCCCTTCCGGTCGAGGACGTAGTAGTAGATCGGGGCGTGGAGGAGCTCGGCGTCGCTCAGCTGGACGTCGCAGTGGAGCTGGCTCACCATCGAGTGCTTCTTGTGGGCCGCCTCGCTCTGCAGCTGGAGCACGTACGACCGGGCGGAGAACTTCGCCGCGTCCTCCCCCAGGTCCCCGTTCAAGACCGGGACGCCGTCCGGGATCGCCTTCCGGTCGAACAGGGTGCGGTCGGCGAGCGCGAACTGGTACTCCTTCGGCTGGTAGGCGCTCATCGCCTTCACCGCCACGACGGGGAACTCGTAGGCGCCGACGATCGTGTCCTGCCGGTTCGAGTTCACGGGCGGTCCCATCATGACCGGCACGGGGACGAACCCGCCGCGCCGCCCGCCGCCGAGGGCGCTCCCGAGCATCTCCGCGGCGGCGAACGTCGCGACCGTCGAGCCGACCCCGACGGCGACGTCGGTGTACACGTAGTTCGTCGTCGCCGAGACCGGCACGATCCAGAACGGCACGTAGGAGAGCCGCTCCTCCACGATCCGCGACTCCTCGAACGCCTTGCGGTGGAAGAACCCGGTATCGATGTACCGGTGCACGACGGCGAGGGCGTCCGCCGCCGTCGTCACCTTCGCGGGGAGGAGGGTGTGCTTCATGATCGCCTTCCAGCCGTCGGCGCCGAGGGAGACGGAGCTCCCGCAGTACTCGCACGAGACGACCATGTCGCCGAAGACCGGATGGATCGGGGCGCCGCAGTTGGGGCACTTCAGCGACGACGCGCCGGCGGCCCCGACGCGCGCGGCGGCCGGCGCGGCCGCGCCCGGGGGCGGTGGCGGGGGCGGGGGAGGTGGCGGCGGGCCGCCGACCGGGCCCGGGCCGGCGAGCGAGGCGCCGCAGGCGTAGCAGAAGCGGGCCTGGTCGGGGAGCGGCGTTCCGCACCGGGGACAGTTCACGGGAAGGCCACCTCCGCGGGAGCGGCTAGCCGAGGGGGGCCCCGCAGCTCGGACAGAACTTCGCCGTCCCGGCGACGGTCGCGTTGCACTTGGGGCAGCTGCGCGTCGGCGGTGGGGCGGCGGCGCCGCAGTTCGGGCAGAACTTCGCGCCCGCCGGGATCGCGGTGCCGCACTTGGGGCACGGGGTACCCGGGGCGGCCGCGGGGGCGGCCCCCGCCGGTGCGCCGCACGAGGGGCAGAACCGCACGTTCGGCGGGATCATCTGGCCGCACTTCGCGCACGGCACGCTCGGCGCCGCGGTCGTCGCGAACGCGCCGCCCATGTTGCCCGCCATCCCGTAGCCGATGCCGAGGCCGGCACCCAGGCCGACGCCCGCGCTCGCGAGCGTCCCCGCGCCCCCGGACGGGTTCGCCGCGGCGGTCGTCATCGCCTGGCCGGCCTGGTACTGGAGGTAGTTCACGCCGAGGACGTTGAGCTTGGAGCGCGTGTCGATCGCCGTCTGCACCTCGTCGGGGAGGTTGACCGAGATCCCCTGCAGCTGCACGATCTCGACGCCGAGGGGGCCGAAGTGGGCGGGCGCGAAGCCGAGGACCGCCTGCTCGATCGTCTGGAGCGACGTCGCGAGGTCGGTCACGTGCATCCCCTGGTCCTTGAGCTTCCCCAGGGAGTTGTAGACGAGCAGGACCATCTGGTCCCGGAGGCGGGACTCGACGAGGGGCGTCGTCGCCGCGCCGAACGTGCCCACGAACTGGTTGATGAACAGGTCCGGCGCCCCGACCTTCCAGCGGTAGTCGCCGTACACCCGCAGGTTGACGAGGCCGAAGTCCGGGTCGCGGAACGCGTACGGCTCGGAGCTTCCGAACTTGCCGTCGAAGATGCGGCGCTGGAGGTAGTACACCTCCGCCTCCTGCTGCACGCCGGAGAGGGCGCGGATGAGGCCGCCCACGAGCGGGGCGTTGAGGCTCGTGAGCGCGTACCGGTCGGGCTTCTCGAGGTAGGCGAGCACTTTCCCGTCCCGGTAGAAGACCGCGGTCTCGTCCTCGCGGACGACCACGTTGTCGCCGTACCGGATGTTCCGGGGAACGCGCCAGACGACGTTGGGACCCTTGTACGCGTCCTCCCAGACGACGGTCGTCGCGCCGATGAGGCTGCCGCCCTTCGGCGGGATCGGGTTGTTCGTGACCATGCTCCGCTCTCCTCTCCCTCGGTCCTCGCGCTAGCCGACGCGGATCCCTTCGACCGCGTCCCGGCGCGCGCGGAACGCTTGGTCGAGCGCCTTCACCTGGGTCTGGATCTTCGCGAGCAGGCCCGCGGCGTCGGCGCCGGGGGCCAACGTCGCGATCGGTCCGGCCGTCGCCCAGAGATCGTTCGCCGCCGCGGCGAACCCGTAGTCGTACTCGTACAGCCGGTCGAGCTGCTCCGGCCGAAGCCGGACGGCGGGCGAGATGCCCGTGTAGCCCTGCTCCGCGTGGCGGATCTCGCCCTCGAGCCGCTGGAGGTCGGCGAGGGCGTCGGCGAGGGAGGTGAGTGACGCGAACTGCCCCTGGTTCGTGAGCGCGGTGCGCCACCCCTGGATCGCGGCCGCGGACCGGTGGACCCGGTCGGCGACCTGGAGACGCAGGAGGCTGTCGGCCTCCCGGATGTCCTCGCCCTCGCGGTACCCGCGGAAGCCGGGGATGAGCATCTGGAGCCGCTTCAGCACGCCCCGGTCGGCGTCGACGACCGAGCGGATGTCGACCGGCGGCGCGCCCGCGGCGGCCGGCGGGGCGGGGGCGAGCGACGCGCCGCACGCGGCGCAGAACCGGGCCCCCGCCGCGACCGGCGCGTGGCACGCGGGGCAGGTCGTCGGTCCCGGGGCGGGCGGCGGAGCGCTCACGGCTTCCCTCCGGGGGCGGGCGACGGGTCGGCGGGGGCGGGCTCCTTCGCCGCCGCGTAGTCGAACGCGTTCGGCGGCGTCGAGTGGGCCCACTCGGCCCGGTGCTCGAGCCGCCGCGACTCGGCGCCGAGCCGCGTCGATCGCCAGCCCGCGAAGGCGGCGACCCCGGCGATCAGGAGCACGAGGACGACGAGGACCGCGAGCTGGCCGATCAGGGAAAGCTGGTTGCCGACGTTGAGGCCGATCGTGAGCAGAAGGACGGCGAACCCCATGCCGAGGAAACCGTAGCACGCGAGTCGCGCGGGCGCCGGGTCGACGCTCAGGGCCCGGGCGAGGTAGCTCGCGAGGCCGAAGACGAGCGCGAGGATCCCGATCGCGACGAGGGCGCCGAAGTGATCGTGGGCCGGGAGGGCGAGGTAGAGGACGAGGAACAGAAGCGCTGCCGCGACGAGGAGGAGCCCGGCGACGGCGAGCCCCGGGTAGGCGGCCCCGCGTCGATCGAACCGGCCGCCCATCGGACCCTGCCCGCGAGATGGCCCGGACCCGTATATCAGCGTTCGTCCGCCCGCGGCGCCCGGGGCGCTACAGGCGGGGCTCGTCGTCGGCGCGCTCGCGCTTGGGCCGGGGCGGCGGCGGCGGTTCGGCCGCAGCGGGGGACGCCGCCGGCGGCGCCTCCTTCGGCCGGTCCGCGGGGGGCGGCTTGACCGCCGGCCGGGGCGGGGCGGCCGGCTTCCGGGCCGGCGCCGCGTGGGCCGCGGCCGGTTTCGCGGGCTCGGCCGCGCGCGACGCCGCCCCGCGGGGATGGCCCGCGCTCCCGGCGATCGGCCGGCTCGACCGGCCGTCGACGGGATGGCCGCACTTGGGACACGTCTTGAACTCCGCGACGCAGTGCGGGCAGATCGGCGCCCCGCAGTCGTGGACGATCGTGGCGAGGCCGCCGCATCCCACGCACCGGACCGGCCGGCCGTCGGCCCCGCGACCGCCGGAGGCGTGCGCCGGCGGCGCGGCGGCGACCGGGGGCGCGGGGACGTTCTCCGGGGAGAAGAACGCCTCGGGCGCGCCGGCCGGGCCCGCCCCCGCCGCGGCGTCCCCGCCGAGCCCTCCGAGGTCGAGCGTCGGGAGCGGCGCGTGGACGGCGGTGCCGGCGGTCTCGACGACCTTGATGATCCGGGCGCGGAACAGCCCGACCTTGAGCCGGCGCACGAGCTGGAAGACCGTCCGCTCCGACTCGGGGAGCTCGAGCCCCCGGCGGGCGAGCTCCTCCACATCGGGCGTGAGCCTAAGGTTCTCGGGCCGAAGGTCCGCCTCCAGGACCGCCTTGAGGTAGGCGAAGCCGCGCTGGATCTGGCCGAGCGTCGCCGTCGGGGGGCTCAGCACGGCGACGTCGGCGAGCGAGAGCCCCCGCCGCTCGAGCCCGTCGGGCCGGCGCTCGAGGGCGCTCGTGATGAGCTGGTAGCTCTGCGCCTCCAGGTCGCGGATCTCGGCCTCGGTCAGCCGGTCGAGCCGGACCCCCGCGTCGCGACCGAGCGCCGAAAGGACCGGCTCGAGGAGGTCGTACGGCACGTGGAGCGTCACGAACAGGTCGTTCTTCGCCACCGGCCGGTTGAGCCGCGCCTCGAGGAGGAGCGCCTCCCGGCCGAACCGCTCGATCTGGGACTCGCGCGTGCGCTGGAGGGCGATCCGCTTCCCCTCCTTCGCGGCGTCGAAATCGGAGTCGATCGAGAGGGCCCGGTCGAAGCTCGCCTGGGCGTCGTCCGGCCGTCCCGTCGCGAGGAGCGCGAGCCCCCGGCTCACCCACGCCTGCTTCGCCGTCGGCGCGATCTGCGTCGCCCGGTCGTACAGCGCGAGCGCCTCGTTCGGATGCCCCATCTTCTCGGCGACGAACCCGGCCTTGAGGTGGAGCTCCGCGTTTCCCGCGTCGAGGGCGAGCGCGTGGGCGTACGCGACGGCCGCGTCGGCCCACGCATCGCGCGCGATGGCGAGCTCGCCGAGCCGGATCCACAGCGCCGTCGCCTTGGGGAGGATCTCGAGCCCGCGCTGGACCGTGACGACCGCGTCGTCGAGCGACCCGAGCCCGGCGTTCGCCTCGGCGAGGAGGAGGTACAGCGGCGCCTGCGGGGGGATCCGCGGGAGCGCGTCCGAGAGGAACGCCTTCGCCTCCGCGTGCTTCCCCTGGTCCAAGAGCGATCGCGCGATCCCCGCGGTCGCGACCGGCGATCCCGGCTCGAGCTTGCGTACCTCCTCGAGGACCTGCTGGGCCTCGACGGGGCGCTCCAGCGCCGTGAGGATCTCGGCGCGCAGGAGGAGCGCGGAGGCGCTCTTCGGCCGGTCGGCCGGGAGGTGGCCGATCGTCTCGTCGAGCACCTCGAGGGCGAGGTCGGGCCGGCCGGCGGCGAGCCTAAGGCGCGCCCGGCGGGCCCCGATCTCGGGCAGCTGGGCCGGATCGAGCTTCGCCGCCTGCTCGTACGCGCGGTTCGCCTCCTCGACGCGGCCGAGCTCCGTCGCGAGATCGCCGAGCTGGAGGTGGACCGTCGCGTCCTTGAGCTCGCCGCCGGTCTCATCGACGAGGCGGGCGAGCGCCTCGTACGCCTCCGGCTTCGCCCCCGCGTCGAGGTGCAGCCGGGCCTTCTCCTGGAGCGCGGCGGGGTTGTGCGGTTCGAGGAGGAGGATCGCGGTGAGGGAGTACAGGAGGTCCGTCGTCCGACCGAGGGACCGGGTCGCGTTCGCGCGGGCGGTCCACGCGCCGAGGTCGTTCGGCTCCTCGTGGAGGAGCGCGTCGAGAAGGGGGAGCGCCTCGTTCGGACGGCCGGCCCGCTCGAGGGTCTCCGCGAGGGCGAGCCGCGCGGGGCGGTCCTTGGGATCGAGGTCGATCGCCTGCCGGTAGTACTGGGCCGCCTCGGCGTACAGCCCCGCGGACCGGAGCGCCTCCGCGACGGCGACATGCGCCTTCGGATCGCCCCGGGCGCCGGCGACGGCCCGACGGAGCGTCTCGAGCGCCTCGGCCCGCTGTCCGGCGCGGAGCAGGAGCTCCCCCCGCCGCTTCAAGAACAGGGGGTTCTCCGGCTCGTGCTGGAGGAGGAGGTCGACGTACCGGAGGGCCTTCGGGCCCTGGTGGAGCTCCGTCAGCACCTCGCTCTCGCCCCAGTACAGGTCGACGTCCTCGAGGCCGAGGTCGATCGCCTCCGCGTACCGGCGCTCCGCGTCGGTGTACCGCCCGCACTCCCGGAGCGCGTGGCCGAGCTCCTTCAGCACGTCCGGCCGGCGGCCGGTGCCGCTCGCCGCGAGGAACCGCTCGTACGACGTGACCGCGGTCGCGGTGTCGCCGACGAGCCGCGCCGCGCGGGCGATCCCGAGGAGGCTCTTGGGACCGAGGGAGGCGTCGACCGACGACCGCTCGTACGACACGAGCGCCTCGCGCGCGGCCTGGGCGCGTTCGGCGGACCCTTCGGGGTGGTCGTACGCGAGGGCGAGGTAGTGGTGGCCCCGCTCGAGGGCGATGTCGTAGCGCGTCGGATCGAGGCGGAACAGCTCGTCGAGCACCGGGCCCAACGCGTCGGTTCCGCCCGACTCCGTGAGGAGCCGCTTCTTCTCGAGCAGGAGGGCGACGTCCTGGGGTCGCTGCGACAGGAGGCCGTCGATCCCGGTGAGCGCCTGGGTCCAGTCGCCGCGCGCGGCGTACGCCGTGGCGAGCGCCTCGAGCCCGCCCCGGTCGCTCGGGCTCTCGGCGAGGAGCCCCCGGGCGAACTCCACGATCGCCTCCGGACGCCCGGCGGTCGTCGCGGCGGCGAGGGCGCGCTGGTGGTCGACGGTCTCGTGCGGGTGGGCCTTCAGGAGCGCCCGGTACGCATCGAGCCCCTCGTCGACCCGGCCTCCCGAGAGCGCGAGCTCGGCGACGGTCCGCATCGCCTCGAGGTTATCCGGGGAGGCGTCGAGGATCGCCCGGCACGTCGCCGCGGCGAGCTCGTTCTGTCCGAGCCCGACCGCGAGGCTGCGGAGCGCCTGCAGGTTCGCGAGGTTCTTCGGCTCGATCGCCTGGAGCCGTTCGCGCGCCTTGAGGGCGAGCGGCCCGAGTTCGGCCGCGTGGGCCTCGGCGAGCTCGGCGAGCTCCGCGAGCGTCACCGGGTCCGCCGGCGGGTCCCCCTCGATCACCCGCGTGAACGCGTCGGTCGCGGAGGCGAGCTCGCCGGCCCGGAACGCCTCCCGCCCGGAGCGGAACCGGAGGGCCCGGTCGTCGGGCCGGACGTCGAGGGCCTTGCCGAAAGCCGCGAGCGCGTCGGCGCTCCGTCCGAGGGACGACAGGAGGTCGGCGCGGGCCGCGAGCAGGGCGGGGTCGTCCGGGTGGGTGACGAGGAGCGCCTCGCAGGCGTCGAGCGCCGGCTGGTCGCCCCCGTGCGCGCGGGCGAGCTCGAGCTTCATCCGCAGGGCGGTCGAGTTCTTCGGGTCGACGCGCAGCGCCCGCTCGACGTACTGCATCGACGTCGCGTCGAGCCGCTGCGCCCGCAGATACGCCTCGGCCGCCTCGGGCTGGCGTCCGAGGAGGCGGAGCGCGTCGCCCTTGGTCGCCCAGGCACCCTTGTCGTTCGGGCTCGCTTCGAGCGCCCGCTCGACGAGCCCGAGCGCTTCCTCCACGTCCCGGTTCTGGGCGAGGAGGATGAGCGCCTTGCGATGCATCAGCGACGCGGCCCCCGGGGCGAGCGCGAGCCCGGCCTCGACGGCCCGCGCGGCGAGGTCGGTCTCGGAGAGGCGGTAGAAGGCGAGCGCGGTCTCCTCGAGCTTGGCGGCGACCTCGGCGGCCGCCGGCTCGAGCGCCTTCGAGTTCGCCTCGGCGAACGACAGGAACGTGCGGAGCGCGGCCCCGTACTCCGCGCGATCCTTTCCGGCCTCCCGGGCCTCGGCCTCGGCGGCGAGCCGGCGGGCCTGCTCGATCGGCCCCGGGCCCGCGGACGATGCCGCGCTCGGGGCCGCCGGGGTCGCCATCGGCGGCGGTCACCCCCGCGATGCGATAAATACGTTCATTTCGAATCGGCCGGGGTCGGCGCCGGGAGCGCCGCGCCGGCCGCGCGGGATCGGCGCCGCGCGGCCGGGGCGCACGGCGGCGGGAGCGCGGCCCGAGAACTCCGACCCCGGGGGTCCGACCGGATCCGGGAGAACCGTCGCTCTTAAGCGCGGGAGGGGTCCCCCCGGCCGTGCCCCGGCGACCGGAACGGAAGACGATCTTCGATCCGGTGCACGGCGTCGTCGAGCTCGAGGGCGCGGCGCTCGCGCTGGTGCAGCACCCCGCCTTCCAGCGGCTCTGGGGGATCCGGCAGACCGGCTTCGCCCACCTCGTCTTCCCCGGGGCGAACCACACGCGGCTCGAGCATTCCCTCGGGGCGTACTGGGTGGCGAACGCGATGGCGGACCGGCTCGACCTCGGCGACGAGGCGCGCGGCACCGTCGCCGCGGCGGCGCTGCTCCACGATCTCGGCCATCCGCCGTTCTCGCATACCCTCGAGCCGCCCCTCGTCGAGGCGACGGGCGCGGGCCACGAGGCGCGGTCGCGCGCGTTGATCGAGGGCGCGGTCGACGGTCTCCCCGCCGGGACCGAGCCGCTTTCGGACCTCCTCCGGCGCCACGGGCTCGACCCGCGGCGTATCGCGGATCTCGTCGATCCGCCGCGGACGGGCGCCGAGGAGCCGCTCGCTTCGATGCTCCACGGCCCGATCGACGCGGACCGGATCGACTATCTGCAGCGGGACGCGCACTACACGGGCGTCGCCCACGGGGCGATCGACGCGGTCCGTCTCCTCGCGACGGTGCGGATCCACCGCGGGCGGCTCGCGTTCGCGGAGAAGGGCCGGAGCGCCGTCGAGGGATTCGTGGTCGGTCGGTCGCTCATGTACGCGTCCGTGTACTACCATAAGACCGTCCGGGCCGCGGAGGTGATGGCCCAGGCCGCGGTCGAGCGGCTGCCGGGGTTTCCCGCGACCGCGCGCGACCTCCTGCACGCGACCGATGCGGAGCTCACGGTCCGCGTCGCGGACGCGGGTGGGGCCCCGAGCACCCTCATCGAGGCGGTGCTCTCGCGGCGACTCCACAAGCGGGCGCTCGGCTGGCGCACGGCCGGCGCGCGTCCGCTCGCCCGGTTCCGGGCGCTCGCGCGCGACCCGCCGGCGCGGCGCGCCTGGGAGGATGCGATCGCGGAGCGGCTCGGAGGCCGCTCGGGCGACGTACTCCTCGACCTCGGCGGGCTCGAGGCGCCCGCGCGCGCGGGCGCGGGGTTCGACGACGTCGGGGTGCTCGTGGGGGACCGGCTCACGTTCCCGTTCCGACGCGAACCGCCCTGGATCGCGTTCGCCCGCCGGCCGCCCGCGCCGTGGGCCGTCTCCGTCTACACCGTCCCGCGTCTCCGCCAGCCGGCGGCGCGGCTGCTCGCCCGCGGCGGGGCGCTCCCCGCCCCGCGCCGGCCACGGCGGGTTTAATCCCGACGCCGGTTGCCGGGACGTGCGCATCCTGCTGGTCGGCACCGGCGTCCAGCCGATCCCGCCGACCGGATACGGCGGGGTCGAGCGGACGATCGCGGAGTTCGCGGCCGCCCTGCGGGCGGCCGGGGAGTCGGTCGAGGTCCTCAACGACGCGGGCCACGGCCGGTCCTGGGAGGAGTACCGCTTCGCCATCGGCCTGCCGCGCCGGGTCCGGGCCGCCGGCGCGGACGTGGTCCACGCGAGCACCCCCGTCGTCGCGAACCGGCTCGCGCTCGCCGGAGTGCCGTTCGTCTACACGACGCACTCCCGCCACTGGTTCGAGTGGCGCGGCGTCCGGCAGCGGTTCGGCCGGTACCTCGAGCGGCGCGCCGTCGCGCGAGCGACGGCCACCATCGCCCTCACGGACCGGCTCGCCGCGTCGATCGAGCGCCAGACGCGCGGCCGACCGCCGCGCCGCCTCGTCGTGATCCCGATCGGCGTCGACACCGACCGGTTCCGGCCCGCGTGGGACCGCCGGACCGGCCGGCGCGTCCTCGGCGTGGGCGTCGTCCGCCCGTTCAAGCGCTGGGAGCTCGCCGCCCGGGCGCTGCGGGGATCGGGCGCGACGCTCACGATCGTCGGCCCCACGCCGGATCCGGCGTACGCGGCGCGCGTCCGCGCCGCCGGGGAGGGCGTCGAGCTCACCGGGGAGATCGGGGACGATGCCTTGGCGGCGCGGTTCGCCGAGGCGGACCTCCTGATCCACCCGAGCCGCGTCGAGCTCCTCGCCGGCGCGGTCCTCCAGGGGCTCGCCGCCGGCCTCCCGGTGCTCGGCGCGGACCCGATCGCCTCCCTCCTCGATCCCGGCCGGACCGGCTGGACCGCGGCGCCCGGCGCCGACGACGCCGACCTCGAGACGGGCCTCGCGCGCGAGGCGCATAGGCTCCTCGGCGACGCGGGCGCCCGGCGCGCCATGGGCGAGGCCGCGCGCCGCTCGGCGATCGACCGGTTCTCCTGGGCCAAGGTGGTGGCCGACCATCGCGCGCTGTACCGGGAGCTCGCGGCCGGCCCGGCGGGGGCCGGCGCCGCTACCCGACGATGATCCCCTTCGACGAGATCGTGAACGGGCGCCGCTCGGGGTCGTGCGCCGTCCCCCGCATCCGGACGATCTTGAGCTGACGGAGGGACCGGTCCCCGACCCACTTGCGGGTGAGCAGGATCTCGCCGCGGGTGAGGATCTCCTCCGGGGCGAGCACGCCGGGATTGCCGGGGGTCGCCGTGATCAGGGTCGTCGAACCCTGCTCGGAGAGGAACCGGAGGAGCGACTGGACCTCCGTGCGCTCCGCCTGCGGGTCCGACGACGCCTTCACCGCGAACCGCCGGATCGAGGTGATCGAATCGACGACGACCCGGGAGAACGCCCGACCGGTCATCTGCTGCCGAAGCTTGAGGTGGATCGACTGGATCGAGATGTCCTCCGAGTCGGCGGGCTTGCGCGCCTCGGCCGAGAGGTCCCGCATCGTCTTGAGGTCGGCGAGCGCCCGGATCTCCTGCACGTCGTTCATCCGGCGGATCGCGCGCGTTCCCGGGTTCGCGTCGAGGGTGCTCACCGACGAGAGATCCCAACCGAACGCCCGGACGTTCTCCAGGATCTCGCTCGGCGGCTCGTCGACCGCGACCAGGAGGACCTCCTCGCCGTTCCGGAGCCCCTCGACGAGGAAGCTGAGGGCGAGGAGCGTCTTCCCGCTCCCCGTGCCGCCGGTGACGAGGTACGGACGCCCCGGGACGATCCCCCCGCCGAGCATCCGGTCGAGCCCGGGGACGCCGGTCGACACGCGCGGGAGCTCGATCGTCACCCGGAGCCTCCGTCCTCGGGCGGCTCGGAGGCGGCGGGCGACGGCGGGGACGCGGCCGGCGTCGCGTCGGGGGTCGCCCTCCCGTCCGGCGTCGGCTCGGGGGAGGTCGCGGCCGGCGGAGGCGCCCCGGGGGCCGCGCCTGTGACGGGCGGGGCCTTACGCTTCGCGGGGCTCCTCCGCCGCTTCGGCTTCGCGTCGGGGGTCGGCGGGCTCGCTGCCGCGTCGGCCCCGCCCGGCTCCGACGGGACGGTGACCGACTCGGGCCCGGGGGCGCTTTTCGCGGCCCGGCGGCGAGGCGCGGCGGCGGTCTTCCTCGGGCGGCGGGCGGGCTTCGCGGCCCCCGGGGCCGGAGGTACCGATGGTCCCGCCGGAGCGGCCCCGGGGGCGGCGGGCGCTGGCGCGCGGGGCACGGCGGCCGGGAGCGGCGGTCGCTTTGCCGGCGTCGCGCGCCCCGTTCCCGCAGGCGGCCCGGCGGGCGCCGTCGTCGTGGGCGGGGTCGGCTCGGGCGCGCCGGCTCCGGTCGGGCCGGTCGGGGGCTCCCATCCGACCAGCCGCGTCGGCAAGGGGGGCCGGTCGATGGCCGGCGGCAGGGGAACGGCCGACGGGCGGGGCGGGGCCGAGGCCGGCGCCGGAGTCGTACGGCTCGAGGACGACGGACCCCCGGTGGGGCGCGGCGCCGACGGCGGCTCGCCGGCCCCGGTCCGGGGTTGGATTGGCAACGGGGCTGCCCGGGCGGGAGGCGGAACGGGCGGCTCCGCGGCCGGCGCCCGGGGGACGACGTTCGCCTGGGCGAGATCGCCGGCGAGGCGCTCGAGGGCGCGGACGAGGTCGGACGCGGGCGGCATCGCCGCCGGCGGGACCCCCGTCCGGACGCTCGCGACGCGCTCGACCAGCCGACGGGCGGCGGCGGAGACGTCGTGGGCGCCCATGCCTTCTCGGTACTCCTGGAACAGGGCGAGCACGAGCCCGCGGGCCCGTCCGATCTCCCGGGCCGCGGCGTCGGTGCGCCCGGCCCTCGCCTCCGCGAGCGCGGCCGCGACGGCCTCCTGGACCGGCACCGGCGGGATGCCGACCGCCGCGAGGTCGAGCGCGTCGGCCTCGAGGGCCGCGAACCCGGCGGGCGATTCGGCGGGCCCGGGTCCGGCGGCCGGCGCGCCGGCGGGGACCGGCGCCGCCGGGATCGGCTCTCGGCTGTCCCGCGAGATCGTCTCGCCGAGCGTGATGTCGATCCCGCGCGGGGAGATCCGGTACGGGTGGAGGCGGATGTCGTGCTCGCTGCCTCGGAACTTCTCGACGCCGATCGCCCGGACGGTCACCCCGTCGCGCTCCCATCGGAAGAGCCGGATCTCGCCGCGCGCGAGGAGCCGCTCGGGGGACTCGACGTCCTCGAGCGGCGCTTCGACGGTGAGGAGGGTCGTGACGTGGAGGTCGGAGAGGAACCGAAGGAACGCCTGCGCCCCGAGGGTCTCGTCGAACCCCTTCATGCAGAAGTACTGGAGGGCGGTGAGCGAATCGACGACGAGCCGGCTGTATCCGCGCCGGGCCATCTCCATCTTGATCGTCTGCTCGAGCGCGGTGAACGTCACCTCGACGCTCGTGAGCTCGGCCGTGCGACGGATCTCGAGCGGGACGGCCGAGAACGGCACCGACTCCCGGACCGCCGCGATGTCCTTGAACGGCGCCCGTTCGTACCGCATGACGTCCGGGATCGCGTCGAACACGAACACCCGCTCGAGTTCGCTCGGCAGCGCCCGGTGGTTGAGCCGGATCTCGTTGGGCGGCTCCTCGAGCGTGATGAGGAGGCACCGTTCGCCGCGACGCACCCCCTCGAGGAGGAACTGGAGCGCGAGCGTCGTCTTGCCGGTCCCGGACGGGCCGACGATCAGGTACGGGCGCCCGGGCAGGAGGCCGCCCGAGAGCATCGCGTCGAGCTCCGGCACGCCGGTGAGGAGCCGGCCGTCGCCGTCGAGCGGGGCGGCGACCGCGGGACCCGGATCGGACATCGGAGCCAATCGGGGCCGATCGACGGTCCCGTTCCACCCTCCCATGCGGCGCGCCCGAAGAAAGAGGTTTGGTCCGAACGCCGCGTCGGCGCGGTAAGGCCAAATAACCGCCCGCGTGGGAGCGTCCCGATGGCCGAGCGGACGCCGGACGGGCTCGCGCTGATGCGGTCGCTCGCGACCCAGCTGCCGAACCAGCTGCGCGACGGCTTCACCGCGGCCGGCGAGCTCGCGCAGGTCCCGCCGCCGGGGGCGCGGCGGGCCGTCGTCGTCGGGATGGGCGGCTCCGCCATCGCCGGCGATCTCCTCCGGTCGGTCACCGACCCCGAGCTCGAGGTCGCCCTCGAGGTGACGCGGGGGCCGACGCTCCCCCGGTCGGTCGGCCGGGAGACGGTGACGATCCTCGTGAGCTACTCCGGCGGGACGTGGGAGACGCTCGCGGCGTACGACGACGCCGGTCGTCGGGGCGCGCCCCGGTTCGTCGTGACGTCCGGCGGAGCGCTCGCGCAGAAGGCGGAGGCCGACGGGACGCCGGTCCTGCCGCTGCCGCCCGGCCTTCCTCCCCGCGCGGCCGTCGGGTACATCCTCGGCGGACTCCTCGGCCTCCTCGATCCCTACTTCCCCGAGTCGGCCGACGAGCGGCTCCACCGGGCGGCCGACCGGCTCGACGCGCTCCAGGCCGAGTACGCGAGCCCGAAGGGAGCGCCGGCCCGGCTCGCGCGCCGAATCGGCGGGCGGACCCCCGTCGTCTACGCGGACGTGAGCCTCGGCGCGCTCGCGCGCCGCTGGTCGACGCAGGTCGAGGAGAACGCGAAGCGGCTCGCCCAGTTCGACCAGTTCCCCGAGCTGTTCCACAATGCGATCGTCGGCTGGGACGCAATGCCCGGGGCCGACGCGCGGCGGTGGGCCGTCGTGCTTCTCGAGTGGCGCGGCCAGAGCCCGTCGATCGCCCCGGGGGTCTCGTACCTCGAGGCGCTCTTGAAGCGCCGCCGCGTCCCCGTCGGGCGGGTCGGGTTCGACGCCGAGGACCGGCTGGAGGCCCTCCTGGCCGGGGTGAGCTTCGGGGACCACCTCTCCCTCGCCCTCGCGGCGTCGGCGGGCGTCGACCCGTACCCGATCCACGCCATCACGCGGCTCAAGCGGGCCGTCGAGCGCGCGTGAGCCCACGCGGTCGCCATGTTCTTATGGGGTGCCTTCATCGGCCCGCCCGGTGCTGAGGTAGCCTAGCTCGGCCAAGGCGCCAGATTCGAGATCTGGTGATGCGTATGCATCGCGGGAGTTCAAACGCCCCCGGGGCCGCTCCCCCTCGGGCGGAGACTCTCCCCCTCAGCGCCTCCGGCCGGACCGCGACCGTCCTCCTCGTCGTCGCCCGGGCGGGCCGCGAGGAGCGGCTCTCCGTCACGGTTCCGGTCGGGGCCCGGATCCGCGACGCCCTCGAGCGTGCGGGGCTCGCCCCGGAAGGGTGCGCGGTCCTCCTCGGGGACCGGTCGCTCCCGCTCGACGAGCCGGTCGAGGCCGACGCGAGCTTCACCGTGCTGCTCGCCTTCTCCGGCGGGTAGGCGGGGGCGCGAGGGAGAGGTTAAAGGACCCCCCGCCGGTACAACTCGTAGCGTGGCCGGACCTCCGATGCCCATCGCGTGTCCCGTCTGCGACCTTCCGTTGCCCGCCGACGCCCCCGCCTGCGCCGGGTGTGGGTTCCCGGCGGGGCTCGCGGAGGAGGCCGCGAAGGCGCTCGCCGAGCCGGCGCCGTCCGCGGAGGCGCCCCGGCCGGCTTCGGCCGAGGCGCCGGCCCCGCCGGCCGTCGACCCGCAGGCCGTCCTCTGCGACCGGATCGCCCGCGACGTCGACCGGGAGCTCGTGACCCTCACCGAGCTCGGCGGCGATGGCCTCGCGGTCTCGAGCGACCTCCGGCAGGCGGCGCTGGTGCAGGCGGACGACCGGGTCGTCGAGGCCCTCGGCATCCTCCGCCAGGCGCACGCCCGACTGGGGCAGGAGATCGATCGGCTCTTCGCCGCCCGCATCGCCGAGATCGAGACCCGCGCCGAGCGGCTCCACGGCGCCGGCCTCGCGATGGCGATCGGCCCGGAGCTCGCGTCGCTCCAGGAGGAGGCGACCCGCCCGGAACGGACCGCCGCGATCCAGCGGCTCCGGGGACTCGATGACCGGCTCCTTCGGGTGGAAGGCGAGTGGAACGGCCTCAAGGGGCTGTTCGCGCAGGTCGACCTGCTGAAGGAGGAGCTCGGCCGGTTCGGGACGGTGCCGCCGGAGATCGACGCCGACATCGCCCGGTGCCGCGCGCTCGTCGCGACCACCGACGTGACGCCGCAACTTCTTGACGAGGCGAGCCAGATCGCCGCGCGGGCGCTCATGCTCTTGCACGAGGGGCTCGCGCCGCACCTCGAGGAGGAGCTCAACCGGACCGCCGTCGCGCTCCAGGCGTGGCCCGACGACCACGCCCCGTCGCGCCGGGCGAAGTCGCTGCACGCCGACGCGGTGAAGCATCTGCGGCGCGGGAGCCTCTCCGACGCCTCGAGCCGGCTGCGCGAGCTTCGGGCCGCCGTCGAGGAGCTTCGGCGGGCGCATCCGCCGGCGCCGCACGCCGCCCCCGCGCCGGCCGCCGGCCCGGCGGGGACCGATCGGGCGCTCGAGGCGCTGCTCGCGAAGGCCCGGGGCCTCGCGGCGCGCGTCCGCGGATTGCCGGCCGAGAGCGATCTCGCCTACGAAGCGGCGAGCGAGATCCGGCGTGCGACGGAGCTCCTGCGCGCGCGCAAGCTCGAGGAGGCCGACCAGACGCTCTCCCGGCTCATGCAGACGCTGGCGGCCGAGCCGCCGCGGGGACGGGGAGCCGCCTGACGACCGTGCAGGAGGAGGAGGGCGGCACCGTCCGAGACCGCCTCGCCTCGCTGCGCCGGCACGGCGCCGAGCTCGAGGCCGACGGGGTCCCGTTCCCGACGGAGCAGGTCGGGCGGACCGTCGACGAGCTGCTCGACGGCGGGTCGGAGGAGAAGGCCGCGCAGGTGCTGAAACGCGGCGAGACGCTCCTCGCCGTCGCCGCCCGGGATTGGGCGTGGATCAAGCAGTCGCTCGAGCGGGCCGACGAGCTGCGGGCGCTCGCGACCGAGATCGGGCTCGACGTGGGCCACCTGGACACCCGCGTCGGGAACCCCCGGGCCGAGCTCAAGGGCGCCCCCCTCTCCGCGGGATCCCTCAGCCGGGCCGCGGCGAGCGCGTCGCTCGCCGTCGCGGTGCTCTCCGACGCGATCCCGAAGCACTGCGTCGAGGAGGGCCAGAAGCTCGGCGGCACGATCCGGACCGCGCGGAACCGCGGCGAGGACGTGGCGTCCGCGGTCCGCGAATTCTCCCTCCTCCTGGCGGCGATCCAGGACCAGCACCCCGTCGCGATGAGCCGCGCGCTCATCGCGACGCGGCACGCCGTCGCCCGCATCCCCCGGGCGCCGACGATGGGCGCGCTGCCGAACGAGGAGGAGGAGGAGATCCTCGTGGAGGCCCGGAACCTCGCCCGCCGGCTCCACCGGATCAAGGGACGCGCCCGCAACGCCCAGAGCGCGGCCCGTCTCATGACCCAGGTCCGCGCCGCGCTCAGCGAGGACCGGCGGTTCGGCACGCCCGAGGAGGAGATCGAAGCCCTGTGGAGCGAGGTGGACCGGCTCACCCGCGAGCGGGCCCGGAGCGCGGGCGAGGACCCGCTCCCGGGCGAGGCGGGCGCCCCCGAGGGCACGCCCGACGAGGCGGCGGCGCCCGACCTCGCGTCGCCCGAGGCGGACGGGCCGCCGGTCGACCGGCCCCGCCCTCGGGGTCGACCGTAAGCCTTTAGTACCTATCGCAAATCGTTTATACCACTTGGCTCGGGCCCTCGGCCGCGGCGAGCGGACAGACCGGACGGCGGGCACCGTCGTCGCGATCACGCCCGCGGGCCACCTCACCGCCCGGGCGGCGGGAGCGGAGTTCCCGCCCGAAGGGACCGCCGTGACCGACCGGACCGGCCGGCTGCGGGGGCGCGTCGCGCGCGTCTTCGGCCCGGTCGGCCGCCCGTACCTTGCGATCCGCCTCCCGAGGCCGCCCGGTCCCGCCGACGGGGCCGCGCTCCTCGGGCAGACACTCGTCGTGGAGAAGGGAAAGTAGCATGGCGAACGGGGAGACGACGCCGAACGGGGAGAAGCCGGTCGAGCGAACGGCCGACGTCGCGGTCCCGACCCGGTGCACGAACTGCGGATCGACGCACCTCACGCGGGACTACGAGCGCGGCGAGCTGGTCTGCGACGAGTGCGGTCTCGTCCTCGAGGAGGCGATGATCGACCAGGGACCGGAGTGGCGCGCCTTCGACGCCGAGCAGGGCGAGAAGCGGACCCGGACCGGCGCCCCCACGACGCTCACGATCCACGACAAGGGGCTCTCCACGGAGATCGGGTGGAAGAACCGGGACCCGTACGGGAAGTCGATCCCCACGCGGAACCGCGCGCAGCTCTACCGGCTCCGGAAGTGGCAGCGGCGGATCCGCGTCTCCAACGCGACGGAGCGGAACCTCGCCTTCGCCCTTGCGGAGCTCGACCGGATCGCCTCGTCGATGGCGCTCCCTCGCAACGTCCGGGAGACGGCGGCGATGATCTACCGGAAGGCCGTCAACCGCAACCTGATCCGCGGGCGGTCGATCGAAGGCGTCGTCGCGGCGTCGCTGTACGGGAGCTGCCGGCAGTGCAACGTCCCGCGCACCCTCGACGAGATCGCGAGCAAGTCGCGGATCGGCCGCAAGGAGATCGGCCGGACGTACCGGTTCATGACCCGGGAGCTGAAGCTCAAGCTGATGCCGACGCGGCCGCAGGACTACATCCAGCGGTTCTGCTCGGAGCTCAAGCTGAAGGGCGAGATCCAGACCCGGGCGAACGAGATCCTCAAGGAGGCGACGGAGCGCGAGCTCACGAGCGGCCGGGGGCCGACGGGCGTCGCGGCCGCGGCGATCTACATCTCGAGCGTCCAGTGCGGCGAGCGCCGGACCCAGCGCGAGGTCGCGGAGGTGGCGGGCGTGACCGAGGTCACGATCCGCAACCGGTACAAGGAGCTCACCGAGAAGCTCGGGCTCCGCGTGATGCTCTAGGGCCCGACGGCCCGGCCGGCGGCGTCGTCCGGTCGACGTGCGAACGATGCCGTCCCCGCTCCCGATCGCCGTCCTCCTCTCCGGCGAGGGGACGACCCTCGACGCGATCGCGCAGGCGATCGACGCGGGCGAACTCCCGGCGCGGATCGTGGTCGTCCTCTCGGACCGGCCGCGCGCGCCCGGCCTCGAGCGGGCCAGGCGGCGGGGTCTGCCGACGGAGGTGTTCCCGCGGGACGCCCCGCCGGGGTCCGACTGGTCGGCGGCCGTCGACGCGGTGCTGCGGGACCGCAGGGCGGAGCTCGTCGTGCTCGCCGGCTTCCTCTCCGTCCTCCCGGCCCCGCTCCTCGCCCGCTGGCGCGGGCGCGTCGTGAACGTCCACCCGTCGCTCCTGCCCCGGTTCGGGGGACCGGGGATGTACGGGCTCCGCGTCCACGCGGCCGTCCTCGCCGCCGGGGAAACCGTCTCCGGCGCGACGGTCCACGTCGTGACCGAGGCGGTCGACGCGGGGCCGGTCCTCCTGTCCGCCCCGGTGCCGGTGCGGCCGGACGACACGCCCGAGACGCTCAGGGAGCGGGTCCGCCCCGTCGAGCGGGCGCTCGTCGTCGAGGCGATCCGCCGGTTCGCGACCCGCGAGTGGCCGCTCCCGTACGTTTCGCCGGGCGGGCCCGGGAGCGCCGGCGGGCGGCCGCGGGACCCCGCGGGACGCTCGGCGCCGGGGGGACCAGCTCGCGGACCGCCGTCGGGCGGGGCGGGAGCGCGAGGGCGAGCGTGTGGCGCGTCGTCTTGGGCGGATAGAGGCGGCCCGCGAGCGCGCGCCGGACCACGTCGGCCTTCGCGATCGACGGGCCGGTCGTCCACCGGTCGAGCGTGATGGCGCCGTCCGCGTAGTCGACGAGGTAGACCGGCGCCCGCCGGGCGCCGAGCGCGCGGAGCGCCGCGAGCCGGTGGTGCCCGTTGAGGACGACGAGGCTCCCCCGCGCCACGAGCACGGGCTCGTCGACGACGCCGCGCCGGAGGATGTCGAGCCGGACCTCGTCGACCCGGGGGCGCTCCGTCCGCTCGTGCCGGCGGAGCCGGACGATCGGGAGGATCGCGAACTCGATCGTCTCCGTCACCCGGCCGCCCCCGCGCGCAGGTGCTCGAGGAGGCGCCGGACGTAGACGCCGACCATGCGCTTGCGGTAGTCCGGGGGGAGAAACGTGTTGTGGACGGGCCGGACCGCCTTCTGCACCGAGTCGGCGAGCGCGCGCAGCCGGTCGTCCGAGAGCGACCCGCCCACGACCCCGGCCGTGAGGTCGTCGAACGCGCGCGGGTACGTCTCCACCCCGCCGACGGCGAGGCGGAGCGCCGCCACCCGCCCGCCGTCCGCCCGGAGGCGCGCGGCGACGCCGAGCTCGGGGAAGTCGAACGACGGCCGGACGCGGAGCTTGCGGTACCCGGACCGGTCGAGCGGGTCGGGCGGGGGCAGATCCACGGCGATCAGGATCTCGCCCGGTGCGAGCGTGAGCCGTCGGATCCCGTCGCCCGCCGCGTCGTACAGCGCCCCGACGGGGACGGTCCGGCGCCCCGCGGGGCCGGCGATCTCGACCGACGCATCGAGGGCGAGGAGCGCGGGCGCGAGGTCCCCCGAGTGGGTGGCGTAGCACCGCTCGGTCTGCGGCACCACGTGGCACCGGTCCCCGGCCGCCTTGAGGCAGTAGCCCAGGCTCTCCCGCCACGGCAGCGTCTGGTTGAAGAAGAAGCACCGGGTCTCGAGGAGGAGGTTCCCCCCGACGGTGCCGCTCGCGCGGACGAGCGGCGTCGCGACCTCCCCGACGGCCTCCGCGAGCGCCGGCCGGCGCCGCCCGACGGCGGGGTCCGCGTCGAGCTCGCCCAGCCGGACCATCGCCCCGAGCCGGTCCGGGGTGCGCGCGCACAGCTCGGGGATCCGGCCGAGCGCGACGAGGTTCGGCCGCGCGTTGAGGTGCATCTTGTAGTTCGGGAGGAGGTCGGTCCCTCCGGCGAGGTAGTCGCACGCCGCCGGCCCCAGCCGCGCGACCGTCTCGAGCGCCTCGTCGACCGTCGCGGGGTGGTGGAGGGCGAACGGGTCGAGGTGCACTACGCGGCCCCCTTCCACGTCCGCCCTTCCGCGCGGCGGGCGTCGATCCCCTTCACGACCTTGTCCGGCGTGATGGGGAGGTCCCGGAACCGGACCCCGATCGCGTCGTAGAGCGCGTTCGCGACCGCCGGGAGCGTCGCCACGAGGGGTCCCTCCCCGGCCTCCTTCGCGCCGTACGGTCCTTCGGGATCGTCCTTCCCGACGAGGAGGACCTCGACCTCGGGCATCTGCGCCGGGACGGGGATCTTGTACTCGAGGAGCGAGGGGTTGAGGAGGCGGGCCCCTCGGAACGTCATCGTCTCGCCGAGGAGCTGCCCGAGTCCCATGTGGATCGATCCCTCGATCTGCCCCTCGACGGCGAGCCGGTTGAGCGGGCGGCCGCAGTCGAACGCGGCCCACACCTTCCGGACCGAAATCTCGCCGGTCTCCACGTCGACCGCGACGCGGGCGACGTACGCCGCGAACGAGTACGCGGGCGACGTGCCGGCGCGCGCCCCCTTGAACGAGCCGCCGAGCGGGGGAGCGGTGTACGACCCGGTCGCGACGAGCGCCCCGCCGCGCTCGATCGCCTTCGCGAGCGCCGCGTCGAACGAGACGCCGATCGCCGGCTGGTGCGCGACCTCGATCCGTTCGTGCACGACGCGCAGCCGCTCCGTCGGCTGTCCGAGGAGCTCGGCCGCCGCGCGGAGGAGGCGCTCCTTGAGGTCGCGCCCGGCCGCGCGCGCGGCGTTCCCCATCATGAACGTGACCCGGCTCGAGTAGCTGCCGAGGTCGACCGGGCTCACGTCGGAGTCGACCGGCACGACGTGGACCCGCGCGAGGTCGACGCCGACCTCCTCCGCGACGATGGCGGCGAGCAGCGTGTCGGAGCCCTGCCCGATGTCGGCCTGCATCGAGTGGACCGCGATGCCGCCGTCCATGTCGACCTTGAGGTGGACGGTCGACTGCGGCATCTTCGGGGTGAAATGGATCGGGCTCCCGGACCCCGAGATGTAGAACCCGCAGCCGACGCCGATCCCCTCCCCGTACGGCAGCCGACGGTACGCGTCGGCCCAGCCGCTCCGCGTCTCGACGGCGTCGAGGCACTCGAGGAACGACGCGGAGGTGATCCTCAGCTGGTTCACCGTCTGGGAATGCGGCGAGAGGGCGTTCGCCCGGCGCAGGGCGATCGGGTCGATCGACAGCTTCTCCGCGAGCTCGTCGAGGGCGACCTCGACGGAGTAGCGGATGTTCGTCCCCCCGTGCGCCCGCATCGCCCCGTTCGGGGGACGGTTCGTGTAGACGCGGCGGCCGTGGTACCGGAAGTTCGGGATCCGGTACGGTCCGGTCGCGAAGACGCCGTTGTAGTACGTCGTCACCGTGCCGAACGAGCTCCAGGCGCCGCCCTCGATGACGGCGTCCACGTCGAACGCGAGGAGCCGACCGGTCGCCTCGGCCGCGACGCGGACCTCGTTCTGTGTCGGATGGCGGCCGTGGTTCGTGAGGAAGACGTCCTCCCGGTCGAGGAGCATCTTCACCGGCCGGCCGGTCTCGATCGCGAGGGCCGCGCAGGCGATCTCGTGCGGCAGCGGGTCGGACTTCCCCCCGAAGCCGCCGCCGACCGTCGGCTTCACGACGCGGATCCGGTGGAGGGGCCGGCCGAGGACCTCCCCGAGGGCCCGGTGGAGGTAGTGGGGCACCTGCGTCGCGCTCCACACGGTGAGCCGGCCGTCCGGCGTCGCCTCGGCGATCGTCACGAGCGGCTCGGTGAACGCGTGGGTGACGCCGGCGAACGTCGCGCGCACCCGCACCGTCGCGGCCGCCCCGGCGAAGGCGGCGTCGACGTCGCCGAAGTGCTGGACGACCTCCTTCTGGATGTTCGTGCCGTGCAGGCCCCGGGCGTGGATCGGCTCGGCGACGGGGGTGAGGCCCACGCGGGCGTCGACGTACTCGGGCAGCGGCTCGAGGTCGAGGCGGACCGCGGCGAGCGCCCGCTCCGCGGTGAGCTCGTCGTCCGCCGCGACGGCGGCGACGATGTCGCCCAGGTAGCGGACCTTGCCGACGGCGATCGCCGTCTCGTCGTGGGTGATCGGGAGGACCCCGAACGGCGTCGGGTACCGGTCGCCCGTGAGGACCGCGTGGACGCCGGGGATCGCCCGGGCCGCCGCGGTGTCGATGGACCGGATCCGCGCGTGCGCCTGGGGGCTCCGAAGGAGGCGGCCGACGAGCATCCCCGGGCGCTTCATGTCGTCGGTGTACTCGGCGCGGCCGGTGACCTTGAGCGGGCCCTCGACGTACGGGATCCGGGAGCCGAGGAGGCGCAGGGGTCCGACCGCGTCGGTCATCCCGTCGGCTCCGCGGCGGCGAGGATCGCCTCGATGATCTTCGTGTAGCCGGTGCAGCGGCAGAGGTTGCCGCTGATCGCGCGGACGACCTCCTCGCGCGTCGGGCGCGGGTTCGTCGCGAGGAGGCCCGTCGCCGTGACGATGAACCCCGGCGTGCAGAAGCCGCACTGCGTCGCCCCGCGCGCGACGAACTCGCGCTGCACGGCGGAGAGCCCGGCCGCCGGCGTGACGCCCTCGATCGTCGTGACGGCCCGATCGCCGACCTCGTGCGCGAGGGTGAGGCAGCTCAGCGTCGGCCGACCGTCGAGGAGGACGGTGCAGCAGCCGCACGTCCCGAGGTCGCAGCCGCGCTTCGTCCCGGTGAGGTTGAGATCCTCGCGGAGGAGGTCGAGCAGGATCCGTTCCGGGGGCGCGGCGGTCGCCCGGAGCGTCCCGTTAACGCGGATGCGCAACGGTTCCGGACCCGGCATCGATCGTACGAGCGGCCGCGCGAGACCGGGCCGGGCGCTTAAAAGACCTCTCGGGGTGGAGCTCCCGCACGATCTCCGCGACGACGCTCACGGCGATCTCCGCCGGCGTCTCGGCGCCGATGTCGAGCCCGACCGGCGAGCGCACCCGGGCGAGCGCGTCCGCCGAAACCCCCTCGCGGGCCAGCCGCTCGAACAGGTGGTGGCGCTTCGACTCGCTCGCGATGAGCCCGATCGTGTTCGGGAACCGGTCGATCGCCCGCGCGAGGACCGTGCCGTCCTTCTCGGCATCGTAGCCGAGGATGTAGAGGTGGGTGAACTCCGCGGCGGGGAACCGGTCGAACAGCTCGATCGGCTCGACCGTCTCCCGCCGGTCGGCCGCTGGGAACCGCTCGGCGGTCACCCAGCCGGGCCGGTCGTCGGCGACGCTGTAGTCGAAGTCGAGGAGCGGCGCGAGGCGCGCGACCGCCTCGGCGACGTGGCCTCCCCCCCAGAGGAGGAGGTTCGGGCGGGCGGGGACGTACTCGATCGCGATGTCGACGACGCCGCCGCAGAGGCTCGGAAGGCCCCCGGGCCGCCAGCGGGCGAGATCGAACCGGTGGAGGTCGCCCGCCCGGCGGTCGATCGCGGTGCGGGCGAGCCGCTTCACCTCCTCCTCGAGCGCCGCGCCCCCGACGGTACCGAGCGCCGTCCCGTCGACGCGCACGATCATCGACGCGCCGGGCTTCCCGGGGACGGATCCCGTCGCCCGCACGACGGTGCACCGGGCGAACGGCTCGTGCCGGTCGAGGAGACGGAGCGCCTCGCGGGCTATTCGACGGTCCATCCCCTCCTCCACGCTCCGACGAAGTGCCGGTACGCATCGGGGGTATCGAGGTTTGCGACCACCCCCGGGTCCGGGACCGGCATCCGGCGGACCTGCGGGCCGAGGCGGGGGAGGAGCGTGCGGAGCGGCGCTGCGGCGTCGAGCCCGTCGATCATCGCGCGGACCTCGGACCGGAACAGGACCGGGTGGCCCGGCTGGCCCTGCCAGACCGGGATGAACCACGTCGCCAGCGGATCGGCCGACCGGGCCGCGAGGAGCCGGTCGACCGTCGCCGTCGAAACGAGCGGGTGGTCGACCGGCCAAAGGAGGACGTCGTCGCCCGCCGGGACGTGCGCGAGCCCGACGCGCACGCTGCCGCTGCGCCCGCGCGGCCACTCCGGGTTCGGGACTCGTCGCACGGCCGCGCCCTCGAGGACCCGCCCGATCTCGGGATCGTGCGGCCCGGTGACGACGACGACCGGCGAGAGACCCGCGTCGAGCGCGATCTCCGCGATCCGCCGGACGGCGGGGATGCCGTCGAGGTCGAGGCACGCCTTCGGGAACCCCCCGAACCGGCTCGACGGACCGGCCGCGAGCACGACGGCCGCGGCCGGCGCCGCCCGGTCGCGCCCGAGCCCCCCCACGGCGGGCTGAAGCGCGTCTCTTTAAATAGCGCCTCCCTGTGGCGGCGACCCGATGCCGCACCCCATCGACGTCCCCCCGTCGGCGTTCCTGCCGCGGATCGCCGCCATCCTGCGCGAGGAGCGCGCGGTGGCGCCGCCGCCGTGGTCGGCATTCGTGAAGACGGGCGTGCACCGGGAGAAGGCCCCGCTCCAGCCGGACTGGTGGTACCTCCGGAGCGCCTCCGTCCTCCGTAAGATCTCGCTCATGGGCCCCACGGGGATCCAGCGGCTGTCGGCCGAGTACGGGGGTCGCCGGGACCGGGGCAGCGCGCCGTACCACGCCCGCACCGGGTCGCGGTCGGTGCTCCGCGAGATCGTCCAGCAGCTCGAGAAGTCGGGGCTCGTCGAGCCGCAGAAGAAGCGCGGGCGACGCGTGAGCGCGCAGGGCCAGAAGCTCCTCGACCGGGTCGCGAAGGAGACGCTCGTCGACCTCGCGAAGCGCCGGCCAGAACTCGAGAAGTACCTCTAGGGATTGCCGACCGGAGAAAGGACGTCGATGGCCGCCTACGACGGGGACGCCGAGCTGTCGGAGCTCCGGAAGCGTCGGGTCCGGGAGCTGCAGGAGATGCAGGCGGGCGCGGCCGCGAACCCCTACGTGGCGCAGGTCCAGCAGGCCGAGCAGGAGCGGCGGGAGGCGGAGCGGTCCGAGGTGCTCCGGCGTCTGCTCACCCCCGAGGCCCGCGAGCGCCTCGCGCGGATCCGGCTCGCGAAGCCGGACGTCGCGCAGGCGGTGGAGCAGCAGGTCATCGGGCTCGCCGCCCAGGGGCGTCTCCAGCGGCAGATCGACGACACCACGCTGCGGGCGCTCCTCGAGCGGATCATGCCGAACCGACGCGAAATCCATATCACCCGGCGGTGACAGGGGGGCGGACGATGGCGAATCGGAGGAAGAGCCTCGCGCGCAAGGTCCGCCTGTTCCGGGCCGTCCGGAGCAACCGGCGCGTCCCGGCCTGGGTCATCCAGCGGACGAACCGGAGCGTGACCCGCCATCCGAAGCGCCGCTCCTGGAAGCGGGGTCACCTGCACCTGTAGGCCGGGAGGGATCGATACCGATGGCGAAGCGGTCGTCCGCGGCGCGGACCGAGGAGCTCGAACGCGAGTACGTGGTCCCCCTCCGGGCGAGCCAGCACGCCCCGTCGCGGCGGCGCCGGGCCGGCCACGCGCTCGAGACGGTCCGCCGGTTCGTGACCCGGCACATGCGCGGGGCGCCGGAGGACGTCTGGATCGACCCCCGGCTCAACGAGTTCCTCTGGCGGCGCGGCATCCAGCACATCCCGAGCAAGGTCCGCGTGAAGGCGATCCGCTTCGAGGACGGCCTCATCGAGGTCGACCTGCTCGAAGCCGCCTAGCGGACGGCGATCGGGAGGCTCGGTGCCGGTCGGCCGGACGCTGTTCGCCGGGAGCCCGTACCTCGGCGTCTACCTGAGGGCGAGCGACCACGGGGTCGTCGTGCCGCCATCGGCCCCGCCGGCCCTCGTCCGCGAACTCGAACGGATCCTCGGCGTGCCCGCCGTCCGGACCTCGGTCATGGACTCCGAGCTCGTCGGCGCGTTCCTCGCGAGCAACTCGACCGGCATCGTCGTCGGCGACGAGATCGACCCCGCGGAGCGCGCCCGGCTCGAGCGGCTCGCCCCCGTCACCTCGGTGCGGGTCCGGCAGAACGCGATGGGGAACAACCTCCTCGCCAACGACCACGGCGCGATCGTACACCCGGACTTCTCGGACGAGGCGCTCCACCGGGTCCACCGGGCGCTCAAGGTCCCGGTCGCCCGCGGCACGATCGCGGGGCTCGCGACCGTCGGGATGGCCGGCGTCGCGACGAACCGGGGGGTCGTGGTGCACCCGAGGACGACCGACCACGAGGCGGCGCTCGTCGAGACGACGCTCGGCGTGCCGGTCCACCGGTCGACGGCGAACTTCGGGATCCCGGTCGTCGGCGCCTGCCTCGTCGCGAACTCGCGCGCCTTCCTCGCGGGCCGGCCGACGACGCCCGTCGAGTTCGCCCACCTGCAGGAAGGGCTCAACGTCCTGGACTGAGCGACCGCCGCGCTACACCGCGCGCCGGCGCTTCACGTAGCGGGTCGCGTACCCCGCGATGCGGTTGGCGAGCTGCTTATAGACGACCGTGATGCGGCCGTCGACGACGACCCCGAGGTCCGTGAGCTCGAGGACCTTCTGCTTGTTGTGCGCGAAGTCGCCGTTGAACTCGGCGGGGTAGTGGCGGATGAGCTCCATCGCGACGCGCTTGATGTACGTCTGGCGGATGTTGCCCATGCGCGGCCGCGGACCCGGGCCCCCCATATAACCCTGTGCGTCCCGCCGAGGAGGCGCCGCCGGTCGCCTCGGCGCCGCGGCCCCGACAAACCCAAAGCCCAAATACCGCGTCGGGGACTCTAAATCCACGGTCGGACGGAGACCACCCGTGGGCATGGCGTCGAGCGGTCGGGAGCCTCGGACGCCGGATGCGGCGTCCGACTGAGCGCGCGGTCGGCCAACGATGACGGACGTGGAGGGCCCGACCGCCGCGTACGCCCCGCCGAGCCGGGAGCGGCACGTCCTCATCCTCGACCTCTCGAAGAGCATGCTCGCCCCGCTACCCGACCCGTCGAACCCGGGCCCGGAGAAGCAGAAGATCGAGGTCGCCCGGACGGCGGTGTACCGGATCCTCGAGAACGCGGAGAGCCAGCACGCCTTCTTCGGCCTCGTCACGTTCACCGAGAACGTCCGGGTCGCGGTCCCCCTCACCGAGATCCGGCACGAGAACCTCCCGTACCTCGAGAGCCTCATCTCGATGCTCACGCCGAGCGGGCGGTCGGCGATCTGGGACGCCCTCGCCGTCGGGGCCGACCTGCTCCGGAGCCCGGAGTCGGGGGTCCGGGGGAACCTCGTCCTCGTCACCGACGGCTGGGACAACGCCTCCCAGCGGTTCGAGGTGACCGACGCCGCCCACGGCGGCTCGGCCGGGTCGAAGATGGACCTCGTGAGCTACGTCCTCCCGCCGGGCTCGCAGCTGTCGTTCCGCGTGATCGGGATCGGGAGCGGGGCGGAGCGCGACAAGGGCGTCGACTCGGCCCGCATGAACCAGTTCCTCAGCGCGCTCGGCGCCCGGGCCCAGGCGATCGGGGCGCCGCCGCAGTTCACCTACCAGGAGGTCGTCACCGGCTCCCAGCTGTTCGCCCAGATGGTGTACGCCTTCCTCGACGTCGATTTCGAGGGGACCCGGTCGATCGAGCACCTCCACCCGGAGGAGCTCGCGCGGCACGCCGCGAGCGCCGCCCGCGCGCTCAAGGAGCCCCAGCAGCACGCGACGGTCGCCCGGCTCGCGGGCCACGTGGGGTCGTCGGGCGCCCCGTCCGACCCGGCGCTCGGGGACGCGGCCCCCGCGCTCGAGGTCGACGTCCTGAGCGCGCCGAGCGGGCTGTCGCCGCCGTACCTGCGCGAGCGGTACGGCCCCCTCGGGTCCGTGATCGAGGCGTACCTCGCGCGCGACCTCGACGAGGCGCTCCAGCGGCTCGAGCGCACCGCCTCCATGCTTCCCCCGGTGACGGTCCGGTACTGGCTCGCGCGGATCCACCTCGCCCGCGGCGAGATCGTGGAGGCGGCGCGGGCGCTTCTCGCGGCGTGGAGCGAGGCGGAGAAGCTCCCGGCGGCGAGCCGGGGCCGCATCCTCCGCCGGCTCGCGCTCCTCCAGGCCCGGATGCAGAACGACAAGGAGACCGAGGCGCTCGTCCACTTCCTCGACGAGACCGAGTCCCGGCTCCAGCGCGTCGATCCCACGTTCCGGACCCAGCTGTTCGAGCTGTTCGGCCGGCTGATGGAGCTCCGCGGCACGTACCAGCTCACGAAGCTGTCGCCCGACGACGGCGCCGAGGCGGCCCAGCGCCACGAGGCGGCCGTCGAGGAGGTGTTCGGGCGGCTCCAGGACCTCCGGATGGAGGCGCCGTCGTCGGACCCGGCGATCGAGGGGGCGCTCGACTTCGTCGAGATCTGCCTCGCGGAGCTCCGCTAGGGGGAGCGATGCCGGAATCGAAGCCGACGACCCGCAGCCGATCGCGAGGGACCGCGAAGCGGGCGCCGAAGCCGGTCGCGCCCGAGGGGGCCCGGATCGCCGTCGTCGGCATCCCCGCGTCGGGGAAGACCACGTACTTCCGCTTCCTCTCCGGCCACTTCGGGCTCAACCTGCCGATCCTGTACCTCCCGACGCCGTCGACGGGGTTCAGCCTGCCGCTCTTCGGCGACCTCGAGAGCGACGTCGTCCTCGAGGAGACGACGTACGAGACGACGGACCCGACCGACCCCGAGGGGAGCCTCGAGACGACGACCCGGTTCTACGTGAACCGCCCGATGACCGACCGGAAGAAGCTGTGGGTCGAGCTCTCCGCGGGCCGGGAGGAGCAGGGGGTGCTCACGAAGTATCCGCTGCCGACGAAGTTCAACCAGTTCGTCGAGATGAAGATGCACTTCCGCTACGGCGGGTCGAACGGCGGCCCGGCGTCCCGGCCGATGGTGCTGCACACCGTCGACGAGGCCGGTGGAATCATCTCGGACTACTTCACCTACGACCGGCTCTGGGTCGACTCCGTCGACGGAGAGGTGAACGAGAAGACCTGCCGGGTCATCCCGCACTACGACAGCTGGCGGCCGGACCGGCGGGACCTGTGGCGCCGCGGGCTCACGCTCCTGGGCCGGTTCGTCCACGAGGCGGAGGGGATCATCCTTCTGCTCTCCCCGTCCCTCCCGTCGCTGCGCGACCAGGCCCAGCAGGTGAACCTCGCCCGGGGCGTCTTCCGGTACGTGAAGCAGCGCAACATCCCCCTCGTCATCGCCGTCTCGAAGGCGGACAAGCTGCGGGAGTTCTACGGCGAGATCGAGCACGCGGTCCGGGACCGGTCGTTCACGAGCGGGTTCGACACCTC
The DNA here is from genome assembly GCA_035502055.1 of Thermoplasmata archaeon. Lineage (GTDB taxonomy): Archaea > Thermoplasmatota > Thermoplasmata > Lutacidiplasmatales > UBA184 > Lutacidiplasma. The sequence goes on along the minus strand of DATJVB010000108.1, from coordinate 5,623 downwards.
CGAGTTCCTCCTCCAGCGCGACGGCGCGGGGATGGGGACGATCCTCGTCGCCCACGACGGCCGCGGCATCTCGGCGAAGGAGGACGTCTTCCTCGTCTCCTCCGCCGTCTCGACGGGCGAGGGCCACCCGCTCCTCCTCAACGACGCCGGCGCCGAGGCGACCGAAGGCGCAGGGCTCGGGGTCCCGGTGATGGTCAACACGACGCTCCCGCTCGCGCGGATCTGCGAGCGGGTCCTCGAGCGGCGGGCGACGAAGGGGGACTGATGACGCCGGCCGCGGGTCCCGCCCCCGCCGGCCGGACCGTCGACCCAGGCGTATCGGGCGCCTCGGTCGCCGCCGCCTCCCCGGTCGCCGTCGTCTGGTGCCGCCAGGTCGACAACGAGGCGGAGAGCCCGGGGTACACGACCGTCCCGGAGGAGTTCCCCGGGCTCGCCGAGACCCTCGCGGCGATCCGCATCGTGGGCCATCTGACGGTCAACGTCGCCGACACGCACGACTACTGGGACCCCGATCCGTCGCAGCCGCTCTCGTACTATCCCAACATCTTCCTGTACCCGGCGTGCGGCGGCCGCTACACGTGCGTCGGGCGGATGTTCCTCTCCACCGAGGACCGGCCGAGGCTCGGCATGAAGACGCTCGTCCTCGACTCGGCGCGGCTGCTCGCGGGGGGGGACTTCGGCGGGACGATCGTCCGCTGGCACGCGTCGATGGGCGGCGGCCGGGCCGACGGGACGCGGGCGCCGCCGGTCCCGGACCCCCGCCTCTACGACATCCTCGGCGAGGGCCTCCTGTTCCACAAGGGGACGACGGAGCCGCTCGTGGCGGTCGCGAGCGATGCGTGGGAACCGTCGGTCCAGGTGATCCTCGATCTCATCCGGACCCTCCCCGCCTCGCTGGTCGCGCTCGGCGCGATCCTCGCGTTCCCGTACTTCCTCCCGCAGCCGAAGACGAACCTCCACGAGTTCACGGAGGAGCTCCCGCTCGCTCTCGCGCTGATGCGGGTCCCCCGGTCGGAGGCGAGCGGGGACCGGCACGAGCGCCGCATGGCGAGCTGGCAGGGGGCGCCGGTGAAGCTTCGGGACCTCTCCGGCGGCGTCCCGGCCGCCGCGCGCGGCAAGGAGACGACGCCGCTCGTCCTCCAGCTCGCCCGGGACCGGGCGTCGGACAAGCTCGCGCCGATCGCGAAGCGCGTCGACCTCGTCGAGCTGCCGAGGCTCCCGGGCCACCTCGCCGACCCGGAGCGCCAGGCCGGCCGGGACCGCCGCAAGGAGATGTGGCGGATCGGGACCGCGATGGAGAGCGCCGCGCTCCTCCTCCAGCGGGCCCGGGGACGGCACGTCCCGGTCTCCGCCGAGACCGCGCGTCGGGCGCAGGAGTACCTCCAGGCCCGGCTGCCCGAGCCGTCGGCCGCGACCCCTCCGATCGGCCCCTCGTTCGCCGGCGGCGACGTGACGCTCCCCGCCCAGCATCCCCCGTGGCTCCAGCGCGGCCCCCCGACGCCGGCCACCCCGGCACCGGTCGCGGGCCGGGAGGTCGTCCCGGTCTCGGTGAGCGAGGACCCGTCGCTCCTCTCCGCCGACCAGCGCTCCGCCGTCGCCCCCCTCGCCGCCCCGGCCGCGGAGCCCCCTTCGGCTACGGTCCGCCCGCTGAGCGCGCCCCCGGCGCCGCCCCCGCCCGACGCCCTCGCGATCCGTACCGCGGTCACCGCCGACCTGGTCCATCTCCTCGAGGAGCGGCTCGCCGAGCTCAAGGCGAGCCTCCCCACGCCCGTGGTCGGGCTCGACCCGGCGGCGAAGGCGGAGGTCGCGGCCCGGCTCCAGGAGACCGAGGCGCGGCTCACCGAGACACTCGCCGGGCGGCTCGCGGCCGCCGACGCCCGGCGCGAGGAGGACCGACGCGCGTCGGAGGGCCGCCTCGAGGCGGCCGTCGACGCCGCGGTCGTCGCCGCCGTCGACCGGCGGCTCCAGGAGCGCGTCGATCCCAAGCTCGCGGACCTCCTCCTCCGGGCCGATGCGGCGGGCCGGGCCGCGCAGGAGGCGGCCCTCAAGGCCCTCCAGAGCGAGTTCGCCCGGTTCAGCGCGGAGGCGCGCGCCGCCGCCGCGGCCTCCGAGGAGAGCCTGCGCGGCTCGCTGTCGGCGCAGGTCGGACTCCAGCTCGACGAGGCGGCGGAGGAGGCGCGGGCGACGAAGGAGGCGCTCGAGGACCAGCTTCGGGTCGCCCTCGAGCCGAGACTCGCCGAGGTCGAGCTGCGACGCCAGCGCGAGCTCAAGGAGATCGAACAGCGGCTCACGGCGACCGTCGACGGGCGCGTGAAGGAGCTCCAGGAGCGCGTCCTCGGCCGGCGCGACGCCGACCAGACCCAGTCCGTCCGCCTCCTCGACGAGCGGCTCCAGATCCAGGACCAGCGGTTCGACCGGCGCGCGGAGGCGCTTAGGTCCGAGATGACCGACGCGCAGGTCCGCGCCATCGCGGACCTCCAGGTGCGGCTGCAGGCGTACACCGACCAGAAGCTCCGCGAGGACGTCGAGCGGGAGCGGCAGAAGTACCTCGAGCTCCTCGCGCGGCTCCGCGGCGAGGTCGAGACGACGTTGGGTCGGCTCGTCGAGTCCGCGAAGTTCGAGCAGACGATCCGCGAGAAGGTCGAGCGCGGCCTCGCGTCGGAGCGGTCGGAGCTGCAGCGGCTCGTCGAGGGCCGCGTCGCCACGAGCGAGGACGCCCTCAAGGCCGACGTCGCCGAGCTGCGCGAGCGGCTCCACGAGCTCGACGGAGCCGACGAGAGCCGGCGGGCCGAGATCGCGAAGCTCGGCGAGACCGTCCGCACCGAGCTCGACGACCTCGACCGGCGGGCCCAGATCCTCGCCGACCGGCTCGTCCCCGTCGTCCGCCGGACCTGGTCGCGGATCACCGAGCTCGAGAACGCGGGCGCCCCGGGCGCGGACCGGGAGGGGATCGACGTCCTCCGCCGCGACGTCGAGAAGGAGATCCGGCGCGTCGAGGGGGAGGTCGCCGACCGGTTCACCGAGATCCGGGACCGGATGGAGACCGCGATCTCGAACCAGGGCCGGGTCTGGCTCACGCTCGTCCGGCAGCTCTCCCAGCTCACCGAGGACCGCCGCGTCATCGAGGAGAGCCGCCACGCCCTCAAGGGCCGGGGCGCCTCGACCGACGAGGGCGACGAGGAGGCGACGAGCCTCGAGGCCCTCCCGAGCCTCCTCCAGGCGCACGGCCGCGCCGAGGCCGAGGAGGAGGACGAGCCGGCGCCGACGGAGCGGTCCCGCCGCCGCCGGCGCGGGTACGGCCGGGGCTGAGCCTTCTCCCGGCCCCGTCCCGGGCCCGCCGCCCCCGACCCGTTTCAGTAGGTATTTATACACACTAAGACCAACAGTGTCTCGGGAGTGAAAGTATCCGCGCGACACGGCGAGGCGGGGGTCCCTCCGGGTGGCCCGCGCGCCCGCCGGCCCCGACGCCGTGACGCGGGCTTAGAACCGATGGTGGCAAGCAGCCGAGCGCACCCGATGACGTCGACGTCGCAGCCGAGCCCGCCCGGCGGGGGCGCCGTCCCGCCGGAGCATCCGAAGGTCCCGGGGAACGGGAGCGAGGCGCCGGGGGACGCCCTCACGACGGCGCTCCTCCACTTCGGCCTCGGCCTTCGGGAGGCCCAGCTCTACCGGACGCTCCTCAAGTTCGGGCCGCTCTCGGCGCGGCAGTCGATCGGCCTCGCCGGCCTCGACCGCGCGACGGGCTACCGCGTCCTCTCGAAGCTTCGGGCCCGCGGGCTCGTCAACTCGACGCCGACGCGGCCCCAGCGGTTCGTCCCGCTCGACATCGGCCGGCTGTTCGAGCGGACGGTGAACGTGGTCCGCGACGACCTCGAGCTCCTCCGGATCCTGCGCGAGCACTACGTTGCGGAGGGGAGCCGGGTCGGCGGGCGCGACGGCCGCGCGCCGTCGGCCCCGGCCGCGCCCACGTTCCAGGCGCCGGGCGCGAAGCCCCGGTGGCCGTCGGTCCGGGTCTTCCCCCGGGGCGACGACATCGTGGCGGCGATCCTCCAGATGGTCGACTCCGCGAAGGAGGAGGTCGACGCCCTCGTGATGCCCCCGATGATCCCCGAGGGAAGCCGGGCGCCGATCGCCCGCGCGATCGCCAACGCCGTCGACCGGGGGGTCCGGGTCCGGCTCGTCGTCGACTACCGGCCCCTCGATCTCGAGTTCCTCGCGCTCATCCTCAAGAGCTGGGGGAGCGTCGCGCCGGGGTTCGAGTTCCGGTTCTACGCGCCGCATCTGTGCCGGCTCTACCTCGTCGACCACCGCGCCGCGCTTCGGTGCATCCGGTCGGGGAGCTCGCCCGCCGCCGGGCCGGACCTCGGCGTGGGGTCGGACGACCTCGAGTTCGTCCGGTTCCAGGCGACGCGGTTCCAGTCGGTCTGGCGCGAGGCGCTGCCGATGCAGCGGGGCGAGCCGGGACTCTCGGGCGGGCGAGGGGGTCACGCCCTCGACAACCCCCGGACGCTGCGTCGGTGGGTCGAGCGCGGGGCGATCGTGACCGGCCGCGTCGCCGCGACGGAGCTCGCGGCGCTGTTCGGCCTCACGCCGCCCGCCCCGCGGCGGATGGGGTAGCGCCCGGGGCGCCCGGCTGAAGAGCTAATCCCCGCCGCGCCCCTCGGCGGGCCGGATGGACGACGACCACCGGCACTGCCGGATCTGCGGCCGCGTCTGCGCCGTCGGGAACGAGACGTGCAGCCGCGCGTGCGCCGAGAAGCGGGAGGCCCAGCAGCGGAGTCGGCAGACGAACGTCCGCCTCATGTACCTCCTCATCGTGGTCGTGGCGGTCGTCTTCCTCCTCCAGTTCGTCTGAACCGGGGCCGCCGAGGATCCATGCCCCGTCGGAGCCCGGTCGCGGTGCTGGGGGGGACGTTCGACCGCCTCCACGTGGGCCACAAGGCGCTCCTCGACGCGGCGTTCGCCCGGGGGGGCGCGGTCGGCGTCGGCGTGACGACCGACCGGTTCCTCCGCTCCCGACGGAAGGCGCACGCGCGCCGTCTCCGACCGTACCGCGCCCGCCTCCGCGCCGTCCGCCGGTACCTCGCCGCCCGGTACCCCCGACGGCGCTGGTGGACCGTCCCGCTCGACGACCCGTGGGGTGGCTCGGTCCTCCCCGGCGTCGACCTCCTCGTCGTCTCGGACGAGACCCGGTCGGGCGCCGATCGCGTCAACGCGGAGCGGGCGCGGCGCGGCCTCGCGCCGGTGGCGGTCCACGCGATCCCGCGCGTCCGGGGGGACGATCTCCTCCCCGTCAGCGCGAGCCGTATCCGGGCGGGCGCGATCGACGCGGAGGGCCGCCGCCTTCGGCCGCTCGCCGTCGGGCTCCTGGCCGACGCGCCCGCGGCATGGGCCGACGCCGTCCGAGCCGCCGCGGAGCGCGCGTGGGGCGCCGCGGTGCCCCTCCGGTGGGTCCGTCGCCGGGCGAGCGCGGGGCGGCGGCGCGGCGCCCGCGCCCGCCGTACGGTCGCCGACCGGGCGCTCCGGGCCCGCGGGACCGCGGAGTACGGCATCGCCCTCCTCGCGCCCGACCCGCGCGGCGGGGAGCTCGCGATCGCCGACGCGGACGGCGCGGTCGGCCGAC
>DATJVB010000107.1:0-3472 GCA_035502055.1 Thermoplasmata archaeon | reverse complement strand
ATGGGGAGCATCCGCCGAGCCGTTCGGAGGATCTCCTCGATCTCCTCGCGGCTGAGGTCCCGGATGCTCACAAGGTCGCGGCCCTTGAGGGTCACCGGCGGCGGGAGCGGGCGGGCCGCTTTAACCGTTTAGTGGAACGGGAGGCGCGATGGCGACCCCCCAGGCCGCAGCCGGCGGCGGGAGCGCGGCGGGCCCGCCGGGTCCGGGACGGATCCCCATCCCGGTCCGGTACGCGGGACTCGTGCTCGCCTGGGGGCTCAACTACGTAGTCGTGCGGTGGGGCCTCGGGTTCGCCGCGCCGATCTGGCTCGCGGCTGGCCGGGCGGTGGTCGGCGCGCTGTGCGTCGCTCTCTTCCTCGCGGCCGCGCCCGCCCGGCGGGGCCATCTCGACCCGGCGGGCCGGCGCGACGCGATCCTCCTCGGCCTCCCGACGACGACGGTCTTCTTCGGCCTCTGGTTCGCCGCGGCGACGCAGATCCTTCCGGGGGAGGCGGCCGTCCTCGTCTACACGTTCCCCCTGTGGGTGACGGTCTTCGCGGTGCCGCTCCAGGGGGATCGGCCGCGACCGCTCGCGCTCGCGGCCCTCGCGGTCGGCTTCGCGGGCGTCGTCCTCGTCTCGCAGCCGTGGGCCGCCGGGGGACCGCTCCCGGTCCTTCCGACCGTCGCCCTCCTCGTCGGGGCGGTCAGCTGGGCGATCGGGACGGTCCTCTTCCAGAGCCGGTTCCGGGCCCACGAGATGCAGGAGGCGAACCTGTACCAGCTGGCGGGAGGGAGCGCGGGACTTCTCCTCGCGGCCCTCCTGTTCGAGCCGTCGCTGCCGGTCCCCTCGGTGCCGCTCGCGGCGGCGGTCCTCTGGCTCGGCGCCGTCGGGACCGCGTTCGGCTACGCCACCTGGTACGGCCTCCTCGCGGAGCTCCCGGCGCCGACGCTGAGCGCGTATCTGTTCCTCGTGCCGCTCGTCGCGCTCGTGGTCTCGGTCGCCGTCTTCGCGGAGGCGCTCACCGCCGTCCAGGCGGTGGGGGTCATCGCCGTGGGAGCGAGCATCTACGGGACGGCCCGGGGGCGTCGACCGGGCTGACCCGGGCCCGCCCGGCGGGGCCGACCCACATCCATACGTATATATGGGGCGTGCCCGCAAGCCTGTCTCAACGCCTGCCGGGAGGCAGGGACTCGGAATGAAGCGCGTGAGTGGTCGAGCGATCTATGCGGGGACGATGGTGGCGATCGTGGCGTTGGTGGCCGGTTTCGTGGCGGCGTCCGTGGCGATCACGAACACCACCCAGAACGCCGAAGGGAACTACGTGAACGCGAGCGGGGCCGTCACCGGCCTCACGTACCAGTCCACCGAGCTGACCTCCGTGACCGGCTCGCCGGCCGCGTCGACGGGTATGCCGACGGCCGTGCAGGCCCTCGCCTCGGGCGGGAACACGTTCTGCGCGACCACCTGTGTCAACGGGGACCCGTCGGAGGACATCACCTACGGCTTCGACGCGACGCTCGCGGGATCGATCGAGATCAGCGTGAACGTCATCGCGGCCGGCACCACCACCGCCATCCTCTACCTCTCGCAAGCCGCCACTCCGACCACGGGAACGATCCTGATCGTCGTCGACGTGGGCACGACCACCTCGTCGATCAGCTCCGTCACCGTGACCGCCCAGCAGTGCGCGTCGGCGAACTGCCCGTAGGGTCGAGGAAACCGATCCGCGGGGCCCGGGAGGGGGGCTCGCTGTCGAGGAGCCCCCCGGGCGAGCGCGGGGTCGACGGGACCATCCCGTCGGATCCCGCGTTCCGCCCGTCAGACCCCCGGGCCCGGTCTTGATGTCGCCCCCGTCGCGCCGACTGTTTCCGGACGGGTCCTCCGAGGACGCCCCGGCCGCCCCCGATCGTGCGCTCCGGGCCGCTCGTGAACCCGTTCCCCATTCCTGGGCCGCGAACGTCCGGGAGGTCGCCCCGCTCCTGTTCATCGGGGTGATCGCCTTCGGCCTAACCTACTATCTCTTCTCCCAGGTCGACCCGAGCCATCCCACGCGGGTCCCCCTCTGGCTCCTGTCGTTCGGCATCGGGGTCGTCGCGATGGGCGGCGCCGGGGCCGCGGTGTTCTTCGGAGAGTTCGACGCCGACGGACCCGAGATCGCCGCCGACGCGGACGAGCGGGGAACCCTCGTGCTCGTCCCGCTCGACGAGTGGACCGCGCTCCGCGCCGGTCGGGCAGCCCACGGTCCTCCCGGCCCCGCCCCGCCCGCCGACGAGCTCGAGACCGACTCGCTGGGACTCCTGGAAGCGGAGCCGATCCGGCGCCGGGCCCCTCCCTCTCACGGAGGCGGTAGGGCCGAACTCGCCCTGGACGACCGGGAGGAGCCGGCTCCGACCGACCTGCCGCGCCGCCCGACGGGCCGATCGGCCGAGGAGCTCGAGGAGGAGATCGAGGAGATGATCCGCGAGCTCGGGACGCTCACCTCGTCGCGCCCCGAGCCGGCCGCGCTCGAACGGTCCGATCGGGGACGGTCGTCGGAGGCGTCCTCCGTCCCGTGGCGCGCGGGCCGGATCCGGTCGAACCGGCGGACAGAGCCACCCTCGCCGCGCGGGCGGGTCCCTTCCGGCCGCGTGGACTACGAGATGCTGCTGACCAAGCTCGAGCTCGACGCGCAGAAGTTCGCCGGCTCCCGGCGGGCCCCGCCCCGGTGCTCCGACTGCGGGCGCGAGATCGGGGAGGAGGAGTCCGCCGACGCCTGCAACGACTGCCTGCGGCCACTGTGCACCGACTGCACGGCAAGGGATCGCCTGGGGGACGGTCGCATCGTCTGTCCGGACTGCAATGCCCGCCGGCGGGCGACGCGCCGCTGAGACCCACCACCCTGGGGGTCCGGTGGGACCCGGGAGCGGCGGTGTCGCAACGCGACCCAGACCGAGAGAAACCGCGGGAATCATGTACTGGTGCTCGCTTCTCGCCGCCGTGCGACGGACCGTTCGCCCTCGCCGGCCGGGAACCGGGCCGACGGCCCGATGGATGACGGGCCTCCGGGGCCGCGCCTCGCTCGCGGGCCTCCTGGGCACCGTGGCCGTCTCGGTCCTGTTCTCGATCCCCTCCGGCCTCGCGGCGGGGCTCTCGCCCTCGGCCGCGGCCGTCGGGGCCTACCGGCCCTCGACCGCCCTTCCCGCCTCGAGCAACATCACGTACAACGCGACGACGGACGGGTTCCCCCTCTCCTATCAGGAGCAGCTGCCGGTGAACTATGTCTCCACCCGCGCGTACCCTCTCCTCGTCTACCTCCACGGGAAGGGCCCCGACACCGCGTGGATCCCGGGCGGCTCCGGGAACGGTATCATCGGCCGGATCAACGCGTCGAACCCGGGGGGAGCGACGCTGCAGCAGCTCGTGTCGAACGCCTCCAAGTTCGGGTTCATCCTGATCGCCCCGAGCCCGCGCAGCGCCCAGGGCTACTACGTGAACTCCCCGTGCGGGGGACCC
>DATJVB010000106.1:0-4020 GCA_035502055.1 Thermoplasmata archaeon | reverse complement strand
CCACAGCGAGGTCGTCCGGCTGACGGAGGAGAACAACGTCGTGGTGGCGGAGGGCACGGTGCGCATTCCGAGGAAGGCGGGCGAGGAGCTGAGGTTCCGGTTCTGCGACATCTTCGAGCTCGAGAACGGCCGGATCACGCGACTCTCGTCGTTCGCGGTGCGGCTCAAGGACTCGACGTAGCCGCCGGGCCGGAGCCCGGCGTGAACCCGCTCGCCGAGCCGTTCCCCGAAGAGGGTCCGTCCGCGAGAGGGGCGGCGACTTCCGCTTCGCAGTGGGAGGGTCTGTTCCCGAGCCTCGTTACCCCGACGGCCCTGGACCGCGAAGCCCCGGGTAGATCCCCCGGAAGGCGTCGCCCCTCGGGGCGGGCGACGAGTCGAAGGCGACGTTTGAGCCCGCCGCAATCGAGCGTGCGGCCCCTAGGTGGCCGACGCGGCGGATCGGAACCTCCTTCGGCCGTGGGCGATGACGCCGAGGCTCACGATCCACAGGCCCACGGCGAGGGCGCCCACATCGTAGATTCCCAGCGTGATGAGGATGAGGGCCGGCTCCAGCAGCAGGAGGGCGACCGAGGAGACGAAGCAGAGTTCGGCGATCTGGAGGATCGCGCCGAGGTCGGACCGGCGGCGTTCGAGCGCCTCGATGAGGAAGTAGTAGTACGTCCCGGCGATTCCGACGAGGAACAGGCTCAGCACCACGACGGCGAGCGTCGCGCGGAACAGGATGCCCGACCAGTCGAGCCCGTGGAACCGGTCCGAGAGGAAGACGAGCAGGAAGGTGAGGATCGCCACCCCGGTCCCGCCGAGCGCGATCGCCGCCTGGCGGTTCTCGTTCGCGTACTCGAACCGGAGCGCGAAGGCGCCGCTCGCTCCCGGGTCGTCTCCCGTCTCCATCGATGGGGGCCTGTCGGGTCGGGGGCTCGACTACTCGACGGGCGCGTACAGGATCGTGAGCAGCGTCGACTCGCCGTCCCCGGTATGGTCCTCCGGCTGACAGGCGTAGACGTCGCCGGTGGGTCCGTTCCGTCGCGCGCCGGCGGCGTCGACCGCCCGCATGAAGGTCATCCAACTTCCGGGGAGCTCGGAGTACGGACCCCGGACCACGGTCCAGGCGACGCGGCCGTGCACGTGCGTCCACGTCGGGAGGGATCCGATCTGGACCTTCCGACCGACGAGCCCGTCGAGCTCCCGATGGATTCTCTCGCACGCCGGCATCGCTCTCTCCTCGTCTTCCGGAGGCTGGACGCGGGATAAACTCACTGTCAAGCGATGGTCTCGCGCGGGAGGTCCCGCTTCCTCGAACGACGATGGATCGGCCACGGGGTTGGCGAGCGGGCCGCGGGGGTCCCCCGGAACCACGAGACCCTGGTCCGCCGGGTACGAGTGTCCGGTCCCCGGGGTCGATCGGCGGGAGGGCCCCCGTCGTGCGGCGGACGACGCGGCGGCGTCCCGGGCGGCGCCACGTTCTTATCGCCGTCCCCCCTCGCGCGGCCCGTCGGTCGCATCGAGGACGGAGGCCGATCCCATGACCGACCGCGCACCCCCGAGACGCCGGGTCGCCCGAAGGGGCCTCCCGGACCGGGCCGACCCGGCCCCCGATTGGCAGGAGGCGCTGATCGGCCGTCTCCGCCGTCTCATCCGGGCCGCCGACCCGGACGCCGTCGAAGAGCAGAAGTGGAAGAAGCCGTCCAACCCGGCGGGCGTGCCCGTCTGGTACCACGACGGGATCGTGTGCCACGTGGGACCGCTCAAGAACCGCGTGCGGCTCACGTTCCTCAAGGGGGCCCTCCTCCCGGATCCCAGGGGTCTGTTCAACGCGTGCCTCGACGGCCGCGCGATGCGGGCCATCGACCTCCGCGAGGACGATCCCGTCGACGAGGATGGGATCCGCGCACTGGTCCGGGTCGCGGTGCGTCTCAATACTTCCTCGGCCCGCGGGTAGACCGCGCGGACAACCTCGCCCGGAGGATCGCTCCCGGGCCGGTCCCCTCCCGGGGTTTGGCGCGACTCGAACGGGTCCGGCCCGAACCCGGCGCCCCGGTCGATCGGGCTATCCGAGGTGCCGGAGGACGCGGACCTCCTCCACCGTGATGAGGCCCCCCTTCAGCATGTCGCTGAGCTCGGGGACGACCGCGGCCACCTTGTCGGACGACTCGACGACCTCGATGATCAGCGGCAGGTCCTCGCTGAGCCGGAGGGTGGCGGCGGAGTGGAGCTTGCTCCGCTTGCCGTAGCCGTAGATTCCCCGGGTCACCGTCGCGCCCCAGAAGCCCCGTTCGCGCAGCATGTGGACCACCGCCTGGTACGCGGGCTTCCCGTCGTACCGGTCCGATTCCCCCACGTAGATCTTGAGGCGGACCGCGTTCTCGCTGAGCTCCGTCTACTGGCCTCCCAGCGCGGTGGCCGCGAGGGCCCCGAGGACCGCCCCCACGAGGCAGACGCCCGCATTAAGGAAGATGTTGAGCCCGGCCCACGCCCACTGGCCCTCGCGGAGGAACGTCACCGTCTCGAGGCCGTACGTCGAGTACGTCGTGTACCCCCCGAAGAGGCCGATGAACAGGAACCCTCGGGATTCGGGCGAGAAGAAGCCCCGGTCCAGGAACGCGAAGTAGGCGAGGGCGAGGAGGAACGTCCCGGAGAAGTTGACGGCGAACGTGCCCCACGGGAAGTCGCCCCGGGTGAGCCAGCCGCTCACTCCGTACCGGAGGACCGTGCCGAGCGCTCCCCCGACGGCGACGATCGCCACGAGCCGAACCTGCTGGTAGTCCACCTGTGCCCCCCCCGCGTCCCGCTCGGGACGCACGGTCGTTTCCCGGCTCTAGGTAGGAGTCATCAGCCCCGGGGGAGCGGTTCGGGCGGACTCCATCGCCCTTACCGGCACCGAAATGGTCCGGAATATAATCCATTCCGTCGCCCGGTCCCGCGGAGCGCTTCGAGACCGCACCGGCCCGGGACGGCGTTCCACGCGCGGCCGCGACGCGCGGACGCGGCCGTCACGATGGACCCGCCGCCTTCGCCCGTCGGACCGCCTCCGCGACGCCCCCGGTCCACGGCTCACCGTGCCCCGAGAGGACCCGCGTCGCCGGCAGCGATTCGATCCGCGCGAGCGACTCGAGGGCGGTCCGGCTGCTCCGGTTCAGCGCGCTCGGCATGATCTGGGGGCCCCGACGGCCGGTGAGCGGGTTCCGCAGGACGAGCGAGTCCCCGGTGAAGAGGGCGCTCGCGTCCTCCACGAACAACGCCGAGGAGCCCGGCGTGTGGCCCGGAAGATGCACCACGACCGGCCGACCCGGGATCTCGAGGACCGTCCCGTCGACGAACGTCGATGCCTCGAGGATCGGGACGATCTTGGTCCCCCCGGTAAGAAGCAGCCCGAACAGCGTCCGCCACGCCTCGAGATGCCGAAGGTAGCGTCCGGCGGGCGCTTCGTTCGGATCCGGGCGCCCGCCTTTTGCCACCGCCAGGTCCGACTCGTGCACCCAGATCTTCACGCCTCCGCTCGCGCGGGCGCGCTCGGCGAACCCGGTGTGGTCGGAATGGGCGTGGGTGAGGACGATCGCGTCCACGGCCGACAGCGAACGCCCCATCGAGCGCAGGGCGGCGTCGAGGCGCGTCCAGTCGCCCGGAACCCCGGCGTCGATGAGCGTGAGGCGACCAGCCCGATCGACGAGATAGAAGTTCGAGACGCCGTGGGAGAGCCGGTAGACCCCTGGTGCGACTTCCCGCGGATTCATGGGTTCCCGCCGCGCCGAAGACGCTCGGTCGTCGGCCGGGCCACCGTCAGGACGACCCTCGCGCGAGAGATAACGTACCAGAGCGGGCGCGCGCGGCGGACCCCCTGTCCCACCGGGCGCCCGGTCGCGACGGGCTGTCCGCGAGCCGGGCGCCCGCCGATCGTTCGAGGCGCGGCGATGGTTCCGAACCCGGGCTCCGAGCGGGCCCGTCGCGCCGAGCGCGGGGCGCCGCCCGTCCGCCGGATCCCGATCGACAGCCTCCGGTTCGGGGGAGCGCTCGCCTTGCGCC
>DATJVB010000105.1:0-14275 GCA_035502055.1 Thermoplasmata archaeon | reverse complement strand
CCGCGCGCCGCGAAACGGTTATGGAGACGGCCCCACCATCGCCGGTGATGCACCCGGTCCTTCGGCTCATCCGGGCCGGGAACGCGGCGGTCTCGTTCGTCGGGACCGCCGTCGCGGCCCTTGCGGCCGAGGGGACGGGGTTCGCGACGTCGCTCGACTTCGTCGCGACCGTGCTGCTCGCGTCGGGCTCGACGTTCTGCGTGACCGCGGCCGGCAACGTGCTCAACGACGTGACCGACCGGGACTCGGACCGGGTGAACCATCCCGACCGGCCGCTGGTGACGGGGGAGGTCGGGACGGACTCGGCGAAGGCGCTCGTCGTCGGGCTGTTCGTGCTCGGCGGCGCGTTGATCGCGCCGGTCGTCCCGGGCCACCCCCTCGTCGGCCTCGTGTTCGTCGCCGCCGTGGCGGCGCTGGTGGCCTACGAGCTCGGGCTCAAGGCGCGGGGGCTCGCGGGGAACGCCGCCGTCGGCTTCCTCACCGCCGCCGTGTTCCTGTACGGGGGCGCCGCCGCCGGCCCGATCGTGCCCGTCCTCCCGCTCGCGGCGATGGCGTTCGGGGCGACGTTAAGCCGCGAGATCATCAAGGACATGGAGGATGCGGCCGGGGATGTCGGCCGGTCGACGCTCCCCCGCGTCCACGGGATGGCCCTCGCGTCGCTCGCGGCGCGCGGAGCGGTGGCGGCCGCCCTCGCGCTGAGCCCGATCCCGCTCCTCGTCTCGGTGCCCGTCCTCTCCGTCGCCGGGATTATGTATCTGGGGCTGGTCGTCGCCGCCGATGCCCTGTTCGTACTCTCCGTCGCCGACCTCCCCGCCCGACTCCACCGGGAGCAGTCGCTCAGCAAGGGGGCGATGACGGTCGCCCTCCTCGCCTTCCTCGCGCTCGCGTTCCGGTGACGACCGAACGATGGGGCGGGTCCTCGACTACCTCACCGAGCGCCTCCGTGGGGGGCCGCTCCACTTCACGCTGATCGATCCGGAGAAATCGCCCGGCGAGATCGCCGGACGGATCGCCCGCGACGCGGTCGCCGCGGGTTCGGATCTCATCCTGCTCGGCGGATCGACGGGGATCTCGCCGGGCGGGATCGGCGACGCCGCCGCGGCGGTGAAGGCGTCGGTTCCGGTCCCGGTGGTCATCTTCCCCGAGGGGCCGTCCTCGCTCACGCCGAAGGCCGACGCGGTCCTGTTCATGAGCCTCCTCAACTCGAGGAACCTCGACCTCGTCATCCGCGTGCACGCCCGGGCCGCGCCCGCCATCCGGGCGATGGGGATCGAACCGATCCCGATGGGATACCTCGTGATCGCGCCCGGGATGCGCGTCGGCGAGGTCGGCGCGGTCGACGCGGTCCCACGCGACGACCCCGCGCTGGCCGAAGGGTACGCCCTCGCGGCCCAGTACCTCGGGATGCGGATGGTGTACCTCGAGGCCGGATCCGGCGCCCCGTCGCCGATCCCGAGCGCGATGGTCGAGCGGGTCGCGCGCGCGATCGAGATCCCGCTCATCGTGGGCGGCGGCATCCGCTCGCCCGCCGACGCCCGGATGCTCCTCGGGGCCGGGGCCCGGGTCCTCGTCACCGGGACGATCGCGGAGAGCGGCCGCCTCGGCGACGACTTCCGCGGCATCGTGAGCGAGGTGAGGCGCGCCCGTGGCGGGTGAGTCGGCGCGTCCAGTCCGAGCGTCCGCCCCGAACGGGGCGGGCCGGGCCCGATACATCTTCCGGGTGCCGCCGCCCGCGACGGTGGCGGGGCTCCTCGTCGTGGCGGTCGGGGCCGCGGCGGCGATCGCCTGGCTACCGGCGGGCTACCCCGAGCCGTTCGTCGAAGGCCTGGTGCTCGTCTTCGCGATCCCCGCCGCGGCGGCCGCGCTCCTCACGCCGCCGCTCGCCCGAGCCCTCGGAGGCGCGATGCTGTACCGGCGGAGCCTCTTCCTCGCGCTCACCGGCACCGTCGTCATGGGGAGCCTCCTCGCGCTCGAACGGCTGCTCGACCTGGTCCCGGCGTTCGCGCACGTGGCGCCGGCGACGCAGATCCTGTTCGTCGTCGGTCCGCTCCTCTGGGTCCGGCACATGTCGCTGTTCGGCATCTCGCGCCCGAGCCACGCCCGCTCGCTGCCGGCGTCGATCCTCCCACCTCTCCTCGTCGTCGTGGGGGTCGGGGTGCTCTACGGGTTCGGCGCGGGGCTCGTCGAAGGCGCGGCGACGTTCTTCCTCCTCGGGTTCGCGGCGTCCCTCCTCCTCCTGCGGGCGGCCGACCGTCCCCTCCGCCGGGAGTTCGGGATCTCCGGCGTATCGCTCATCCGGCCGCTCCTCGACCACGTGAACGAGCGGGACCCGGGAGCGACGGCGACGATCGAGTCGTTCTTCGGCCGGTTCGCGCTCCCGGCGGACCTTAGGCTCACGATCGTCGCGTTCGACGCCGGCGGGTCGACGAAGGCGACGATCGTCCTGCCGACGGTGCACCCGGGACCGTTCGCCGCGCTGGGCGCGAGCGACCTCCCGCGGAAGATGGGGGAGGCGCTCGGCCCCCGGGCCGGGACCGTCTTCGTGCCGCACACGCCGTGCAACCACGATCTCGACCTGCCGACGTCGCGCGAAGTCGACCGGGTCGGCGCCGCCGCGAAGGCGCTCTTCGCCGGTCTCCCGTCGCCCGGACCGGCGCGGGCGAGCCCGCTCGTCGAGGGCCGACCCGGCGGGCTCGCCCGGGCGCAAACGCTCGGCGACGTGACGCTCCTGTTCGTCTCCCGGGCCCCGGAGCCGACCGACGACATCGACTTCTCCGTCGCCGACCAGCTCCATCGCGAGTCGGCCCCGGGCCGGGTCCTCGCGGTCGTCGACGCGCACAACTCGTACGTGGAGGGCGAGGGTGACATCGTCTACGGCACGCCGGCCGCCACGACCCTCCTCTCGGACGGCGCGGCGGCGATCGCGGCCGCGGCGCGGGCGACGGTGCCCGGGACGATCGAGGTCGGCCGGGCCGTCACCGACGGCTACTCGATCGGCACGCAGGGGATCGGGCCCCACGGCATCCGGGTCCTGGCGATCCGGGCCGCCGGCACGACGACCGCCTACGTCCTGATCGACGGCAACAACCTCGTCCGCGGGCTCCGGGCGAGGGTGCTCGCGCCGCTCGGGGACCTCGTCGGCGCGGCCGAGGTGATGACGACGGACAACCACGTCGTCCACGAGGTCGACGGGGGGATCAACCCGGTCGGCGAGCGGTACCCGATCCACCGGTTGGCGGCGGACGTCCGGTCGACCGTCGAGCGGGCGGTCGCCGACCTCACGCCCGTCTCCGTCCGCGCGGGCGAGGTGGGGATCCCGTCGGTCCCGGTCCTCGGGCCGGGGTGGACCGCGCGGCTTTTGACCTCCCTCGGCGACACGGTCTCCGCGTTCACCAACGCGCTCCTCATGTCGTTCCTTCTCCTGCTCGCGAGCTCGGCGGTCGCCCTCCTCGTGGTGGGGTGAGCGAGGGACCCGTGTCCGGCGCCGAGGGGACGGCCACGCTGCCCGCGTCGGTCGCCGAGACCCTCGGCGATCCCGCCGCCGTGGCGCTCTGGCGGGAGCTCGTCGCCCTCGCTCCGACGAACCTTGAGGACCCGCCGAGGGGCCGGTACGAGAAGCCCCGGTACGCCGCGGCCGCGCGCCGGCTCCAAGCGGTCGCGACGGAGTGGGGCCTCTCGGCCCGGACGTTCGACCCGGTCGAGGCCGGCGGCCGGGAGGCGGAGGAGCTCCGGGGGATCCCGCGGCCGAACGTGATCGTCGACCTCCCGGGCGCCTCCCCCGAGCGGGTGCTCGTCCTCGCCCACTACGACGTGGTCCCGGTCCCGGACGAGCAGCGACCGCGCTGGCGGAGCCCGCCCCACACGCTCACGTACCGGTCCGACGGCCGGCTGTACGGCCGCGGTTCGAGCGACGACCTCGGGAGCGGCGTCGTCGCGTCGCTCCTCGCGCTGAAGCGGCTCTCGCACGGTCCGGCCCCCGCGCGGTCGGTCCGGCTCCTCCTGTGCTGCGACGAGGAGACCGGGGGGGAGGGCGGGATCGAGGCGATGAAGCGGCACGACGCGGGACTCCCCGAGGGGTCCCCCGATCGACTGATCGCGGGGGATGTAGCGCTCCTTCCCGACGGCAGCCCGCACGTCTGCGCCGCCTCGTCGGGCGCCGTGTTCATGGACCTCGTGGTCCACGCCCCCGCCCCGCTCTCCGGAATCCTCGACCTCGCGGACGCGGTCGCCGAGCTTTCCGGCCGCGTCGCCGAGTGGCGCTCCCGGTTCCCCTCCCCGGACTGGCCGGACCACGGCGCCCCCGCGCCGTGGATCCAGGGCCGGCTCACCCTCACGCGGTTCGACCTCGAGGCGGTCCCCCCCGCGGGGCCGGCCGCGGCCCTCGAGAACGCGCACGCCGAGACCGACACAGCGAACCAGATCGCGGAGTCGGTCGCCCTCGGATTCGCGCCGCCCGCAACGGCCGCGCCCGCGGTGCTCGAACGGCTCGGCGTCCTTGCGCGGTCCCCGTACCGGGTCGCTCCGACCGGGGCGACCGGGCTCGCCGTCCCCGCCGGGGGGTTCGCGGTGTCGGTGATCGGCGAGAGCGCCCATGGCGGGTACCCGCACCGGGCCCACAACCCCGTCCCGGCGACGACCGGGATCCTCCGCGCGGCCCTTGGCCGCGGGTGGATCGGGGCGGACCGACGGTACCGGGCGACGTTCGCGATCGACCTCCGGCTGCCGCCGGAGATGCCGCTCGAGGAGGGGCGCGGACCGGTCCTCGCGTGGGTCCGTTCGATCATCGACCGGTTGGGAGTTCCGGCGACGATCGAGTCGCCTCCCGCCCGTTGCCGCGGGGGGTACGCCCTCGACGCGGATCACCCGGCGGCCCGGCGGCTCGAGCGGATCGTCGCCGAGACGTTGGGGGTCCACGGCGTCTTCGGCGAGTACGGCGGGACCGATGCGAGCACCCTCGGGACCGTCCGGACCCGGTCGGGGGCCCCGCTCCCGGCGCTCGTCTTCGGCAGCATGGACCGCGCGTCGAACATCCACCAGGCGGAGGAGAACGCCGATCCGCGGCTCGTCGCCGGGGTCGCGGCCGCGATCGAGCGGTACGTCCGCGATCCGTAGGGCGGCCGTCGCGTGACCGACCTCGGCTGGCTCGACGAGGGCGCGGCGGTCCTCTGGGTCCTCCTCACCCCGTACGTGGCGAGCGCCGCGGCGACGTTCCCCCGGGGCCGGGGGCCGCCGATGGACCTGGGCCGCCGGTGGCCGGGCGACGGGCGCCGGATCCTCGGCCCGTCGAAGACCTGGTCGGGGTTCCTCTGCGGGTCGCTGTTCCCCGTCTGGGTCGGACTTCTCCAGGCATGGCTCATCCTCCTCGCCCCGCCGAACCTCGCCATCGTTCCGCGGTTCGGCGACACCGTCGTCGGGGCGCTCCCGGTCGTCTTCTGGCTTCCCACGAGCGCGATGGCCGGCGACGCCCTCGGATCGTTCGTGAAGCGCCGGCTCGGCACGCCGAGCGGCGGACGCGCGCCGCTCCTCGACCAGCTGCCGTTCGTGGCGGTCCCGGTGCTCGGGGGCCTCGTCCTCTTCCCCTCGGTCTTCGTGGGGACGTTCGTCTCGGTCGCGGGGCTCGCGTGGCTCCTCGTCTTCACCCTCGGGCTGCACACGTTCTTCAACTGGATCGGGTTCAAGGCCGGACTGAAGAAGGTGCCGTGGTAGCGGGATCGATGGAACCGACGGAGGCGGAGCGGGCCGCCGTCGTCGGGATGCTGCGCGCCTCGGGCGCGGTCAAGTTCGGCTCGTTCCGGCTGGCGAGCGGGGCGACGTCGTCGGTCTACGTCGACATCAAGTGGGCCTGGACCGACCCTGCGCGCCTGCGGCTCCTCGCGCGGGCGCTCGCCCGCCGCGTCGACGACGCCGAGTGGCTCGCCGGGCTCGAGCTCGGCGCGGTGCCCCTCGTCGTCGCGACGGCGCTCGAGACGGGCCGGCCGTACGTCGTCGTCCGCAAGGCCCCGAAAGGCCACGGGACGCAGTCCCGGATCGAGGGGGCGGTCCCCCCCGGGGCGCGGGTGGTGCTGCTCGAGGATGTCACGACGACCGGCGGCTCCGTCGCCGAGACCGTCACGGTGTTACGGTCGGCCGGGGCCCGCGTCGACCGGGTCGTCGCGGTCGTCGACCGCGAGGCGGGGGCCCGGGAGCGGCTCGCTTCGATCGGCGTCGCCCTCGACGCGCTCGCGACCCTCTCCGACCTCGGCGAGGGCGCGGCGTGACCGGTCGGCTCGAAGCCGACGCGACGGTCGTCGTCGACGACCCGATCGAGGCGTCGACGGTCCTCGCCCGGGGATTCTTCGGGACGCTCGGGGGCCCCGGTCGGCTCTCCCTCGACCGGTTCGAGTCCGTCTACCTCTCGGAGATGGGCCGGCTCGGGGTCGTCGACGCCCGCGGCCGCCCGGTCGCGTGGCCGGACGTCTACCGTCGGGCCGCGCGGACGGGGGCGGACTTCGCCGTCCGGTACATCGTCTACCGGGACCTCCGCCAGCGCGGGTACGTCGTCCGCGCGAGCCCCGCGCCGGCGGCGTTCGCGGTCCTCCCCCGGGGCGGAGTCCTCCACAAGACGCCGGCGCGGTACTGGGTCGGCGTCTACTCCGAGCGGGTGCCGTTCGATCTCGCGGCGCTCGTCGACCTCGTCCGGAGGGGCCAGGGGGCGAAGAAGGCGGTCCTCCTCGGCGTCGTGGACGAGGAGTCGGACCTCACCTACTACCGGGTCCGGCGGCCGGCGCCGGTCGGCTCGCTTCCCCCGACGCGCCTCACCGCCCCCGCGCCCGGCTGGCTCGCCCACGACCGGGTGACGATCTTCGACCCGGCCGCGGTGGAGGCGCTCGGCCGGGGGCTCGCGTACGGGAGCCGGATCGGGGACCGGCTCGAGGTGAGCCTCCTCGAGGCCGGCCACCTCGTCGCGACCGGTCAGCTCGCGCTGCGCGACGCGCGCAGCCGCCGGGCCATCCCGGCGGAGCGCCTCGACCGGATCGCGCGCCGGCTCGACCGGGGGTACGGCGAGCGGTCGATCGCGTACCGCGCGCTGCGATCGGCCGGCCTGGTCGTGAAGACGGGATTCAAGTACGGCGCGCACTTCCGCGCCTACCCCCGGAGCCCCGAGCACGCGCACGCGCGGTACCTCGTCAACGCCGTCCCGGCGGACCACGTGGGGACGTGGCCCACGATCGCGGGCAACGTCCGGGTGGCGCAGGGGGTCCGGAAGGAGTACCTCCTCGCCGCCGTCGGGCCGGACGCCCGGGTCGACTTCCTCGCGCTCGAGCGGGTCCGGCCGTAGCGGCGGCGTCAGCCGCCCGGCGGCGCCTCCGCCGCGGCGACGGCGTCGAGGAACGCCCGCACGCGCCCGGGGTCGATCCGGCCCGCGGGATCGCGGACCCCGGCGGAGACGTCGATCCCCCACGGCCGGCTCTCGGCGAGTACCGGGCCGACCGTGGCGGCGGTGAGCCCGCCCGCGAGGACGATCTTGCGGCCGGGCTGGCCCTCGATGATCCGCCCGACGCACGCCGGATCCGCCACCCGGGCGCTCCCGTCGGCGAGGGGGTCCCCCGCGGCGTCGACGTGGAGGCGGGAGTAGTCCTCCGCCGGAGGGATCGGCGGGTCCGGTCCGTCGGTCCCCCGGACGGGTACCGGGAGCGACGGCACCAGGTGGTGGATCTCGAGGAACTCAAGCCCGTCGGGGATCTTCCCGTAGACCTGGACCCGGTCGACCCCGGCGTCGTCGAACAGGCGGTGGACCGTCTCCGCGGTCGGGTCCCGCACGATCGCCCACGCCTCCGCGTCCCGATCGAGCCGGTCCAAGAGCGGGGGGACGTCGGCGAGACCGATCGAGGCCGGCGCGCCGGCCACGTCGACGACGAACCCGGCCGCGCCGCCCGCCGGCACGAGGGCGACGGCGTCGGCGGTCGCGAGGCCGGAGAGCTTCACGAACGTCTTCACGATGATCGCGAGGGGGGACGCGGCGCGCTCCGCGCGCGGGACACGGGTCCGGGCCTTACTTAAGGGCTCGCGCGGCGGCGGCGCGCGACGTACGCGCGATGGAGCGCGCGGACCGCGTCGACCGCGTGGGCGTCGGGGACGACGATCGACACCGACCGGGCGGTCGCGAGGAGCCCCTCGGACCGGTGGAGGAGCCGGGGCGGGATCCGGTCGAGCTCCCCGAGGATCCCCTCCCCGATGACGCTCACGAGGGAGACGGGGACGGGGCGACCGAGGATCGCCCCCGTCGCGTCGGCGAACGGCGTGAGCGCCCGTCGGGCGCGGGGCGCCTCCGGCGGCTCGATGAGGAGACCGAGGACCGCCTCCGTCGTGACGACGGCGGCGAGGTTCACGTGGACCGCCTCGAGCCGCCGGGTGATCTCCGCGATGATCCCCGGGCGCTGGCGGCCGCCGGCGATCCGGACGCTCACGAGCCGCAGCGGCCCGAGGCGGGTGACGGCGCGCATCCGGACCGCGCGCCGGTGGTTCACCGCGGTCTGGAGGCCGTTGTCGGCGAGGGACCGGACCCGGAGCTCCACGCCGCGCGCCCGGACGGGCTCGATGGTGATCGGGTGCAGCACCTGGGCCCCGAACTGCGCGAGCTCCTCGGCCTCCTCGTAGGAGAGCCGCGGGACGGGGCGGGCGTCGGGGACGAACCGGGGATCCGCCGTGGCGATCGCGACGCCCGCCTTCACGAGCTCGACCCGGCGCGCCCGGAGGATCGCGCCGATGGCGCTCGCCGTGTAGTCCGAGCCCCCGCGGCCCAGGGTCGCGACGCGGCCCTCGACGCTCCGCCCGAAGAACCCCGTGACCACGGGCACCCGGCCCGCGCGCAGGAGGCGCGTGAGCCCGGGCCGCACCCGCCGATCGGACCGGCCGAGGAGGATCCGCGCCCCGCCGTAGCAGTTCTCGGTGACGAGCCCCAGCCGATCCGCCTCGACGGCCGTCGCGGGCACGCCGGCCGCCTCGAGGGCGTCGGCGAACCAGTACGCGGCGAGGCGCTCCCCCTGGCTCAGGAGCCGGTCGAGGTGGGCGGCGTCGTGGAGGTGGGAGCGCCGGATCGCGCCGACCAGCGCGGGGATGCGGCGCAGGACCGCGACCCCGCGCGCGGAGAGTCCGGGATGGCGCCGCCCCAGTTCCCGGACGAGCCCGCCGGCGGTCTCCCCGTGGCCGTTCCAGTACGGCACGCGCCGAAGGAGGTCCGTCACCCCGGCCCGCGCGGAGACGACGACGACGACCGGGGTCCCGCCGCGGCGCGCGAGGCGGATCCGGGCGATCACCCGCTCGGGCGCCGCGAGCGACTCCCCGCCGAACTTGAGGACGACCGGCGCGCGCGGCGGCCGGTTCACGCCCGTCGCCCCCCGAGCGCGTCGAGGTACCCCCGCGCGAACGCGAGCTCGGCGTTGAGGACCGATCCGCCGGCGCCGCCGCGGACCGCGTTGTGCGAGAGGAGGAAGAACCGGAGGAACGGCGGCTCCCACCGCAGGCGGCCGACGACCGCGGCCATGCCCCGGCTCCGACCGGACGAGCCGGCCCACCGGTCCCGCAGCGGCTGCGGTCGGTCCCGTTCCGCGCGGAGCTCGACCGGCGGGTGCGGCGCGGTCGGCAGCCCGAGCCCGGCGAGCGGATCGAACGCGCGCCATGCGCGCTCGAGGTCGCCCCGGCCCGGCCGGGCCGTGGCGTCGACCGTGACGGCCTCGAGGTGGCCCTCCCGGACGCCGACGCGGGCGCAGTGCGCCATCACGGGGAGGGTCGTCGGAACGACCCGGCCCGCCCGGAAGCGGCCGAAGATCCGCTCGGTCTCGATCGCGAGCTTCTCCTCCTCGTCGCCGATGAACGGCACGACGTTGTCGGTGATCGAGAGGGACGGGACGCCCGGGTAGCCGGCCCCGGAGAGCGCCTGGTAGGTGCTCACGTGGACCGCGCGCGGACGGAGGAGGCCGAGGACCGGCGCGAGCCCGAGGACGAGGCCGGTCGTGCTGCAGTTCGCGTTCGTCACGATCGGGGCCCGTCCTCTCGGCCGCCGGTCGAGGAGCGCAAGGTGCCCCGGGTTGACCTCGGGGATGAGGAGGGGCACTCCGGGGTCGAGGCGATGGTCGGCCGCGTTCGAGAAGACGGCGACGCCGCGCCGGGCGAGGTCGGACTCGATGGGGCCCGCGACGCCGCTCGGGAGGCCGCCGAAGGCGAGGCGGATCCCCGTCCGCGCGACCGCGGCGGCCCGCGTCGGCGCGAGGACCGTGGACGCGAAGTCGGCGGGGGGAGCCTCCGCGAGCTGCCAGACGTCGGCGAGCCGCCGGCCGACGGACTTGTCGCCGCTCGTGAGGAGCTGGAGGTCGAACGTCGGGTGGTCGGCGAGGAGGCGGACGAAATGCTGCCCGATGTACCCGCTCGCGCCGAGCACCCCGACGGGGATGCGGGCCGTCACGGGAGGAATCCTCCCCGGAGCCCCAGCTCCGCGAGCGCGATCGCGACGACCGCCTCGGCGACGGGGACGGCGCGCGGGACGATGCACGGGTCGTGCCGGCCCGCGACCTTGAGGCGCGCCGGGGTCCGGCGGACGAGATCGACCGACTCCTGCTCCTTCGCAATGGAGGAGGTCGGCTTGACGGCGAAACGGACCACCACGGGGGTGCCGACGGTGAGCCCGCCCAGGATCCCGCCGGCCCGGTTCGTCCGCGTGACGACCCGGTCCCCCTCGAGCGCGAACCCGTCGTTGTGCGCGCTCCCGCGCATCGCCGTCGCGGCGAAGCCGGCGCCGAACTCGACGCCCTTCACCGCCGGGATCGAGAACGCGAGATGGGCGACGGCGCTCTCGACGGAGTCGAAGAACGGCTCGCCGACGCCGACGGGCAGCCCCTCGGCCCGGACCTCGATGACGCCGCCCACGCTGTCCCCGTCGCGCCGCGCCTCCTCGATCGCGCGGGCCATCGCCTCCGCCGCGGCCGGGTCGGGAGAGCCGACCTCGTTGGCGCCCGAGCGCCGGCGCAGCTCCGCGATCGAGAGATCCTCCTCGACGCGGGCCTCGATCCCCGCGATCGCCCGGGTGAACGCCGCGATCTCGACACCCTTCGGCTCCCAGAGCCCGCGGGCGAGGGTGCCGGCGATGACGAGCCCGACGGTCATGCGGCCCGAGAAGATCCCGCCGCCCGACAGGTCCGCCTCCGGGCCCAGCCGGACCCGCGCGGGGTAGTCGGCGTGGCCGGGCCGGGGGACCGTCCGGAGCGACTCGTACGGCGCCCGGCGGACGTCCTCGTTCGCGACGTGCGCGCGGATCACCCCGCCGTCGGCGCGGCCGTCGGAGACGCCGGAATCGATCACGAGCCGGTCCTCCTCGTGCCGGCGCGTGGCGAGTCGGCGGCCGACCGGACGCCGTCGGTCGAGCTCGCGCTGGATCCGTTCCGCGTCGACGGGGGTCCCGGCGGGGACGCCGTCGACGACCACCCCCACCTCGGGTCCGTGGCTCGAGCCGAACAGCTCGATCCGGAACCGCGATCCCCACGCCATCATCGGACCGTCACCTCGGTCCCAAGCGACGCGAGCGCGGACCAGAAGCCAGGGAACGACTTGGCGACGCAGCCAGCGTCGCCGACCCGGACCGGTCCGTCGCCCGCGAGAGCCGCGATCGCTCCGCTCATCACGACCCGGTGGTCGGTAGACGGCGGGAGCGTGGGCGCGCGCCGGCCCCGAGTCCCGCGGATCTCGAGCCCGGCGCGCGTGGACCGCGCCCGGCCTCCGAGGGCCCGGACGAGTTCGATCGTCGCTGTGCGCCGGTCCGATTCCTTGAGCACGACGTGGCGCGCCCCCCGAAGGATCGACCGCTCGGGGCGCGTCGCCGCCAGCGCCCCGACGAGCGGGTACAGGTCGGGGGCCGACGTGAGATCGACGTCGAACCCGCCGGAGAGCGGCCCCCGCACGGTCGCTCCGGACGCGGAGTCCCGGACCGTCGCGCCGGCCGAAGCGAGGATCCCGAGGATCCGTCGGTCCGCCTGGGGCCACGCCGACGGGACGTGGTCGACGGTCACCTCGCCGCCCGTCACGGCGGCGCCGGCCCACAGGTAGGCGGCCGACGACGCGTCCCCGGGGACGGTGAACGACCGGCCGACCGGCCGGGCCGGCCCCTCGACGGTCCACGCGCGCGGCCCGCCCCGGACCCGGATCCCGTGCGCTCGGAGGATCGCGAGCGTCGCGTCGATGTAGGCCGCGCTCACCGTCGTGCCGGTGAGCCGCAGCGACGAGCGGCCGTCGAGCGAGGGCAGCGCGAGGAGCAGCGCCGACGCGTACTGGGAGCTCTCGGAGGCGTCGACGGCGAACCGACCCGCGTGGATGGGGCCACGAAGGAGGAGTGGGAGCGACCGGCCCGGCGCCGGCTCGACCCGCGCGCCGGCGGCGCGGAGCGACGTCGCGAGGGCCCCGATCGGCCGCCGGGCGAGCCCGGGCCGTCCGACGAGACGGACGGGGAACGTCCGCGTCGCCGCGACGGCCGAAAGGAATCGCAGCGTCGTCCCGGACTCGCCGCAATCGACCACGCGGGTCCGCCCGAGCGCCCGACCGGCCCCCTCCGACGGTGCGATCCGCCACCGCGCGCCCGACCGCGCGGTGTGCGCCCCGAGACGGTCGAGCCCGACGCGGGTCGCCCGGGTGTCGTCCGAGACGAGCGGGTCCCGGATCTCGAACGGGCGTCCGGCGAAGAAGCCCAGCACGAGCGCCCGGTGCGTGTAGCTCTTCGATCCCGGCGGCCGGATCCGACCGGAGAGCGGGCCGGGGGAGACGCGGGCGACCGTCACGCCGAGCCTCCGACCCCGCCGGCCCCCGGCTGGGTGAATCGGGTGGTCGTGACCGCGCCCGGGAAGCCGCCGAGCGCGTTCCGGACCGGTCCGATCCGGTCGGCGGGGACGAGGACGGCGACGGCCGGCCCCATCCCGCTCACCCCGCTCGCGACCGCCCCCGCCTCCGCGACGGCGGCCCGCAGCGCGGCGTAGGGGTACCCCATCACCCGCTCGACGACCTCGGTGTTCCGCGCCATCGCCTCGAGGGGGCGTCCCGCCCGCGCGGCGTCGGCGGCAGCGCGCCCGTCGGCCTCGACGGCGCGGAACGCCTCCCGCACCTCGGCCGACGGGCGATGCCGCCCCGGCGGGACCCAGAGGACGACGTTCCACCGCGGGTCGGCCGGATCGGTCCGCAGCCGGGTCCGCGCGGGGTTGTCGGTCACGTGGATCCCCGGCACGACCGCCGCGAGCGCGTCGTCGAACGCGCCGGTCGCGCTGAGGCCGATCCGCTGGGCGGCGTCGGCGGCGAGACCCGCGATCTCCTCCGCCGAGGGCGTCACGCCGAGCGCGCTCGCGATCGCCCGCGCGACGGCCGCCCCGACCGCGGAGGAGCTCTTGAGGCCGACCGCGACCGGGACCGCGGAGTCGACGCGGACCCGGGCCCGGGCCGCCATCCCCGGCGACCACCGTTCGATCGCCGACCGCATCGTCTCGACGACGAGCGGCGAGTCGCTTCGCCCGTCGACCTCGAGGCTCGGCGCGCGCGCGGCGACGATGTCGACGGTGGCGGTCGCCCAGAGGCTCACGCCGGCGGCCGCGCCGACCCCCGTCGGGAGCGCGTTGACGAACGAGATCCCGCCGGACCCGACACCGACGCCGATCACGGCCGCCCCTCGATCGCGCGGTCGATCTCCTCGGGGGTCGGTCGGCGGCCCCACCAGCGCGCGTAGCTCGCGGCGGCGGAGTAGGCGAGGAGCCGGCTCCCGTCCTCGTACCCCGCGCCGCGCGCTTCGGCGAGGCGGCGGAGCGCGGGATCGTCCGGCCGGTAGACGTAGTCGAGGACGTAGCTCACCGGGCCGAGCCATCCCTCGATCGGAACGTCGAGCGGGCCCGCCTCGCTCCGTCCGAACGGCGTGGCGTGCACGATGAGGCCCATCGGGCGCGGCTCCTCCTCCGCCGAGGAGACGACCCCGAACGTCCGAGCGAGCTCGGCCGCGCCCGCGGCCGACCGGGAGAGGAACGTCGCGCGGGCCGAGACGTCGGACGCCGCCGCGAGGACCGCGCGCGCCGCGCCGCCGGCGCCGACGACCAACAGCTCGCGGCCATCCCAGGTTCCCTCCTTCCGGAGCTCCCCCAGGCGTTCCCGCATGGCGACGAGGTCGGTGTTGTCGGCCTCCACCCGGCCGTCCTCGAACGTGAGGGTGTTCGCGCAGCCGCACCGGCGGGCGGCGTCGGTCGTCCGG
This sequence comes from Thermoplasmata archaeon, assembly GCA_035502055.1. Taxonomy (GTDB): domain Archaea; phylum Thermoplasmatota; class Thermoplasmata; order Lutacidiplasmatales; family UBA184; genus Lutacidiplasma. Next base: position 30 of record DATJVB010000105.1, on the reverse strand, counting down.
TCGGCCGCGCCGAGGGCGGCTCGCTTGAGG
>DATJVB010000104.1:0-11161 GCA_035502055.1 Thermoplasmata archaeon | reverse complement strand
CGATCACCGAGTTCGCCTCCTCGCCCCCGCCCCGGACCGAACGGGCCGCGAGCGCCGGCCTCCTGGCGATCCACCGATGGGTCTACCGACCCCTCGTGGCCCCGCTCGGCGGGACGCCGGTCGGCGAAGAGGCCGCCTCCTAGTCCCGGCGGCCCCCGGCGACCGGGGACGGGATCGGGGACCGAGCGGGTCGAATGATCCTCAGACCCGCCGCGGACCTCCGGGGCGACAGGGTCCCTCGAGGACCGCGCGCCCCCCGGTGTTCCTCCGTCGCTCCGTGCGGGGAGAGGGTCGTTCCGCCTCCCCCGTTCCGGCGGACGTGAGGTGTTTTGAACCGGGCCCGCCTTGCCCGCCGCATGGGTGGCTACGCCTCCCCGCATCCCCCCCAGGACGCCTCCGCCGCGCATCCGCCGTCTCGTGGCTCGCTGTCGATCGCGTACCTCGTCGCCGCGGCGGTGATCATCGGGTGCGGGACGTTCCTCACCTGCTTCTGGATCATCACCCTCACCTGGGCGTACCTCGGCGGCGTCGTCCTCCTCGCCATCGGAGGGCTCATGCTGTTCAGCCCGCGCGCCGGACCGAACGAGGCGTAGGGAACCGGATTCCCCTCCCGGACGGTCCCGCTCGCATGGCCCGATCCCCCCCGGTCATCGTCAAGCTCGGCGGATCGGTCCTGACCCGCAAGCGCGGGCCCGCCCGCATTCGCCCCAAGGTGCTTAGCCGGCTCTCGGCCGAGATCGCGACGTCGCCCGGGCCGGTCGTCGTGCTGCACGGGGCGGGGTCGTTCGGGCATCCCGGCGCCCGCCGGTTCGGCCTCGCCCGCCCGCCGACGTCGGACCCGGTCGACCCGAAGCGGATGCGTGGGGCCGCGATCGTGAGCGCCGAGGTCCGGTCCCTCCACCTCGCCGTCCTCGACGCGCTCGTCTCCGCCGGCGCCCGGCCGTGGTCGGCGCCGGCCGGCGCGACGGCCCGGCAGGCGGCGGGCCGCTTGGTCGAGCTCGACGTGCGGCCGTACCGCGACGCGCTCGACCGCGGGCTCGCGCCCGTCGGCTTCGGCGACGTGGTCCCGGACCGCGACTGGGGCGTTTCGATCCTCTCGGCCGACACCCTCGCGGTCGTCCTCGCGGAACGCCTCCACGCGCGTCGCGTCGTCTTCGTGAGCGATGTCCCGGGGGTCCTCGGCCCGCGACGGCCCGGCCCGCCCGCGATCCTCCCGGAGGTGACCGACGACCTCCTCCGCTCCCTCGACGAGCGCGACTCCGGCCCCGACGTGACCGGCGGCATCCGGGGGAAGGTCGCCGCCATGCTCGCGATCGCCCGCGGCGGCGCCGACGCAGGTCTTATTAGCGGACTCTCGGATGGCGCGCTCTCTCGCGCCCTGCGGGGGGAGCCGGTCTACGGGAGCTGGGCGAAGGCCGTCGTCCCCTAGCGCCGCGGCCGCCGCCGGCGGCCTCGACTTGAGCCACCGGAAGGCGGAGCACGTGAAGGTGGTGCTCGGCGGCGACGTGGAGGGCCCGTACCGCTACTGGGACGACATCGTCCTCCTCCACAACGCCCTCCCCGAGATCGACTTTTCCGAGATCGACCCGTCGGTCGAGCTTTTCGGCCGCCGTCTCGAGGCGCCGCTCATGATCACGGGGATGACGGGCGGTTTCCCGGATGCCCGCACAATCAACGGGAACCTTGCCACGGCCGCGGCGGAGGTCGGGATCGCGATGGGCGTGGGGAGCGAGCGGGCGGCGATCCTCAAGGGGCAGTTCCCCGAGAGCTACGCGTGCGTGCGGGACCATTCGGTCCCGCTCAAGTTCGCCAACGTCGGCGCGCCCCAGATCATCCCGCAGGGGCCGGACGACCGGGTCGTGGGACCGGACGAGGCCCGCGCGGCGATGGAGCTCGTGGGGGCGCACGCCCTCGCCGTCCACCTCAACTTCCTCCAGGAGATGGTGCAGCCCGAGGGGGACCGCCGCGCGCGCGGATGCCTCGACGCGATCGGCGGCCTCGCCCACCGGTTCCCGGTCCTCGTGAAGGAGACGGGCGCTGGGCTTTCCCGGAGCGTCGGTGAGCGGCTCCGGGGCGTCGGCGTGAAGGCCCTCGACGCGAGCGGGACGGGGGGGACGTCGTTCGCGGCCGTCGAGCTCCAGCGCGCCCGCGCGATGGGGGCGGCGCGGGAGGTCGGCGTCGGCGAGACGTTCCGGAACTGGGGGATCCCGGCTCCCGCGTCGGTGGTCCAGCTCGTGCCCCTCGGGCTCCCCGTCGTCGCGAGCGGGGGCATCCGCTCGGGGCTCGACGTCGCCCGGGCGATCGCGCTCGGCGCGACGAGCGCGGGGATCGCGGGCGGCGTCCTCCGGGCCGCCTCCGAGAGCGCGGAGGCGACGACGGCGGCGCTTCGGCAGATCGTCTACGAGCTCAAGGTGGCGATGTTCCTCACGGGGGCCCGCACCGCGCGCGACCTCGCCGGGATCGAGCGCCGGGTGACGGGGGAGACGCGCGCGTGGATCCCCCCCTAGTCCCCTCGGACCCGCCGACGCCGGCCGACCTGCATCGAGAGAAGCTCGCGTGGGCCCGGACCCGGCCCGGCGCGCCGGTTCCGTCGAACGTGGCGTGGGTCGAGGGGCTCCCGGCGGCGGAGCGGGCGGCCCGGCGCGGCGCACCGATCCGCCGGCCGACGCGCACGCTCTCCGGCGTCGCGATCGTCGCGGTGATGACGGCGCCGGCGCCGTGCCCGCACGGACGCTGCACGTACTGTCCCGGCGGGGTCGCCCTCGGCTCGCCGCAGAGCTACACCGGCGAGGAGCCGTCGGCGCTCCGGGGGGCGCAGTTCGGCTACGACCCGCGGGCGATCACCGCGCACCGACTGGAGGCGCTCGAGACGATCGGGCACCCGACCGGGAAGGTCGAGGCGATCGTGATGGGCGGCACGTTCACGGCGCGCCCGGTCGCCTACCAGCGGCAGGTACTCCACGGGATCTTCGACGGGGTGAACGGCTCCCGGTCCGCGTCGCTCGAGGCGGCGCAGGCCGCGAACGAGGCGGCCGCGCGCCGCCTCGTGAGCCTCACCGTCGAGACGCGGCCGGACGGCGTCACCCCCGAGAACTTGGGATTCCTCCTCGCGAGCGGCGTCACCCGGATCGAGATCGGCGTCGAGTGCCTCCGGGACCCGGTCCTCGCCGACGTCGGCCGGGCGCACGGCCTCGACGCCGTCCGTCGGGCGACGCGGCTCGCCCGCGACTTCGGCGTGAAGCTCGCCTACCACATGATGCCCGGACTCCCGGGGATGACCCCCGAGCGCGACGCGGAGGACCTCGCCCGGCTGTTCGACGACCCGACGCTGAAGCCCGACATGGTGAAGCTCTACCCGACGCTCGTCATCGCGGGGACCCCCCTCCACGATGCGTGGGCCGCCGGCGCTTACCGCCCGTACGATACCCCGACGGCCGTCGCGCTCCTCGCCCGCGCGAAGGCCCGGTTCCCGCCGTGGGTCCGGGTCCAGCGGATCCAGCGCGACATCCCGGCCCGCCTCATCGCCGACGGCGTGCGCCACGGCAACCTCCGCGAGCTCGTCCACCGCCGGATGGCGTCGGACGGGACCCGGTGCCGGTGCCTTCGATGCCGGGAGGTCGGGCGGCGGGCGTCGCCCCCGCCGGACCGGTTCGAGCCGATCGCCCGACAGTACCCGGTCGAGGGAGGGACCGAGCACCTCCTCTCTTGGGAGGACTCGGCGTCCGACACGATCGCGGCGTTCCTCCGGCTCCACGTCCCCGACGCGCCGCCCGAGGTCGGCGTCCCCGGGCCGGTCATCCGGGAGCTGAAGGCGCTCGGCCCCGAGCTGCCCGTCGGTGCCCTCGCCCCCGCGTCCGCGTACCAGCACCGCGGCTTCGGGCGGCGGCTCCTCGCGGCCGCCGAACGCGTCGCCGCCCAAGCCGGGTACCGCCGGCTGTGGGTCACGAGCGCCGTCGGCACGCGGCCGTACTACCGACGCTTCGGCTATTCGGCCGACGGCCCCCATATGGCGAAACCGGTTTTCCCCTGACGCAACCCGGGCCGCCGCCGAAGGGACGGTTCGGGCAACGCTTATCCCGTGAGCCGATTCCGCGGAACCCGGTTACCCCCATGGCCCGGAACATCGTGGTCGAGCCTCTCCGCACCGTCCACATCGAGGAACAGGACATCGAGCTCGTCGAGCGGAAGGGCCTCGGGCACCCGGATTCGATCGCCGACGGCGTCTCCGAGAGCGTGAGCCGGGCCCTGTCGCGCCTCTATCTCGACGAGTTCGGCCGGATCCTGCACCACAACACGGACGAGACGCAGGTGGTCGGGGGCCAGTCCGAGCCGAAGTTCGGAGGCGGGCGCGTCACGAGCCCCATCTACATCCTCCTCGTCGGGCGGGCGACGACCGAGGTCGACGGCGAGAAGCTCCCGTTCCGCCAGGTGGCGCTCGAGGCGGCGCAGTCGTACGTGAAGGGGGTCTGCGCGCACCTCGACGTGAAGAAGCAGGTCGACTTCGACTGCCGGATCGGGCAGGGATCCGTCGACCTGCGCGGGGTGTTCGAGCAGAAGGCGGTCCTCGCGAACGACACGTCGTTCGGCGTCGGGTTCGCCCCGCTCTCCGACACCGAGCGCCTCGTCCTCGAGTCGGAGCGGTTCCTCACCCTTCGGCTCAAGAAGAAGCTCCCCGCGCTCGGCGAGGACGTGAAGGTGATGGGGTACCGGTCGGGCGACACGATACGGCTCACCGTCGCCGCCGCGCTCGTCGACCGCGAGGTGAAGGACGCCCACGAGTACCAGAACGTCTGCGAGGAGATCCACGACCGGCTGAGCGACCTCGCTTCCAAGCAGACGCACCGGGAGGTGTCGATCGACGTCAACACGGCCGACGACCCCGAGCTGGGCCGGTTCTACCTCACGGTCACCGGCGTCTCGATGGAGGCCGGCGACGACGGCTCCGTCGGGCGCGGCAACCGGGCGAACGGGCTCATCACGCCGTGCCGGCCGATGAGCCTCGAGGCGTCGGCGGGGAAGAACCCCGTGAACCACGTGGGGAAGCTGTACAACATCCTGGGGATCCAGATCGCGCAGGACATCGTCGCCGAGGCCGGCGGGAACGTGAAGGAGGTCCACGTCCGGATCCTCTCGCAGATCGGGAAGCCCGTCGACCAGCCGCAGGTGGCGAGCCTCCAGCTCCTGCCGGCGGCCGGCGTGAAGCTCGCCGCGGTGGAGCGCAACGCCCGGGCGGTCGCGGACCGGTGGCTCGACGACATCGGCACCATCCCGCAGAAGCTCCTCACCGACAAGATCTCGGTCTTCTAGGGGACCGCCCCACCGGGCGGGGGCGGCCGTGCGCGTCTACGTCGAGGCGTACGGCTGCGCCCAGAACCTCGGGGAGGCCCACGCGATCGAACGGGCCGTCGAGGGGTCGGGCCACCCGGTCGTCGCCGACCCGGCCCTCGCGGACGTCGGCGTCCTCGTCACGTGCGGCGTCATCGGGTCGACGGAGGCGCGGATGGTGCGCCGGTACCGCGCGCTCGCGCGCCGGATCCCCCGGCTCGTGGTGACGGGGTGCCTCGTGCCGCTCCGCGCGGAGCTCCTCGACGGGCCCGAGCGGGCGTCGACCGTCCTCTTGCCGATCCGCGAGCAGGCCCGGCTGCCGGCGCTCCTCGCCGACTGGGAGACGGACCGCCCGCGCGCGGCGCGGACCCGGTCCGGGTCCGCCCCGTACGGCCGGTCGGTCCGGGAGGTCGTCGTGGCGCAGGGATGCACGAGCGCGTGCAGCTACTGCTTCAGCCGCCTCGCCCGGGGCCGGATCGCGAGCGTCCCGGCGGAGGCGGTGACGACGGCGGTCGCCCGCGCCGCGGCGGACGGGGCGGTCGAGGTCCGCCTTTCGTCGCTCGACACGTCCGCGTGGGGGGCCGACCTCCCGGGGACGCCTTCGCTCCCCGACCTCCTGCGTCGCGTCGCGGACCTCCCGGGGGAGTTCTCGGTCCGCGTCGGGATGATGAGCCCCCAGAGCGCGGGTCCCGTGGCGGGCCCGCTCTTCGACGTCCTTGCGGGCGCGCGGTTCTTCCAATTCCTCCATCTCCCGGTGCAGAGCGGATCCGATGCCGTGCTCCGGGCGATGGGCCGGGGGTACACCGTCGGGGAGTTCCGGTCCCTCGTCGCGCGCGCCCGCGCGCGGCTCCCCGACCTCACCCTCTCGACGGACGTGATCGTCGGGTTCCCGACGGAGGACGAGCCGGCGTTCGCCGCGACGGAGGCGCTCCTCAACGAGATCGAGCCGGAGATCGTGAACGTCACCCGGTTCTCCCCTCGTCCCCACACGCCCGCGGCCCGGCTGGCTCCGCTCCCGTCGGGGGTACTGAAGCGACGTTCCCGGTCCCTCACCGCGCGCCGGATCGCCGTCGCCCGGCGCCGGCTCGAGCGGTGGATCGGCTGGCGGGGGACCGCGCTCGTGACCGAGCCGGGCTCCGACGGGTCGACGCTCGCGCGCCTCCCGAACTACCTTCCCGCGGTCCTTGCGGAGCGGCTCCCGCTCGGCGCCCGGGTCGGGGTGTGCATCGACGGCGCCCGGTCGACCTACCTCCTCGCCCGGCGGGAGCGCGCGCCGGGCGTCGCGTTCTAAATACCCCCACCCCCCCTAGAACAGACCCGCCGCCGCCGCGCGGCCGCGAGGCGACCCCGTGAACGGCTTCTGGACCCTCGTCGCCGCCGTCCTCCTCGGCGGGGTCGTCCTGTTCCTGATCGGCTACTACAGCTTCGTCCGGATCCGCGCGCGCCGGGCGAAGCTCTCCCTCGAGCTCGACACCGCCGCCGACCTCGTCGAGGACCGGTCGTACAACCAGCTCCGGCTCGCCCGGACGGAGGCCGACGCGCTCGAGGGCCGCGGGGTGGACGTCCGCGGACCGCGGGCGCTCCTCGAGAGCGCGACCGCGGCGCAGTCGAAGCGCGACTTCGACCACGCGCTCGCGCTCGCCCGATCGGCCCACGAATCGCTCGTGAAGCTCCAGCAGGGCGCGACGCCGCTTCCCGCCGGGCCCGGCCCCCGCCCCGTCGCCGCGGCCCCCTCGGCGCAGGCCGGGCCGGCCGTCGCCGCGGCGCCCGGTGCTCCGGCCGAGATCTCGGTCCGGCCCGCGATCCCGAAGAACAAGGCGGAGTCCCGCTTCCAGCTGAGCCTCCTCGACGACGAGCTCGGCCGCCCGGACCCGGCCCCCGCCGACCCCGCGGCGATTCCCGAGGCGCGCGGGATCCAGGCGAAGGCGCAGGCGGCGTTCGACCAGGGCGACTTCACCGAGGCGATGCGGCTCGCGCTGCGGGCGCGACGTCGGCTCGGCGCCCGGCTCGAGACCCTTCCCGCGACCTCCGCGGCCGCCGGCGCGGGCGCCGCGGCCTCCGCGCCCCTGACCGAGACCGAGGGCGGGGACGAGGAGCCCCTCGCGTGCCGATCGTGCGGCGAGGCGCTCCGTTCCACCGACCGGTTCTGCCGGTACTGCGGCACGCTGCGCGGACCGGACCGGTGCCCCGACTGCGGCACGCCGCTCCTCGCGACGGACCGGTTCTGCGGGGGCTGCGGACGAACCGTCGGCGCGGCCGCCCCCTGAGCGGGGCCCCGGTCGCGGGGGACCGCCTAGGAGGCCCACTCGTCTAGGCGCCGCTGCGTGCGCGCCTCGTGGAGGAGCGCGCTCTGGGCGAGCCACCGGGGGAGCGGGATCGCGAACGTGCTCCCGATCCGCTCGACGAGCTCCGGTAGCGAGGGGATCCGCTCGGGCGGCGCCGTCACGGCCCGGCGGACGTGCTCGCGCACGTTCCAGACGCCGAGGGGGAGGATCTCGCCCGGGTGGACCTCCCGGAGCACGATGACCCCCGCCTGCCGGCCGAGCTGGAGGAGCGCCTCCGACGTCGCGAGCCGGGCCGCGTAGTAGCATCCTCCGATCGAGGCGTACGTCGTCCGGCCCCGGTACCCCTCGTGGTCCCCGATCATCACGACGGAGGTGGGGTTCGGGTTCCAGAGGGTGCGCGGATACCACGCCTCGATCGACTCGTACCGGTACGCCCCCGGCAGGAGGGCGATGAACCACCGGTTGTCGAGGGCGGTGTACCGGTACAGCAGGATCTCCGAGAGCTCCGGGAGGTCGCGGATCCGCGCGAGGTTCTGCTTGCCGAGGAGGTCGTCGACGGCGGTGATCGACCACCGGGTCGGCACGAATCGGCGGCGCCCGTGGCGCCCCAACGTTCCCGCGCTGAACGCCCGCTGGATGCGGCTCACCCGGACGCCCCGGCCGTACAGTTCGCCGACCGCGACGCCGGCGGTCGCGTCGGTGTCGTTCGTCAGCCGCTCGAGGTGCTGGTCGACGCGCCGCACGTCGAGGCGCACCGACTCGAGCGGGGCCGTGGGCCCGTACGGGGGAAGATCGTCGGAGAGCGCGAGGTGGCCCCGCGGAGGGCGCCGGAACCGGGCCTCGACGTCGACGCTCTCGGCGGCGATCGCGAGGGTCTGGACCCGGTCGATGATCGGCGACGACCGCTCGGCGTCGAGGACGCTCACCCGGTGGGTGCCCCGGACGAGCGACGTGCGGAACCCGATCACCTCGCCGACCGACCGGCCGACCCACTCCTCGGGCGTATCGTAGAGGAGGGTGTCGCCGTGCTCCGGGCTCACGAGGGGTCCGATCGCGACCTTCGGGTAGCCGAACCGTCCGATGAAGAGACCCGGGGGCGACGAGCCGTCGAGCTCCCGCCCGTCGATCATCGGGAGCGTGCGGGCGAACGCCTGGTACTTGAGGACGATCGGGCAGACCGGCTTGCCGCAGAGGAGCTGGGCCGACCGGCACCGCAGGCACATCGTCGGGTCGTCCTTGAGCCCGGGGATGGACCAGCTCAGCGAGTCGACCGGGGCGAACCCGGCGATCGGCGGGATCGACCGGTCCGCCACGTCCCGGCGACGTCCCGGCGGCTCTTAGCCGCGGGGGAGAGGTGACGAAACACGGACCGCGGCGCGGCCGGCTCGTGGGCTTATATCACGGGAGCTTCTCGGCCAGCCCGCCCGCGTGGGACTGTGGGGTAGCTTGGTCCATCCTTCGGGGTTCGGGACTCCGAAACGCCAGTTCAAATCTGGCCAGTCCCACTCGCCACGACCCGGGCTTCGGGGCGCGGCCGGGCGCCGTCGGCCCGGGGCCGGTCCTTGGGGATGAAATCGTTCGGGGAGGGGCGGGAGAGGAGGGCGTACCACGGCGCGAGGACGTCGACGAGCGCGCCCGCGAGCCCGCCCGCGAAGAACCGGACGGGGCCGATCCGGGCCGGGAGGTACTCCCGGTGCAGGCGGTACCCCTCGAGATAGCCGAGCACCATCGACGCCCAGATGAACCCCGTGAACAGCCCGGTCACGAGGAGGACCGGGCCGAACGGGAGGACCAGGCCGAGGGCGAGGACGACGATCGACGGGAGCGCGGAGAACCAGCAGACGGCCCCGTAGGCGATCCGGCCCCGCCGGCCGGGCTGCGCCCCGCGGGGCATCGCGAGCACGTGGAGGACGCCGTGGACCCACCGGCGCCGCTGCCGAAGCTGGTCCCGGAGCGAGAAAGCGGCCTTCTCGTACGCGAACCCGGGGAGGACGCCGAAGACGTTCCCGTACCGGGCCCGGACCCGCATCTCGAACAGGAGGTCCTCGGCCGGCGAGTAGCCCGGATGGTCCCAGCCGACCGACTCCTCGACGTCCGCCCGGACGAGGATGTGCGACCCGTGGAAGCCGGTCGTGGGGTTGCCGGGGAGCGTCATCGAGTCGAGGACCCGGAAGTCGTCGAACGACCGGACGACCTCCTGGACGTGGCTCGGACGACCGGACCAGTCGATCGGGTAGAGGATGATGCCGGTGCCGACCGCCCCCCGATCGCCCCGGGCGAACTCGTCGATGCCGAGGAGGGTGTCCTCGCCGACCGAGGTCTCCTCGTCCTGGTGGTACACCCACGTCGTCGGGCCGGACAACCCCCGGCGCCGCCGCTCCGCGCGGGCGTACTCGAGCGCCCGGGCCTTCCCCGACGCCCCCCGGGCGGTCCGGTAGCCGGGCGGGACGACCAGGAGCTCGACCCCCATCCGGCGCAGCGCCTCGTACGTGGCGGGCGCGGACCGCTCGCCGTCCGGCTCGATCACCGCCCAGACGAGGTACCGGAACCCGAGCCGGGGGGTGTTCCGCGTCCAGTAGAGGACGGACCGGACCGTCTCGTCGATCGTCCGGGCGTTCTGTCCGAGCGCCGTCACCTGGAAGACGACGGTCGGGACCGTCACGGGGACCCCGACAGGTCGAACCGGTCCCGGCCGAGCATCCGGTGGGTTCCCCGGAACGAGAGGGCGAAGAACGGGACGGGGATGAGCCAGACGGCGGGGAGCGCCTCGACCCACCACGGGGGCGCGGGCGCGTGGAGGAGGTAGGTGAGCCCGACGAGACCCCCGCTGACGGCCGTCGCGGTGAGCAGCGTGACGACGGAGACGATCGGCCAGCGGCGCTTCGCCGCGCGGATCGTCGCGCGGTACCGCGCCGCGGTGAACTCCGGGTACCGCGCCCCGTCGGCGGTCTCCGACGGACGGACCGGTTCCCCCATCCGCGTCCAGCCCTCTCGCTCGGAGGCGGCTCCGGGGGGAACGGGGTCTCGCCGGAGGCGCTCCGGCGGATCGTCGGACGGCGCCGGTAGGTCGGATGGTCGGCGCTCCGGATCCTCCGCGAACAACCCCCGGGCCCGGATGAACGCGAGCTCCGAGGCCGCCTTCTCGAGGTCGTCGGCGACGGTCGCGGAGGTTCGGTCCGCGCGCGCCGACCGGTGCGCGATCTCGCGGATGTCCTCCCGGAGGAGCGAGAGCCCGTCGCGGGCCCCCGAGAGCCGCTCCTCCAGGTACAGGCTCGGCCTTCCCGACGCAGCTTCCGCCGGCGGAGGCGCGGGCCGACGCGGTGGATCGGGAGGCGGCTCCGTCGGGACGTAGACGACCGGAGGAGGGAGCGGACGCTTCGCCGGAGCGGGCCGCGGCGGGAGCCGGACGAGCTCGTCCTCGATCGCATCGAGCTCCGCGAGGATCGGGTCCGGGCCGTCGACCCGATCGTCCCCGTCCCCCGTCCGCACGCCCTGGGCGCCGCGCCCGGCCGTCCCCCGGTCCGACGGTCCCCGTCGGGGGAAACGGCCCG
>DATJVB010000103.1:0-11312 GCA_035502055.1 Thermoplasmata archaeon | reverse complement strand
GCTCGACTAGCTCACCACGACGTCGATCATCGGGGTCCGGTACGTCTGCATCATGCTCATGCAGGCGCCGGGGATCCACTTCACGATCGCGCCGGAGTTGATGCAGTGGGTGCCGGGTCCCGTGAAGCCGTGCGGGCCGGTCGTGAGGTCGATGGTGAAGGTGATGAAGTCGCCCGGCTGGATCACGACGTCCGAGCTCACCGCGACGAGCGTCACGTTGAGCCGGTTGCACGGCGCGCCGCCCTGCACGACCGAGAGGTCGAGACCGGTGCCCTCGTAGTTCGGGTGGACGCCGAGGGTTCCCGGGCTGCCCGACGGGTCGAGCTTCTGCTCGCACGTGAAGAAGTCGTTGATCCCCGTGGTGTTCATCCCCGAGGTGATCGCCGACTTCGTGTAGAACACCATGCTCGCGCCGGCCCACGGCTGGTCCACGATCGTGTAGGTGTACTGGATGTGGAGCGTCGTGTTGCTCGGCACGGTGAGCGGGCTCGTCGACGTCGCCTCCGCGATCGAGACCGACTTGCACGCCGGCATGCCGCCGCAGAGCGGGTGGAGCCAGCCGGCCGGGTAGACGAAGCACGTCGAGCTCGAGCCGCCGTAGAGCGCGGTGCACTCCGCCGCGTCGTTGATCTCGAGGAGCACCGTCTCGTTCGACGGTTCGGTCCCGTTCCAGACGACGCTGCCCATCTTCACGCCGTGCTGGCCCGAGAGCGCGATGTTGCCGGAGGTGTTCGGCGCCTGCCAGCCGAGGTACCCCGATCCGCTCGAGGAGACCGACGACCAGGCGCTGCCGTCCTGGCCCTTCGCCTGGTGGCTGATCGAGACGAACCAGCTACCGGTCGGATAGACGCAGTACTGCATGAGGCCGGGAACGCCGCCCGAGGAGCTGGTGTCCGTGAGGGAGCTGAAGAAGTACGACCACGCGAGGTTCGACTTTCCGACCGACGCGCCCACGATCGACGACTCGCTGTAGGAGCTCAACGAGCTCGCGGCCGGGCACGATCCGGGGCCGGAGCTGGACGACGTCCGGGCGTCGCTCACGCCCGCGACCAGGACGAGCGCGATCGAACCGATCACGAAAGCGCCCAAGATCGCGGCGACGCCGAGACGGCCCATCTTCCCTCGAATCGACATGGTTGCGGTGCTCCGCCACCCGAGTTAGGGTATATGAGCTAGACGGCCGACCCGAGAGGGTGTCTCGCCGAGGGCGGTGTGAGCGAGACCGAGGCCCGGTCGGGCTCCGGAACCCCCTCCGGGACCCGACTCCCAGGTCAATCGGGCCCTCGGATACCTCGGAGGGTCCACCGAAGAAGAGCCTTTCTATCTCGCCCACCCTCGTGGACGCCGATGGTCGAGAGCGTGCCGGTAATCCGCGCCCCTCGAGGCGCCGAGCGGTCCGCTCGCGGCTGGTCCCAGGAGGCCGCGCTCCGCCTGCTGATGAACAACCTCGACCCCGAGGTGGCCCGCGACCCCGCCCACCTGATCGTCTACGGGGGCCGGGGGAAGGCGGCGCGAAGCTGGGCGGCGTACCGGGAGATCGTCGACGCCCTCCGTTCCCTCGAGAACGACGAGACGCTACTCGTCCAGTCGGGGAAGGCGGTCGGCGTCTTCCCGACGCACGCCGACGCCCCGCGGGTGCTCATCGCGAACGCGCTGATCGTCCCCCGGTGGGCGACCGACGCGGTGTTCTGGGACCTCGAGGCCCGGGGGCTCACGATGTACGGCCAGATGACGGCCGGCAGCTGGATCTACATCGGCACCCAGGGGATCCTGCAGGGGACCTACGAGACGTTGGGATCGCTCGCCCGGCTCGAGTTCGGGGCGAGCTCGCTCGCCGGCCGGTGGATGCTGTCGTCGGGACTGGGAGAGATGGGCGGGGCCCAGCCGCTCGCCGTCACGATGCTCGGGGGGGTCGCGCTGGTCGTCGATGTCGACCCGACGGCGATCCAGCGACGCTTCGCGAAGCAGTACCTCGACGTCGAAGCCCGGGACCTCGACGACGCCCTCGCGCGGGTCCGCGCCGCGCGGGACGCGGGCACGCCGCTCTCCGTCGGGCTGCGGGAGAACGCGGCGGCGGTGTACCCCGAGATCGTCCGTCGCGGGATCGTACCGGATATCGTCTCCGACCAGACCGCGGCGCACGACCTGCGGGTCGGCTACATCCCCCTCGGGGAGACCGTCGAGTCGGCGGCGGCGTTCCGGGCGAGGGATCTGGACGCCTACCTCGTCGAGGTCCGCCGGTCGCTCGCGATCGAGTGTCGGGCGATCCTCGAGCTCAAGCGTCGCGGGGCGCGCGCCTTCGACTACGGCAACAGCTTCCGCGCGCAGGCGCGGGAGGCGGGGGTCGCCGACGCGTTCGAGATCCCGGGCTACGTGCCCGCCTACATCCGCCCGCTGTTCGCCGTCGGCAGCGGCCCGTTCCGCTGGGTCGCGCTGAGCGGCAACCCCGCCGACATCGCGGCGATCGATCGGATGATCCTGCGGGAGTACGCCGGGAACGAGCACCTCGTCCGGTGGATCCGGCTCGCGAGCGAGCGGGTCCGCTTCCAGGGTCTCCCCGCCCGGATCTGCTACATGGGCTACGGGGAGCGGGAGCGGTTCGGGGCGCTCGTCAACGACCTGGTCGCGGACGGGACGCTCGAGGCGCCGATCGCCATCGGACGGGACCACCACGACACGGGGAGCGTCGCGAGTCCGTACCGGGAGACCGAGGCGATGCTCGACGGCTCGGACGCGATCGCCGACTGGCCGATCCTCAACGCGCTCCTGAGCACCGCCGGGGGCGCGTCGTGGGTCTCGGTGCACCACGGCGGCGGGACCGGCATCGGCACGTCGATCCACGCCGGCCTCGTCATCGTCGCCGACGGCACCCCCGACGCGGCGCGCCGGATGGGCCGGGTGCTGCACAACGATCCGGGACTCGGCGTCGCCCGCCACGCCGACGCCGGCTACCCGGCGGCCGAGGCGATCCGGCGGACCGCCCGGTTCCGGCTCCGGGGCGGTGGCGATCCCCCCCGTGCGACACCGTAGCGCGGAGTCCCGCGGGGGGCCGTCGCCCCGGCACACCCGTTGATATGGCCGGATACGGGTCGATGCGCATGGGCGGGGATCGCCCGCCCGGGAACGAACCATGGAACGCACCGCACGAACCGGTCTCGCCTCGATCGCGGCCGTCGCCCTCCTCGCCGGGATCGCCGCCCCCGCCCTCGCCGTCGCCCCCGCCGGCGCCCCGGCGGTCGACATCGCGGCGTGGGCGTACGGGGCCCAGACGTGGACGAACGCCTCTCTCACCTGGTCGAACGGAACCGTCGCGGAGCACGCGTTCTTCGGCTGGCAGGTCGTCGTGACCGCGACGAACACCTCGACGTCGACGCAAGCGTGGGAGGTCGACCGGACCGTGGCCGGGTACAGCTACGTCGATTACTGCGCCCCGTCGTGCGTTGCCCCCACGTCCCAGGGCAACCTCTCGATCGCGGGGATCGAACACGACGCGGGGTTCGCGAACCTCACCTCGAACGCCACGGTCGTCGAGAACGGCACCGCCGTCCCGGCGGTCGGGATCCTCAACGCCTCCTTCGACGACGCGGCGAACCTGACCGAGTCGGTGCGCTACACCGGCTCGACGGGGCCGTTCGCCGGCACCAGCTCCGCCTACCTGGACGTCGCGGGCGCGGCGCACGGCGCGGTCGCCCTCTCCCCGGCCCTCGGACTCGCGCCGACGAACCTCACCTCGGGGGCCACGTGGGACAGCACGAGCGGGTTCTCGGCCTCGGGCGGCTGGGCGCTCGCCTACACGGCCGGCCGGACGACGCTCTCCGGCACGACGCCGGCAACGAACGGCTCGGCCAACGGATCCGTGGCGGCGAGCGGCACCGTCTCCGTGCACGGCGCGGACGTGGGGACGATCACGCTGGCCGACAACGAGACCGTGCCGGTCGTGGTGCTCGCCTGGACGGGTCCGTTCGATGCGGTCGACGGGGTCGTGCTGGTGCCGCACGCGTTCGACCTGTTCGGCGGCGCCCCGCACCCCTGGGACACGGAGGCCCTCGGCGGAGAGACCGTCGCAACGAGCACGCTCGACATGCGGGTCGACGCGGGGCACCACCTCCGCCTCGCGGCCGCCGCCTCGACCTTCGGCTCGTCCGACGCGGCGTTCCCCTCGGATCCGACCGCGCAGGCGGTCGGCGCGTCGCCCGCGGCGTCGAGCGGCGCATCGCCCATGGTGCTCCAGGCGCAGCCCGAGCCGGTCCCGGTGGCGCAGGGGAACGCGGCGTGCCTCGCCGGATCGTGCGCCGGCGCGAGCGCGGGCGCCTATGCGGGGCTCGCGGGACTCGGGCTCGCGCTCGTGGGCCTCGTCGTCGCCGCGGTAATCGTCGTCGGCCTCCTCGTAACCCGAGGGCGCCGCGGCCGCGCCGGGCCCGGTGCGGCGTCCGCCGCCCCGCCAACTGGCGCGGCCGGATCGCCCGAGCTACGGACCGGTGCGCGCTGACCCGGCCCGCCGCCCCGAGCCGGGGCGCGAACCCCTTCCCGTCGCGGTCTCCCGCCGGATCCGCCGGGTCGGTCGGTCCGCGTCGGCGTCGAGCACAGTGCGGTCAACGGCGTACGGGACGCGGCGTCGCGCGGCGGCGACGGGAAGCCAGGCGAACCCGTCGAACGTGGGTTCGAGCCGAGGGACGCTCGACGTCGACGCGACCCGGAAGTAGACGACGACCTTCACGACGTTGACCCGTCGGCCCGGATCGTAGAACCGGTACGACACCGTCGCGATCTCGGGGCCCATCCGGAGCCGACGGAGACCGGCCTCCTCCTCGATCTCCCGGCGGGCGGCGGTCCGGAGCGACTCCCCGGGGTCGACGTGGCCCTTCGGGAGGCACCATCGTCGCTCGGCCGCATGGTGGAGCAAGAGCACCGCGCCGTCGGAGTCCCGGTGGACGATCCCGCCCGCCGCGAGCTCGACCACCGCCGGTGCCGCGGGCCGGAACGGGCGGCTCGTCCGTCGCACGGCCGAGGGACCGCGCGCCGGATAGAAGGCGCTTCGGGGCGGGGTGTGGCCAAGGTTTATCCGACGCGACCCCTGCCCGGCCCGGTGCCTACCCCTCCCGCCGACCTCGTGACGCTCGTCCGCGAGCAGGCGGCCCGCCTCGGCGACCGGCCCGCGATCCGCTTCGCGGACGAGACCCTGACCTACGCCTCGCTCGACGCGCGCTCCGACCGGGTCGCGGGCGGACTCCGGGCGGCGGGGGTCCGCCCCGGGGACCGGGTCGCGTGCCTTCTGTTCAACGGCAGCCCGTTCGTCGATCTCTGGTTCGGCGTCGCGAAGGCGGGCGCGCTCTTGGTTCCCCTCAACACGGCCCTCAAGGGATCGATCCTCCGCTACGAGCTCGACGACTCCGCCCCCCGCGGTCTCGTCGTCGACGAGCGGCTGTGGGGCCCCTACCGGGAGGTCCGGGCGGAGACGGGCCGGCCCGTCGAATGGATCGTGCCGGCCACGAACGACGCGGCGGGGGTACCCGAGGGGGCCCGGCCGTTCGACGAGCTCCGCGCGGCGGCCCCGCTCGACGAGGCGCCCGCGCCGCGCCCGCAGGACCCGGCGTCGGTCCTCTACACGAGCGGGACGACCGGGCCCCCGAAGGGCGCGGTCATCCCGCACCAGCAGCTCCTGCTGACCGCGGCCGAGATCGGCGCGCGCAGCCGCCTCGAGCCCGGGTCGGTGCTGTTCTCGGCCCTCCCGCTGTTCCACTGCAACGCCCAGGAGATGACCGCCCTCACCGCGCTGCTCGGCGGCCACACCGCGGCGTTCGACGAGCGGTTCCACGCGACCACGTACTGGGAGACGGCCGCCCGGTTCGGCGCGACGCACGTGTCGCTCCTCATCTCGATGATCAACGTGCTCTACAAGCAGCCCGACCGGCCGACGGACCGGACCCACGGAGTCCGCGTGGCGCTCACCGCCGGCGCGACGCGGGAGGTCTGGCCCCGGTTCGAGGCCCGCTTCCGGGTCTCGATCCTCGAGCTCTACGGGATGACCGAGTGCGGGTGCACGACGCTCATGAACCCGCCGGACGCGGTCCGGGTCGGCTCCGTCGGGACCCCGCTCGGGTTCGTCGAGGCGCAGGTCGTCGACGACGACGACCGCCCAGTCCCTCCCGGGACCCGGGGGGAGCTCCTCGTCCGACCCCGCACGCCGTTCGCGATGTTCCTCGGCTACCTCAACAAGGCGGAGAAGACCGTCGAGGCGGAACGGAACCTCTGGTTCCACACCGGCGACTACGTCACGCGCGACGCGGACGGGTACTACTACTTCGTCGAGCGGAAGAAGGACGTGATCCGCCGCCGCGGGGAGAACATCGCCCCGTACGACGTCGAGACGGCGCTCAACCGGCACCCCGCCGTCTTCGAGTCGGTGGTCGTCGGGGTCCCGTCGCCGCTGGGGGAGGACGACGTGAAGGCGTTCGTCCAGCTGAAGCCCGGGGCGTCGGCGGACCCGGCGGAGATGTTCGCCTTCCTCGCGCGGGAGCTGCCGTTCTTCATGGTGCCGCGGTACCTCGAGTTCCTCGACGAGATCCCCAAGACGGCGAACCAGAAGGCGCAGCGCTACCTCCTGCGGGGGCAGCGAAGCCCGAAGGAGCATGACCGGGAGTCGCTCGGCCCGAACCCCGCCGGCGTCCGCTGACCGGACGTCGCGACGGCCGTCCCGTCGCGTGCTCCTCGACACGAACGCGCTCCTCCTCCCGTTCTCTTCCGGGCTCGACCTCGCGGCGGAGATCGCGCGCCACCGGCCCGACGCGCGGATCGCGGTCCCCGACGCGGTCCGGCGGGAGCTCGTCCGCCTCGCGGCCCGGGGGAACCGGTGGGCCGAGGCCGGCGCCCGCCTCGCCGACCGGTATCCGGTCCTCGACTCCCCGGGGCGCGGCGACGACGCGATCGTCGCCCTCGCGACGCGCGAGCGCGCGACGGTCGTGACCGGCGACCGGGGTCTCAGGGACCGGCTGCGCGCCCTCGGCCTTCGGGTCCTGTTCCCCCGCGGCCCGCGCCGGCTCGACGAGGTCGCGGCGCGGCGCCCGGCGGCCCGCGCGGCAACGGTTATGAGCCGTCCGCCGCTCCGACGTCCCTCGAGGGCGGCGCGGAGGTCCGATGCGCGACGACGATGAGCTCCTGTCGACCCCCGGGCTCGAGTTCGGGAGCGGCATCGTCGGGGTCTGCGACATCTGCCGGAAGCGGCAGGCGGTGATCGTCCTCCTCAAGGAGCGGTACAAGCTCTGCGTCATCGACTTCCTCAACAAGACCTGGCTCGAGTCGAAGGCCGCCCCGGGCCGGCCGCTGCCGCCGTACCGCAGCGAGCGGATCTTCTTCCCGACGAGCGCGGTCCCCACGGGGAAGGCCCCCGCGATCGTCCTCTCGCCCACGCGGCCGGTGCGCCGACCGGTCGTGCTGCTGACCCCCGATGTGTACGGGATCACGACGAGCGTGCTCGACGGGGCGATCCGCCTCGCGCGCGACGGGTTCGAGGTCCTCGTGCCCGAGGTCGGCAAGACCGCGGGGATCGGCCCGATGGACCATCTTAGCCTACGGTCGGGCGCGATCACGGGTGGCGGGGTCCCCGTCTCCGCGCCCCGGGTCCGCCGCCTCCTCGGCCTGTACGCCGACGCCCTGCGCGCCCTCCGGTCCCGCGAGATGGTCGATCCGACGCGGAGCGCGCTCGTCGGCCTCTCGTTCGGGGGCGCCCTCGCCCTCGGACTCGCCGGCGAGGACCGGGAGACGACGGCCGTCGCCGTCGCGTACCCCGTGCCCGTCCGCCCGGCGGAGCACCTTCGGCTCGTCACCGCCCCCATCTTCGCGGTCGCGGGCGCGCGCGACCGACGGGCCCTCGCCGCCGTCGGCGAGATCGAGGCCGCGGCGGCCCGGGGCGAGGTCACCGCCGAGGTCCTTCGGGTCCCCGGCGTCGGACACAACTTCCTCTCCCGCGACCTCCGCGCGTACGACCTCGCCGCCGCCGAGGAGGTATGGGGACGCCTCGTCACGTTCGTGCACGGGCGGCTCGTCCCGCCGCCGCCGAAGCCCCCCGCCCGGCCGGCGACGCAGCCGGCCCCGCCGCCGACGGCCGCTCCGGCGCGGCCCGTCCCGGCGCCGGCCTCCCCTGGGGCCGGCGGCGCCGCGCCCGCGTGAGCTCCCCGGCCCGGGGAGCTCATGAATCGCCGCGGGTTGGCGGGCCCCGGCGGGGGATCGAAGGGTCATGACGAACGATCGGGTCGTGTGGGTCGCCGGAGTGGGCGGGGGGCTCGGGACCGCCGTGGTGCTGACGCTCCTCGCGGACGGATCGACGGTCGTCGGGCTCGCGCGGCGGCGGGCGACGCTCGACCGCCTCGCGGCCGCGCCGGACGGCCCCGGCCGTTTCGAGGCGGAGCCGGCCGACCTCACGTCGACCGCGGAGGTGGAGGCCGCCGCGGCGCGGACGATCGCGCGGCACGGCCGGATCGACTCGGTCGCGCTCCTCGCGGGACGCTGGGTCCCCGGTCCGACGGCGATCCACGAGCTCTCCGAGGGGTTGTGGGCCGAGGCGATCGAGGGGAACCTCACGCCGATCCACCGGGTCCTGCACGCCGTCGTCCCCGGCATGATCGAACGGGGCCGGGGCAGCATCGTCCTGGTGTCGGCGACGGAGGCGGTCCGCGCCCGGGGGAGCGCCGCCTACGCGGCCGCGAAGGCGGGCGTCGCGGAGCTCGCCGGCCGGCTGGCCGCCGACTACCGCCGGAACGGGATCCGGGTCAACGCGGTCCTCCCGGGGAACATGGGCCGGGAGGCCGCGACCCGCCGGCCGGACGACGCGTCGCCGGTCCCGCTCGCCGCGGCGAACCCGACCGCCCCGTGGGCGGTCGCGCGGGCGGTCCGGTTCCTCCTCTCCGACGAGAGCGCCTGGACGACCGGGGCGACGCTCCGGGTCGACGGGGGGTTCTCGACCGGCGGAGCCGAGCCGACGCCGTGACCTCCGCGCTGACGCGCGGGGTCAATCCGGCTCGACCGGGACCTTATGCGGACCCGCGCCCGGATGCAGGGTGAGCGCCATGGCCGAACCCCACGCGACGGCGGTGGTGATCTTCGACACACGGTGGGGCAACACGGCCCACGCCGCGGAGGCGCTCGCCGACGGTCTCAAGCGCGCGGGGAACATCGACGTCTCGACGGTCTTCGCGCCCGAGGTGACGCCCGACCTCCTCGAGTCGGCGGACCTGGTCGTGATCGGCGGTCCGACCGAGTACTTCCGCGCCTCCGCCCACATCCGCGAGCTGTTCAGCCGGATCGGCGGCTACGACCTCCGCGGCAAGCTCGGCTTCGCCTTCGACACGCACGCCGCGGGACCGCTCACCGGGAGCGCCGCCCGCACCATCGAACGGGACCTCCGGGCGCTCCACCTCACGATCGTCGAGCCGCGCGCGACCGCCGTGACGGTGCGCGAGGGCGGCGCGGCGGGAGCCTTCGGGCTCGCGCCGGGGACCGCCGACCGGTTCCGCGCGCTCGGCGCGGCGCTCGCGAAGGACCTCGTGGCCGCCCTCGCGGAGCGCCGGGCGCATCCGCCGGCCGAGCCGACGGACACGAACTGGACGTGAGCCGGGCCCGGGCGGGTCAGTCGTACTCGTAGAACCCGCGGCCGGATTTCCGGCCGAGGTGACCCCCCGCGACGCGACGGCGCAGCGCGGGCGCGGGGCGGTACTTGGGGTCGCCCAGCTCGCGCTGCATCGTCTCGGCGACCTCGAGCACGATGTCGAGGCCGATCATGTCGGCGAGCTCGAACGGGCCCATCGGGAGCCCGGCGCCGGCGCGCATCGCGACGTCGATCTCCCGCGCGCCGGCGATCCCCTCGTCGAGGGCGAAGCACGCCTCGTTCAGCACGGGGATCAGGATCCGGTTCACCAGGTACCCGGGCGACTCCTTCACCCGGACCGGCACGAGGGGGGACCGGTGGTTCCGCCACGAGCCGAGCGTGTCGACGACGTCGGTCACGACGTCCTCCCGCGTCTCGAGCCCGCCCGCGACCTCGACGAGGGGCAGCGTGCCGGGCGGGTTGAAGAAGTGCGTCACGAGGATCTCCCGCCGGTGGGCGAGCCCCCGCGCGAGGGCGGTGATGGAGAGCGACGAGGTGTTGGAGCCGACGACCGTCCCGTCCGCGACGAGCCCGTCGATCCGCTCGAGGAGGGCGCGCTTCGCCTCGTACCGCTCGAAGATCGCCTCGATGACGAGCTCGGCGTCGGCGATGCGGTCGAGCTCGGTAGTCCCCGACACCCGGGCGACGATCGCGTCGCCGCGCTCTTGCGACACCGTCGGGGAAAGACGCGCCGCGACGGCCGCCGCCTGGTCGACGGTGAGTTCGACGCCCAGCCCGCGGAGCCGCTCGATCTCGCGCGGCGCCTTCCCCGCGTGGAAGGCGACGAGCTCGCGCACGAGCGCGGCGACGTGGCCCAGGCCGCGGTCGACGAGCGCCGGGGACGTGTCGACGAGCGTCACCTCGATCTCGTTGAAGGCGAGGAGCTCGGCGATGCCGGCCCCCATCGTCCCGGCGCCCACCACGGCGGCGCGACGCACGTGCATCGGTGCCGCGGCCGACCGGGGGGCCGCTACATAAACGGCCGGCCCCCGAGGCGGGACGCGCGCGCCGGCACCTTTAAGCGGGGCGCCCCGCTCGGGGCCGCCGCGCGGGGATGGCCCAGCCCGGTAAGGCGCTGGATTGCTAATCCAGTGGTGGTTTCACCTCGGGGGTTCAAAGGGCGGCCGGGGCCGACCGGCCGCCGGAAGCTCCCCCTCCCCGCGTCCCCGTCGACCGG
Organism: Thermoplasmata archaeon; assembly: GCA_035502055.1. Lineage (GTDB taxonomy): Archaea > Thermoplasmatota > Thermoplasmata > Lutacidiplasmatales > UBA184 > Lutacidiplasma. Next base: position 495 of record DATJVB010000103.1, on the reverse strand, counting down.
CGCCGGCCGACGCCGCGGACGGTGTATCGACCGTCGCTCGATCGGACCCGGCCCCGGTCGCCGACCGCGGGGACCGCGCCGTCGACGGCGGCGACGAGCCGAAGCCCGCCGTCGAGCTCGACGAGCGCGATCGCATGCCCCTCGGGGAAGCCGTCCGGCGGGACCGCGAGGGCGGTGACGGCGACGATCCGGCCCGTGTCGACCGACTCCGTGGGGACGAGTCCCGGCGCCCCGCACCGGGGGCACGCGCCCGTCCGCGGTGCGACCGTCGCGCCGCACGCGGGACACGCCGCGGCGGCGAGGACCGACGCGGTCTCGGTCACCGGTGCTCCGGGCGGCCGAGGAGGGTGATGAAGACGTGGGAGCCGAGGCCTCCGATCGATTGGGCGAGCCCGGCCGGGCCGCCCACGTCGACCTGGACGGGGCCGGCCGTCCCGGCGAGCTGCGCCGAGACGAGGGCGATCTGCGCGAGCCCCGACGCGCCGACCGGATGGC
>DATJVB010000102.1:0-10875 GCA_035502055.1 Thermoplasmata archaeon | reverse complement strand
GGCCGAGGTCGGTGCTCGTCTTGACGATGAGCTCCAGGATCTCCTCGGCCGTCTTCGAGTCGAGGTTGCCCGTGGGCTCGTCGGCGAGGAGGACCTTGGGGTCGTTCGCGAGGGCGCGGGCGATCGCGACCCGCTGCTCCTCCCCGCCGGAGAGCTCGTGGGGGAACGCCCCCGACCGGGGGCCGAGGCCGACGCGCGAGAGGACCGCGAGCGCCCGGGCCCGGCGCGCGGGGCCGGCGACGCCGATCGCCTTCAACGGCAGCTCCACGTTCTCCCTCGCCGTCAGTCCGGGCAATAGGTAGAACCGTTGGAAGATGAAGCCGACGCGGGCGAGCCGGGTGCGGGCGCGATCCCGCTCCCCCCACCCGGTCGTGACGGTCCCGTCCCACCCGACCGACCCCGCCGTCGGCCGGTCGAGGAGCCCCACGAGATTGAGGAGCGTCGTCTTGCCGCACCCGCTCGGGCCCTCGACGGAGACGAACTCGCCGGGCGCGATCGAGAGGTCGACCCCGCGAAGGGCGCCCACCCGTTCGGGCCCGTCCCCGAACTCGCGTCGCACGCCGGCGAGCTCGAGGCGCGGCGCCTTCGCGGACGGCGGCGTCACCGCAGCGCCTCCGGGACGCTCAGCCGGAGCGCGGCCCGAGCGGCCCACGCCGCCGCCGGGAGCGCGAGGGCGACGACCGCGACCCCGAGGAGCGCGAGCTCGACGGGGTCGAACGCCGCCTCGCCGGCGAGCGTCGCGACGCCTCCGCCGGCCCACGCGGCGAGGGCGGTCACGGTGACGAACCCTCCGGCGACGCCCGCGGCCGCCCCGGCGGCGGCGAGGCCGAGCGCCTCGACCAGGATCGGCGCGGTGATCCGCGCCCCCGACAGCCCGACCGCCCGCCGGATCGCGATCGAGGCCCGGTCGGCCTCGACGCGGCGGACCTCGACGAGGACGAGGAAGAGGAGCCCGATCGCGAGGGAGGCCGACGAGAGGGCGAGGTAGAACCCGTTGAGGATCGCCGCCGACGATTCGAGCTGGGTCGCCTCGTCGAGCAGCGACGTGACCCCGTAGTACGGGACGACCGCCTGGATCCTCGCGGCGACGGCGCGGACGGTGGCGGGATCGACGGTCGCCGCCGGCACGAGCGACACCTGCATCGAATCCGCCCCGTCGGAGCCGGTCCCGTTCGTCCCGTGCGCCACCCCGACGAGGAGCTGGAGGTCCGAGAGCGGCACAACGATCGCGTCGGCGGCCGTCGGCCCGAGGAGCGTCGGCGCCACCCCGAACTCCCCCGTGACGGTGAAGGAGGTCGCGGGAAGCGGGGGTGGTCCGTTGGAGAGCGCCACCCTCGCGCCGGCGCCCACTCCGAGGGAGGCGGCGAGCGGCGAGGAGAGGAGCACGTCGTTGACCGCGGGTCCTTGGTACGTCCCGTTCGCGAAGTGCGCGGCGTCGGTGGGGTCGCCGAGAGGGAGCGGAGCGGGGAACAGCGCCCGCTGGTCGGCGGGGGAGGTCGCGAGGAACGGCCCGGGGAGGACCCCCTCGGCGAGGACCGGGACGATCGCCCCGCCCGGCGCCGTGAGGTCGACGGGCGCCGAGAGGACGGGGGACGCCGAGGCGACGTCGGCGATCCGATCGACGGTGGTCGCGAGCGCGTGGGCGCCGGAGAGGCCGTGGTTGCCCGGGGCGGAGACGGTGATCTGGTAGCCCGCGTTCTCGAGCGACGCGAGCTCGTGCGCGACGACCCCTCCGCCGACGGAAAGGAGGACCACGGGGAGGGCGACCGCGGCCCCGATCGCGGCGATCGCGAGGGCGACCTGCAGCCGCTGGTGCCGGAGCCGGGCCCCCCGGCGGCGCCACCGCGTCACGGCGCCCTCAGCTCGCGCGCGACGGGGATCGTCATCGCCCGGGCCGCCGGCGCGAGGGAGGCGACGAGCCCGATCGCCGCGACCTCGACGGCGGCGGCGACGGCGACGATCGGATCGATCGCGATGAACGAGAAGCCCGCGGGGAGCCCGGTCACGTACCGGGCGAGGAAGGCGTTGAGACCGAGGGCCCCCGCGATCCCCGCGGGGAATCCGATGGCGAGGCCGGCGCCCGCGAGGAGGAGCCCCTCCTCGACGACGTACCGTCCGACGGTCCGGCGGGGAACGCCGATCGCCCGAAGGACGGCGAGCTCCCGGCTCCGGTCGTCAACGGACATGAGGAGGACGGTCGTGGTGAACAGCGCGGCGACGACGACGCCGATCGCCCCCACGAGCGTCCCGAACGTCCGATACAGCGCGACCGCGTTCGCCACGGCGCCGAGGATGTTCGCGACGGTGAACACCGTGAGCGCGGGGAGCGCCGTCGCGAGGCGCGCCCGGTCCGCGTCCGGGTCGCTCGCGTCGGACAGGTGGATGAGGACGACGGACGCGGGATCGCTCCCCCCCGTCGACTCCCCCAGCGTCGTCTGGAGCTCGGAGAGATAGAGGAACGCGAGGAGGGCGGACGGCACCAGCCAGAAGGCGGTGGAGATGCCGACGACGGTGAGGGGCGTCGCGTTCGCGAACCAGCCGGACAGCCCGGCGGGACCCGCGGGCGCGGTCGGGGCCGTCCAGATCCGGTCGCCGACGCCGACCCGGAGGAGCGCGGCGAGCGCCTGGTCGACGACGACCTCCCCCGAGACGGGGCCCCGGTACGTCCCGTTCGCGTAGTGCGGGTCCCCGGGGTCGCTGAACCCATCGCCCGCGAGCAGGGTCGGGGTGTCGAGGCCCGCGTTGTCGTCCGGCACCCATCCGACGGTGCCCGACCCGGTGGGGCCCCATCCGGCGGGGACGGTCCCGTTCGGCGCCTCGGCCGCCGAACGCAGCGTGTCGTTCGCGAAGACGGTCTGCGCGACCAGCCACGGACTCGCGCTCTCGACGTTCGGATCGGCCGCCGAGAGCGCGCCCGGAAGGGCGTGGGCGCCCGGGATCGGGGGGAACGTTCCGGACGCGAGGGAGGTGTTGGCGCTCGTCGCGAGGAGGTCGACGCCGCTCGTCTGGGCGAGGTCGGCGCTGCTGACCCGGACCCCCTCGGAGACGGCGAGCAGGGTGACGACGAGGGCCGTCGCGAGCCCGATCCCCAGCGCCGTGAGGAGCGACCGGCCCCGACGGCGCCGGACGGAATCGAACGCGTACCGCACGGCCGACCGCCCGCGACCCCCGGGGTCACGCCGTCGACGCCCGCAGCGCGCCCAGCGTCGTCGTGTGCTCGGCGACCACGTCGTACTTGTGGATCGACTCCTCGCTCCGCGTCTCCGCCCGGACGCCGGTCGCGTCGGGCAGATGGGCGAACCGGAGCGGCACCGACGCGAGGAGATCGCGCAGCACGTCCTCGACGAACTTCGGGGCGCGGTGCGCCAAGAGGACGGCGCGCGCCTCGTCGCCGCGCTTCAGGATCGCGTACGTCGGGACCGACTGGGCGGCCTCGATCGCCGCGATCATCGCGTCGGCCTCGACGTCGGCCCCCGGCGGAAGTTCGAAGGTGAGCCGCGTCCGGTTCCGCTGGTTGTGCGTGATGATCGGGAGCGTGCGGAGGGACGGGTCGCCGAGGGCGGGATACTCGCGCAGGAGCTCCTCCCGGACGGTCTCCATCGCGCACGGGCAGGCGGTCATCCCGACGGCTTCCGCCCCGATCCGGCGGGCGACCGCGACCGCCCCGTCGGCCCCGCGCGACGCCTCCGCCTCGGCGAACAGCTCGAAGTCCTCGAGGCTCGTCCGGTCCGTCGACAGCCCGCGCTCGAGGAAGTAGGCCGCCCGGGCCCGGACCGTGGACCGCCGCGCGTAGGCGTGCCGGACGAGGAGTTCGCGCGCGATCTCGAGGCACGCGGTCTCGAGGCTCGGGACCGGATGCGTCGCGGTCCGGTCGACGACCTCCGCCAGGACCTCCGCGTTCCTCGAGAGGTCCGACCCCTTGCGTCCGGCCGGGAGGTCGACGGTCACCGCGAACGAGGCGGTGAGCGCCACCGACCGCCCCGCGCGCTCGACGTGGAGCGGCTTGCGGATCCCGTCGATCCCGACGTGCTGGAGGTCGAGCTGGGGTCCCTCCGGCGCCATCGCGTGGACGTCGCGCACGTCCCGACGACCGACGGACGCCTTAAACGGGTTGCCTAGCGGAGCCGGCCCCCCGCGCCGCCGGGACCGGGCCCTTCCGTCCGGGGCGAGCGGTCCGTCCAGCAACGCTTAACCGACCCCGCCGCCATCCGGTTCCCGATGAGCGAGCCGACGGCTCCGGCCCCCGCGACGGCCGCCGCCGCACCGGCCGAGCACGCCGAGGCGGAGCGCCAGATCCTCGAGCACCTCAAGAAGGTCTACGACCCCGAGATCCCGATGAACATCGTCGACCTCGGGCTCATCTACGGCTTCGAGTGGAAGGGCGACGAGGTGACGCTGCGGATGACGCTCACCGCCCCCGGTTGCCCCGTCGCCGGCATCCTCGCCGAAGAGGTGAAGCTCGCGGCGGAGAAGGCCCCGGGCGTCCGGTCCGCGACCGTCGACATGGTCTGGGAACCGCCCTGGAGCCCCGACCGGATGTCGGAGTTCGCGAAGCGGCAGTTCGGCTACGCCTGATCGTCCCCGTCCGGCGACGCGGGAGGGCTCGGACCCGCCGCCGCCCGGCGGCGAAGGACTACGAGCACGGCGACCGCCGCCACCACGACGATTGCGGCGATCCCCAGCACCGGGAGGAGGAGTCCCCCGAGGGCCCCGCCCGACGAGGCGGCGCTCACGTCGAGGGACGCCTGCGCGGTCGCCTGGTGGCCGAGGGTATCGTAGACCGACACGGTGACCGCGAACGTCCCGGTGTCCGCGACCTCGCAGCTGAACGTCCCGTTCACCGAGGCGAAGCAGCTCGGCGGGGTCCCGCTCCAGGAGAACCGGTACGGACCGGTGCCCCCGGAGACGGACGTCGTGAAGTCGACGACGTCCCCGACGTGGACGGTCCCCGGCGAGACGACGAGCGTCGCCACGAGGCGCGGGGTGACCGAGACCGCGACCGGCGACGCGTTCGCGGATCCGCCCAGGCTGTCGGTGATCAACGCGCCCACCGAGAACGTCCCGTTGCTCGAGAGTACGCAGGCGACCGACGACGCGTTCGTCGCGAGCGGGCAGCCGGCGGGGAGGCCGGACCAGGCGTACGCGAACACCCCCGACCCCCCCACGGGGTGCGCCACGAAGTCGATCGCGTCGCCGACCTGCGGCGCCGTCCGGTTCGTCGTGATCGAGACGGTGGGCGCCGGGAAGACCCTAAGGCCGATCGCCGGAGGCTCGGTCGGCACCCCGTTCCCGTCGGTAACAGTGACGGTGATCGTGTAGTTCCCGGCCGTCGTCGGGCGGCAGGTGACGGTCGTCGTCGGGCTCCCGGGGCAGCCGGGCGGCAGCCCGCCCCAGTTGACCGTGAGCGGGGCGGAGCCGCCGACGACCGCCATCGTCACGTTGAGCTCCTGGCCGGCGTCGAGCTCCGTGCGGTTGAGTCCGAGCGTCCCCGACGGGGTGGGCGAGATCCGGTACGGGTACGACGGCGACGTGAGGACGGTCCCGTTCGAGTCCGCGATCATGACCGCGATGGAGAAGTTGCCGATCCCCTGGACCGTGCAGTTGACCTCGCTCGCGTTCGCGCCGGCGCAGCCGGTCGGCAATCCGCTCCAATTGTACGAGAACGGCGGGATCCCGCCCATCCGGTGCGCGACGAACGACACCGTCTGGCCGACGTCGGCCCCGTTCGGATTCGGTCCCGCCGTGGGCGCGAGGACCGTGAGGGGTCCCACGACCTCGACGATGAATGGCATCGCCGGGCCGGCGACGTCCTGGATCTGGTCGACCGCGTAGAACTCGATCCGGAACGACCCCGTCGTGTTCGAGACGAACGTGAAGCTCGTCCCCGCCACGGGCTCAATGGTGCCGTTCACCTCCCACTCGGTCGTGAACGGCGACTCCCCGCCGGTGATCGTGGCGGTGAGATGCGTCGGCCAGTTGATCCCCACGATCGGCCGGTCGGCCGAGATCGTCACGTTGAACGTCCCGGGGTCCGTCTGGACCCGCCAGCCGAAGCTCGAATTGACGACGGATAGGTTCTGTCCGGCGACCACGTGCGGCCCGTAGCCGGTGCCGGCCGCCGTGTCGTAGTAGTGCGTCTGCGGGTCGCCGACCGGAAGGTCGATGAGGTCGCTCGACTGCTGGTAGCAGACGGTGCCGCTCACGAGATCGAACTCGTCGGACCAGGCGAAGTACTGGGTGACGTAGAGGAACTGGCCCCACCGGTAGTCGAGGGACGGCATCACCGTGTAGTCGGGGCAGTCGGAGGTGGTGAGGTTGATGATCTCGGTCATCGGCCCGGTGAAGTAGCCGATCGCGTTGTCGATCCCCGGCAGCACCACGAACTCGGTCGCCGTGGGGTCCGGCTGCGCGGTGCAGTTGATCTCGCTCGTGTGCCGCGTGAGGTCGCTCACGTCCATGCAGACGGACGGCGCGGCGGTCCGCGTCGAGAAGTTGAGGCCGAGCTTCACCGCGTCCCCGGCGGCGAGGGTGAGCGTCGGATCGCAGAAGACGGGCCCGGAGTCTCCGAACGCGTCCCACACCTCGGTGCCGACCTCGAACCCGGTGTTGCATCCCGGCCAGTTGTCGCTGAGGACGAGCTGGTACCAGTCGCCGGTGTCCGAGAGGCCGTTGATCTCGTAGGCGTTCTGGTACGGGCTGTTGACGAGCGTCACCTCAAAGCTGATCGACGGGGAGCCCGCGTCGTTCGAGCTGCTGTTGAGCTGGGCCATCGTCGCGCCGATCTGCGTGTAGTACTCCCCGGTCGCGAGCGGACGGGCGCCCAGCGCCCCGCCCAGGTGGAGTCCCGGGGGATGGACGGCGGGGCCCGGGGCGCCCGGGGCGGCGGAGAGGACGGGAGCCACGGGGGCCCCCCCCGGGGTCGTCGCGATCGCCGAGCCGGCGGGCAGGAGAAGCCCGGCGACCGCGAGCGCTCCGAGCGCCCACTCGACGCGCCTGCGGGTCGATCCGGCCGACATCGCCCTCGCCCGGCCGGAGCGCGCCCCTCCGCCCCCTAATACCTTTGCTTCCCGGCCGTCCCGGTCCGCCCGCGGAGCCCCCGGAGGGCGAACCTACATCTGGGCGACCGACGGTCCCGACGCCGACCCATGTCCGGCGAGTACGTGCAGGAGCTCGAGACGGAGCGGTCGATGAAGGACCGGTTCATGGCCCACCACGCGGAGTCGCCGTTCGTCTCCGCGCGCGTCGATGGGTTCCACGGACTCCGCTACTTCCCGATCGACGACGGCTACCGGGTCTCCGCGCGCCTCGTCCGGACGGACCCGCCGACGGAGGCGTTCCTCCGGACGAACCGCGACGGGCAGGCCGTCATGCGCTGCCTGGGGGCGCTCGCCTTCCAGCTCCAGGGCCGGGCGCTCTCGCTGCGCGTCTACCACGCCGGGGAGGGCATCGGTACGTCGGTGTTCGTCCCGTTCCGGGACGCGACGAGCGGACGGGAGACGTACGGCTCGGGGCGGTACCTCACCCTCGAGCTCAACGAATCGGACGAGTACGAGCTCGACTTCAACCGCGCGTTCAATCCGTACTGCGCGTACACGGACGCCTACGAGTGCCCGTTCCCCCCGGTGGAGAACGACCTCCCGGTCCCGGTCCGGGCCGGGGAGCGGGCGTGGGAGCGCGACGGCGCCCCCTCGGTCCCGCCGCCCGCGCGCCCGAAGCCGCGGGTCCGGAAGAAGGTCAGCGGGGCCCGGCCATCGGCGCGCCGCGCCCCGGTCCGCCGGTCCCGGTCGCCGGCGCGTCGGCCGGCGGCCCGACGGGCGCGAACCGCGCGGTGAAGTGCGGGAGCCGCTCGGGGCGGTAGGTCATACGGAGCCCCCGGATGGAGTCCCGCCGTCGCCAGACGGCGCCGACGGCCCGGGCGACGTAGTCGAGATGCGTCTGGGTGTAGACCCGGCGGGGGATGGCGAGCCGGACCACCTCGGGCGGCGCGGGGCCGCCGGACGACTCCCCGAACATGATCCGGCCGATCTCCACGGTCCGGATCCCCGCCTCCCGGTAGAGCTCCACGGCGAGCGCCTGGCCGGGGAGCGCCTCGGCCGGGAGGTGCGGTAGGAACCGGTCGACGTCGAGGTACACGCCGTGGCCGCCGGGGGGACCGAAGATTGGCGCCCCCTCCGCCTCGATCCGGCCGGCGAGGTAGGCGACCTGCCCGATCCGGTGCTCGAGATACGGCAGCTCCATCGCCTCCCGCAGCCCGACGGCCATCGCCTCGAGGTCCCGGCGGGCGAGACCGCCGTACGTCGGGAATCCCTCGAACAGGATCAGCTGCTCCTTCACGCGGTCCGCGAGGGCGGGGTCGCGCAGCCCCACGAACCCGCCGATGTTCACGAGCCCGTCCTTCTTCGCGCTCATCGTCGCGCCGTCGACGAGGCCGAACATCGCGTGGGCGATCTCGAGGATGGACCGGTCGGCGTAGCCCGGCTCCCGGGCGCGGACGAAGTACGCGTTCTCCGCCCACCGGCACATGTCGAGGAAGACGGGGACCCGGTGGGACCGAGCCGCCGCCGCGACCTCCGCGAGGTTCGCGAGCGAGACCGGCTGGCCCCCGCCGGTGTTGTTCGTCACCGTGACGAGGACGAACGGGACGCGGCCCGCCTTCGGGTCGTCGAGGAGCGCGCGGAGGCGGCCGACGTCGACGTTCCCCTTGAACGGATGGGGCGAGACGGCGTCGTACGCCTCGGGGATCGCGAGGTTGACCGGCCGCCCGCCGTTGTGCTCGACGTGCGAGCGGGTGGTGTCGAAGTGCATGTTGTTCGGGACCACGTCGCCGGGCCGGATGAGCGAGGAGAACAGCACGTTCTCCGCGGCGCGCCCCTGGTGCGTCGGGATGACGTGCGGGAATCCGGTGATCTCCCGGACCGTCGCCTCGAGGTGTCGGAAGTTCCGGCTGCCGGCGTACGACTCGTCGCCGACCATGAGCCCCGCCCACTGGCGGTCGCTCATCGCCCCCGTCCCCGAGTCCGTGAGGAGGTCGATGGTGACGGCGTCGGACGGGAGGTTGAACAGGTTGAACCCGGCCCGCTCGAGCGCCGCCTCGCGCTCGGCCCGCGTCGGCACCGGGATCGGCTCGACGACCTTGATCTTGTACGGCTCGAGCGGGGCGTCCGGTCGTCGCTCCGAAGGGGCCAACGCGGGCCGTCGAGCCGGGCGGCCTATATAGACCTCGGGGCCCGCCGGGACCCGGTCCGCGGGCCGACGCCGCGCGTCGCGGACGTTATGTCGGCACGCCGGTCCCCGCGGTCATGGCGACGAAGCGGGTGGCGAAGGCGACCTGGGAGAACGACCTGTTGCACGGCCACGGGAAGGTCGTCGGCACCAGCGGCGGCCTCGCCGAGGCGTCGGTCAGCTGGTCGTCGCGGACGGAGGCGTCGGCCGGACGGACGAGCCCGGAGGAGCTGCTCGCCGCCGCCCAGGCGGCGTGCCTCTCGATGGCGCTGTCGAACGGGCTCGCCAAGATGGGAAAGGCCCCCGAGCGGATCGAGGTGACCGCCACGTGCACCTTCGACAGGGTCGGCGACCAGTGGACGGTCACGACGATGGACCTCGATATCGGTGCGAAGGCGGCCGGGCTCGACGCCGCATCGCTCGCGAGCGCGGCGGACGCCGCGTCGAAGGGGTGCCCGATCGCGCGCGCGATCCAGGGGAATGTCGCCGTCCGCGTGGCCGCGACGCGGCTACTCTGAACCGGACCGACGGCCGCCCCTCGGTGGAGGCGCGACGCTGGGCGGATCCGGGGCCCGCGCGACGCGGAGGATCGTCCGCCGCTCGAGGCCGTCGCGGACCACCGCGAGGTCGACTCCCTCCCCGATCCGGACCCGCTGGAGCGCCCGGACGACGTCCGGAAGGTCTCGGACGCCCTCCGACCCGATCCGGATCACGATGTCCCCGCGCTTGAGGCCGGCCCCGTCGGCCGGACCGCCCGGGACGACCTCGGTGAGCCAGACGCCCCGCCGTCGGGCGAGCGAGTGCCGGCGGGCGGTCGCATCGTCGAGCGGGATTCCGACGACGCCGAGCCACCCGCGATCGACGCGGCCCCTCCGGGCGAGGGCGTCGACGACCGAGCGGACGGTGTTGACCGGCACGGCGAAGCCGATCCCCTGCGCCAGCGCGGCGACGGCGGCGTTGAGCCCGATGACGGCCCCGGAGAGGTCGGCGAGCGGACCGCCGCTGTTCCCGGGGTTGATCGCGGCGTCGGTCTGCAGGAACCCCTCGAGCACGTAGCTTCCGCCGAGCAGCGGCCGGTTTAGACCACTCACCACCCCGACGGACGCGGTCGGTCCGCCCGGCAGGTCGAGGGCGTGCCCGATGGCGATCGCGAGCTGGCCGACGCGCAGTCGGGAGGAGTCGCCCCGAGGCGCGGGCACGAGATCTCTCCGTTCGACGTGGACGGCCGCGATGTCGGTCCGGGGGTCGGACCCCACGACCGTCCCGGGCTCGGTCGTCCCCTCGGCAAACCGGACCGTCACCCCCGCGGCGCCGCGGACCACATGTTCGTTGGTGACGACGAGGCCCGTCGCGTCCCAGACGACGCCCGATCCCGTCGCGCCGGTGTCGGCCGACGGGTGCGGCCCGCGCGTGGAACCGCGATCGATGCGGACCACGCTCGGGCCGAGCCGGTCGACCGCCGCGACCAGCTCCGACTCGAGCTCGAAGATCGACATCGGCCCCCCGGACGCGGAGCGCGGCCTACCGAGTACCGCGGGCTCCCGGCCAGGGGAGCGGAATCGGCGGGGCCGGCGCCGGGGTCGGGCCGGAATCGGGACCGAACGGGATCGGCACCCGACCTCACTCCTTGAGGAGCCCGCGGATCCGGTCGAG
>DATJVB010000101.1:0-25220 GCA_035502055.1 Thermoplasmata archaeon | reverse complement strand
CGGGGGTCCGGGAGGCGATCGCCGCCGCCGAGGCCGCGACGCGGGACTACGACCAGTACTTCTACAATGTCGCGATCGCGTACGGGGGCCGCGAGGAGATCCTCGGCGCGATCCGGGCGCTCGCGCGGGAAGTGAAGGCGGGCCGCCTCGCCCCCGAGGAGATCGACCAGCAGGCGGTCGCCCGCCGCCTGTACACCGCGGGGCTGCCGGATCCGGACCTCATCTTCCGGACGAGCGGGGAGGAGCGGATCTCGAACTTCCTGCTCTGGCAGGCCGCCTACGCGGAGCTGTACTTCGCCGACGTGCTCTGGCCGGGACTGACCAAGCTCGACTTCCTCCGCGCCATCCGGTCGTTCCAGGAACGCCGTCGGCGGTTCGGCGCGTAGCCGCGTCGATCGGGTCGCGGACCGGTCGCGGCGCGGGATCGACGGACCGGTTCCGCCCCGGCGGAGAGGCTCAGCTTCAAATACAAGGGCATTTTTACCGCACCCGGAATCCGACACGCTCGGAGGGTAGAGTACGATGCTGACAGGGCAGACACCGATTCTGGTCTTGAAGGAAGGGACGAAGCGGGAGCGGGGACGCGGGGCCCTCTCCAACAACATCGCCGCCGCGAAGGCGATCGCCGACGCGGTCCGGTCGACGCTCGGTCCGCGCGGGCTCGACAAGATGCTCGTCGATTCGATGGGCGACGTCGTCGTCACGAACGACGGGGTCACGATCCTCAAGGAGATGGACGTCGAGCACCCGGCCGCGAAGATGATGGTCGAGGTCGCGAAGACCCAGGACCAGGAGTGCGGCGACGGGACGACGACCGCCGTCGTGCTGACCGGGGAGCTACTGAAGCGGGCGGAGTCGCTGATCGAGCAGAACATCCACCCGACGATCATCTCCCAGGGGTACCGCCTCGCGGCCCAGAAGGCCCTCGAGGTCCTCGACTCGATCGCGACGCCGGTGAAGCCGGACGACCAGGCGACCCTTCGGCGCATCGCGACCACCGCGATGGCCTCGAAGTCGGTCTCCTTCGACCGGGAGCACCTCGCGGACATCTCGGTGAAGGCGGTCGTCGCCGTCGCCGAGAAGACCCCGACGGGGCACTACGTCGACCTCGACAACATCCAGCTCATCAAGAAGCAGGGCGGCGCGATCACCGACACCGCGCTCATCGAGGGCGTCATCGTCGACAAGGAGAAGGTGCACACCGGGATGCCGACCCGGGTCGCCGACCCGAAGATCGCCCTCCTCGACGCTGCGATCGAGATCAAGAAGACCGAGATCGACGCGAAGATCGAGATCAACGACCCGTCGCAGCTCAACGCGTTCCTCCAGGAGGAGGAGAACATGCTGCACCGGATGGTCGACCAGGTGAAGAAGTCCGGCGCGACCGTCGTCTTCTGCCAGAAGGGGATCGACGACCTCGCGCAGCACTACCTCGCGAAGGAGGGCATCTACGCCGTCCGGCGCGTGAAGAAGTCCGACATGGAGAAGCTCGCGAAGGCGACGGGCGCCAACATCGTCTCCAAGGTGAGCGAGCTCCAGAAGGAGGACGTCGGGGCGGCCGGCCTCGTCGAGGAGCGCAAGATCGGCGAGGACGCCCTCACGTTCGTCACGGGGGCGAAGGGCGCGAAGGCGGTCTCGATCCTGATGCGCGGCGGCACCGAGCACGTGCTCGACGAGATCGAGCGCTCGCTCGACGACGCGCTCAACGTGGTCGCCGTCGCGGTCGAGGACGGCAAGATGGTCGTCGGCGGCGGCGCCTCGGCGGAGGAGATCGCGATCCACCTCCGGGACGAAGCGACGAAGGTCGGCGGGCGCGAGCAGCTCGCGTTCGAGAACTTCGCGGAGGCGATGGAGAGCGTGCCGCGCACGCTCGCCGAGAACGCGGGGCTCGACCCGATCGACATCCTGATCGAGCTCCGGAAGGCCCACAAGGGCGGCCGGAAGACCGCCGGCGTGAACATCCTCGCCGGGAAGGTCGACGACCTGCTGGCGCAGAACGTGCTCGAGCCGATCCGCGTCGGGCGCCAGGCGATCGAATCGGCGACGGACGCCGCGGTGATGATCCTCCGGATCGACGACGTCATCGCGTCCAAGTCGACCTCCCCGCCCGCGGGCGGCCCCGGTGGCCCCGGCGGCGGTGGGATGGGCGGCATGGGCGGGATGGGCGGCGACTTCGGCGAGGACTAACTAGGCCCACCCCGGTCCGCGAACGCCCGGCGGCCGGGTCGCGATCGACCCGGCCGCGCAACCGATTCCCCTCTTTGGCCCCACCGACCGCGCGTCGGGCGCGATCTACGGGGCGCCGGCCGGCCCGTCGGGCCGCCGGTCTACGATTCGACCTCGGACGGGTCCCCGGACGGGGCCGGCCGGGTCGCGCCGGACGGCGCCTTCGGCGCACCCGGTGGCGGGCGGCGCACGATCAGCACGACGAGCGCGATCGCCAGGAGCGCGACGACCGCGATGAGCGCGTACGCGGTCGTGGCCGGCACGCCGAGCAGCGTCGCCGCCTGCGTCGGCACCGCCGTCACCGTGAGCAGCACCGACGCCTTCGCGGCGAGGCCGGCCGAGTCGGTGGCGGTGAGCGTGATGTTGAACGACCCGGGCGCGCTCGGGCGGCAGGTGAGGATCGAGCTGTTCACGCTCGTGCATCCCGACGGGAGGCCCGTGAACGCGAAGGAGAAGACGCCCGATCCACCGGCCGGTTCCGCGACGAACTGGACCGCCTGGCCCACCTCGACGCTTTCCGGGGTCGCGCCGAACGACGTGAGGGACGGGTCCGCGGTGACGATCACGATCGTGTCGGCAGAGACGGAGACGCCGGCCACGTCGGTGACGGTCACGTCGACCGGGTACGTCCCGGCAATATGGGGGGCGCACTCGACGGAGAGGGCCCCCGCGACGGCCGTGCATCCCGCCGGCAGGCCGGTCCACGAGGTCGTGTACGGCGCGGTCCCCCCGGAGGCCGCCACCGTGAGGTTGAGCGTCTGCCCCGCGTCGAGGGAGGCGGGCGTCGCGGCGACGGTGCCCACCGACAGGGGGAGTTCGACCGTGAGCGCGATCGACTCGGTCACGGAGTATCCCAGGGTGTCGCGGACGGTGATCTCGATCGTGAAGTTGCCGGGCGCGAGCGGGGTGCACTGGTTCACCGGGGCCGTCGTGAACGAGCAGCCGGGGGGCTCGCCGGTGAAGGAGTACGCGAGGGCCCCCGTGCCGCCGGTCGCGTTGATCCAGAGGGTGATGGGGGTCGAGGGGTCGATCACGGTCGGGGCGATGCCGATCGACTCGAACGCGGGATCGGGGTTGACCGTCACGTTCACGCCGCCGACCGCGGAGAAGCCGAACGCGTCGGTCACCGTCGCGGTGATGATCGCGAGCGTAGAGACCGTCGGGGTGCAGGTGAACGTGGAGGCGTTCACGGAGGGACAGGCGGACGGTAGGCCGTCGTAGCGGTAGGTGAACGGCGCGGTGCCGTTCGTCTCGTTCGCCCACACGGTGAACGGCTGGTTCGCGTCGACGGTCGTGCGCGACGCCTTCACCGACGCAAAGCCGGGCTGCGCGTTGACGTGGAGGGTCAGGCTCCGGTTCACCGACCAGCCCACCTGGTCGCTCACGGTCGCCACGATCGCGTAGTTGCCCTTCGCGGAGGAGCTCGGCGTGCAGGAGAGGTTCTCCGAGTTCGCCGAGCCGCACCCCGGCGGGAGGCCCGAATACCGGTACGTGAGCGCCCCCGTCCCGCCGGTCGCGTTCACCGAGAGGAGGACCGGCGCGCCGCGGGTGACGGTGGTCGGCGTGACCTCGTAGGAGAGGATCGCGGGGTCGGAGTTCACGACCACCGACCCCGCGAGCGGAAGGACGCTCCCCGTCGAATCGGAGAGGTCGACCTCGACGGGGAACGTACCGGTCGCGTTCGGGTGGCAGACGAGCGGCGTCTCGTTCTCCGAGACGCAGCCGGGGGGGAGCGCGGGGTAGCTGTAGTTGACGTACTGGGAGAAGGCGATCGGGGTCGCGTTCACCGTGAGCGGCTGCCCGATATCGATCGCTCCCGGCGAGACGGTAAGGCTGCCGTAGAGCGACGGACCGAGGATCCACGTCTCCGCGGTCGGGGAGTAGTCGGAGTGGTCCCCGCCGAACAGGACCATGTAGTGGTCCCGGGCATCGTAGGCGGCCGCCGAGTAGACGATCGACGGGGGGGACTTCGTGAGGTTCGACGTGATCTGGGTCCAGTTACCGTCCACAAAGGCCCATGTGTCCCGGTCCGGTGTCGGCGCCGCGGCCGAGGAGCTGCCGCCGAACAGCACGACGTGTGCGTAATCGATGTCGTAGACCATCGTCATGTAGACGCGGGCCGCGGGGTGCGAAGCCGGGGACAGCTGGGTCCAGCTCAGGTTGTGATACGTCCACGTCCCGGCGTTGGGACAGTTGGTCGAGTACGTCTGGCATCCTCCGAAGATGACGGCGTACCCGTCGGCCGAATCGTAGACCATCGTGGTGCGGTACCGGGTGGGAGGACTCCCCGACGGGTTGAGCTGGGTCCACGTTCCATGGAGGAATGACCAGGTATCGTTGTAGCCGCTGGTCGTCGCCGATACGTCGCTCCCTCCGAACATGAGGACGTAGCCGTCTCCGGCATCCCAGGTCATTTCCATTCGCCAGCGGGCGATCGGAGTCTGGTTGGTGGTCCCGGTGAGGTTCGACCACGTGCCGCTCACGTACGTCCAGGTGTCGTTGTAGCAGGCGCTCCCGTTCTGGGTCCCGCCGAACAGGACCGCATACCCGTCGGTCTGGTCCCAGGCGAGCCCCGCGGCGTACCGGCCGGAGGGGGCCGACGAGGTGTAGATCTCGGTCCACGTCCCGTTCGCAAAGCTCCACGTGTCGTCGAAGTCCGCGACGATGGCCCCGTAGGTGTTCGTCTGGCCCCCGCCGAAGAGAAGGACGTAGTTGTCGACGGGGTCGAACGTCATGGCGGCCAGCCACCGGGGGGACGGGCTGTTCGGCGTGAAGGCGGTGAGGTTGATCCACGTGGTCGGGGGCGACGTGGCGTTCACGAGCGGACCCGGCGCCCTCGCCCGGTCACAGGAGACCTCCCCGGGGGCGACCTCGGCGCAGCCCGTCGCGCCGGGCGAGGGCCCGTGAGCGGCCCCGAGGGCGGCGATCGCCGCCTGCATCGCCTGGCTCCCCGGCTCTGCGACGGCGCGCGGGGCGATGGGCGGCCCGGACGCGTGAGCGAGGGGGGCGCCCGGAGGAAGCAGCAGTACGGCGATCAGCCCGAGGATCGCGGCCGCGACCCGGAGCGAGGTTCGACGGAGCGGCGAGCGGGGGGCCACCGACGGGCGGGGCATTCCGCGGCCATCTCCCCGCCCCGTCATCTATCTTTGGTTGGGGAAACCCCGCGTCCTAGGGGGATCTGCCTCCGCGTCGCCGGTCGAGGAGGTCGGCGATCCGCTGCATCGCGAGCGCCCGGTGGGAGAGTCGGTTCTTCTCTCGCCGGGGGAGCTCGCCGAACGTTCGGTCCGAGCCGCGGGGGATGAAGATCGGGTCGTACCCGAAGCCGTGGCGTCCCCGCGGCCCGTCCGCGACGGTCCCCGGGCAGCGCCCCTCGACGACGCGGGACCATCCGCCGACCCGGACGCCCGCGGCGGTCCGGAACTCCGCGGCGCGAGGGTGGGCGCCGACGAGCTCGAGGATCGCCGCTAGGCCGAGCGTTCGGTAGGCGTACGCCGAGTACACGCCGGGGAATCCCCCGAGCGAGCCCACGAAGAGCCCGGAGTCCTCGACGAGCTGCGGGTGGTCGGACGGGGGGAGCGCCGCGAGCTTCCCCCGAACCACCTCGGCGAGCGACTCCGCCTGGAGTTCCGGGAGCGTCGCGCGGACCCACCGAACCCGGTAGCCGCGCGCTCCGAGGATCTCCCGGATCTCGCGGAGCTTCCCCGGGTTCGAGCTCACCAGGTCGACGCGGCGGGGCGTCACCACGCGTAATGGTCGTAGGCGATGATCTCGTCGACGCTCTTCCGGCCCTCGGCGTCGGCCCCGGGTTTCGCGCCGCCGTTGTTCTCGGTGGGGAATCCGATCGGCACGACGGCGATCGGATGGATCCCCTCGGGGACCTCGAGCACCGAGCGGAGCTTCTCCTCGTTGAAGTCGACGATCCAGGCCGTTCCGAGCCCTTCCGCCGTCGCCGCCAGTCGAAGGTGGTCCACCGCGACCGCGACGTCGAGCGGGTAGGCGGAGATGTACCCCCCGACGGTCACGGGGATGTCCTCCTCCACCGAGAACGCGACGATCGTGATCGGGGCTTCCGCGACGGGCTTTCCCCGGGGGCACGCCTGGGCCAGGAGCCGCTTGCGCTCATCGTCCTGGACGACGACGAACCGCCACGGCTGCAGGTTGTTCTGCGACGACGAGAGTCGGGCGGCGGCGAGGACCGCCTTGATCTTCTCCGTGGGCACCGGGCGGGACTGGAACTGCCGGCAGGGCCGGCACGAGCGGATTGCCTCCTGAAGGTCCATGGGGTCCGACAAAAGGAGGAGGGTTCGAATCCGGGATCGAGGGAGGGGGATTACCCTCCGACGGGCGCGCGACGCATCTGGTCGGTACGAGCAACAGGAGCCCTAAAAACGTTTGGGCTTCGCTCGCGACCGTACGCTTCCGGAGTGGTTCCCTTATCCTCACCCGGGGTCGGTCGCCGCGCCATGCCCGCCCGCGAGGCCCGCCGCCATCCCGCCGGGGCGCCGGGCCGCCGCTCCACCCCGGACGCCCGCCGGAACCGCCGCCTCTGGGACCGGAGCTCCGCTTCGTACGACCGGCGCTGCCGCGGGGTCCTCTCCGGGCGCCTCGCCGAGAGCTGGGGATTGTGGCGGGTTCCGGAACGCGAGATCGGGCTCCTGGGCCCGGTCGACGGGGCCCGGGTGCTCGAGCTCGGATGCGGGGGCGCCCGGTGGTCCGCGTCGCTCGCCCGCCGCGGAGCGCGGACGGTCGGATTGGACCAGTCCCGCGCCCAGCTCTCCGTGGCGCGCCGCGGTCGGGGACGGCCGGGGAGCTCCCCTGACCTCGTGCTCGCCGACGCCGAGCGTACGCCGTTCCGGGACGGTGCGTTCGACATCGTCTTCTCCGACTACGGCGCGACGACGTTCGCCGACCCCGACCGGATCGTCCCCGAGGCCGCTCGGCTGTTGCGGGACGGGGGACGATTCGTCTTCGCCGCGGCGAACCCGCTGCGGGCGCTCACCTTCGATGCGAAGCGGGACCGTCAGGTCCGCCGGCTGGTGCGCCCCTACTTCGGGCTGGGACGCCTTTCGCTCCCGGGGCAGATGCCCGAGCACACGCGGACGTTCGCCGCCTGGTTCGATCTGTTCCGCCGGAACGGGTTCGTGGTCGAGCGGCTCCTCGAGACCCGTCCGGACGCCGGGGCCCGGACGCCGTACCTCGACGCCGACGACGACCGATGGGCCCGCCGGTGGCCGCTCGAATGCCTCTGGTCGCTCCGGCTCGACCGCACGGACCCGCGCCGTCTGGCGGGCCGACGGTCGAGCCGGCGCCCATCGGCCGCCCGCCGTCGGAGCCCGGCGGGGCCCCCGGCTGCCACGGACCACAAGGTTTAATTCGCGGGTTCGGCCAGATTCGAAGCCGTCGATGGCGGGTCGGGGGCCTCGCACCCACCGGGGGCGTCGTCCGACCGGAGCGACGCTCTCGACGGTGATCGTCCTCCTGCTCGCCGTCGCTTCGATGACCCTCCCGGGGGCTTCGCCCTCGACGGCTCCGAACACCTATTCCGGAGCCGTTCCGGCCCCTGCCCCCTCGTCGCGGCCGTCCGTCGCCGTCGCCGCGGCGGAACCGTCCGCCGCACCGGAGGCCGTGGGACCCGCCGCCGCGCCCGCGATCTCGGTCACGGGACAGACCCCTTCGGCCATCGCCTTCGGATGGACCGCGACGAGCGCCCTCGGGTTCGAGAACTACACGCTCGGGCTGTCGGTCAACGGGAGCGCGGGGCCGTTCACGACGGTCCAGGTCCTGACGACCCAGTCCACCGCTTCCACCACGTACGCCGGGCTTTCGCCCGCCGGGACGTACTGGTGGAGGCTGTCGGAGTCGACCTTCCTAGGGGGCACGACCTACTCCGGCGTCGTCCAGGCGACGCAGCCGGCCGCCGCCAACCTCACGCTCACCGTCCTCACGGCGACGGACGTGCGACTCAACTGGACGAACGCCGCGGCGTACGGCGGCGGGCTCGTGTTCGTCCATTACGATGTCTACGAGATCGCCGCCGGGGGGTCCCCCGCGATCCTCCAGGAGTTCTCCTCGGTCGGATCGAACTCGACGGGGGTGTCCGGCCTTTCGCCGGGGGCGAGCTACGCGTTCTACGTCAACACGACGGACTGCACCGCGGCGTGCACGGGCAGCACGCCGGCGCTGTCGATCACCGCGTCGAATACCGTGACGCTGGGGACTCCGCTCCCGCTGACGGCGTCCCTCGTGGCGACCCGGCCGGTCGTCGACGTGGGGGAGCTCGATCTGTTCACCTGCACGCCATCGGGCGGCGCGTCCCCCTTCTCGTTCGCCTGGGACCTCGGGAACGGCACGTTCGTGAACGGGGGGAACACGCTCACCGCGTCGTTCGCCGCCAACGGCTCGGCGGTCGTCACCTGCCGGGTCACCGACTCGACCCCGTCGGAGGCGACCGTCGCCGTGACGATCACGGTCGACCCCGCCCTCCTCGTCTCGGCGACGACGAACCGGACCGCCGCCGACGTGGGTCAGTCGGCCTCCCTCGACTGCGCCGCGAGCCAGGGTCTCGCCCCGTACTCGATCGGCTGGCAGTACGGAGGGACCGAGACCTCCGGGGAATCCGCAATTGTCGACCTCGGTACGGCGGGCGCGTTCTCGGCCACCTGCCTCGTCGTCGATGCGACCGGGACACCGGCGTCGGCGGCGGTCTCGATCAACGTCTCCCTGCCGCTGTCGGTCTCGGTCTCGGTCGACCACCTGGAGGCGGCCCCCGGCACCGCGCTCGCGTTCGCCGCCCTCGCCGCGAACGGTTCCGGGACGTACGCGACCTATGCCTGGTCGTTCTCGGGCGCGGCGGACGCGGGCCCGACGGGACCGTCCGCCGACCACGCCTTCGCGGTCGCGGGCCGGCCGACCGCGAACGTCTCCGTCACCGACACGAACGGGGAGACCGCGATCGGCGGGATCACGCTCACGATCGTCAACATCACGGTCGCGGTCACGAGCGCGCCGACGGCCGCGACGGCGGGGGACGGCGTCGTCTACCGCGCGACGGCGGCCGGCGGAGGGGGACCGCCGTACGCCTACCGGTGGAACTTCGGCGATGCCCACAGCGCGACGACCGCCGCGGCGACGCACGAGTTCGCCGGCGCGGGTACGTACCAGCCGACGCTCCAGGTGACGGACGGCCTCGGCGGCTCGACGAACGTCTCCCTGCCGAGCGTCGTCGTGACCGTCGCGCCCCCGCCGGCCCCGCTCCTCTCCCTCGGCCTCCTCCTCCTCCTCGCGATCCTCATCGGCGCGGTCACCGCGGCGGTCGTGGAGACGGTCCACCGCCGCCGACAGGCGCGCCTCTACCCCCTCGTGGCGGGCCGGGTCCCGGCGACCTCCGCCGCGGGGGCGGCGCCGGGCCGCCGGGTCTGCCGCGCGTGCGGCACCTCCAACCTTCCGACGCGAGAGGCGTGCGACGCCTGCGGGGCGCCGCTCCGCGGCGGGCTGTTCTAATCCCGGAAACCGCCGGACCTCGGCCCTCCGGGCCCCCGCTTCCGCGCGCGGCTACGCGAACGTCCAGGTATCGGACCGGTACGCGTAGCTCGGCGGGACCGTGTCGCCCCCGAACAGGACGAGGTACCGGTCCGCGATGTCGTAGGCGAGGCCGAAATTCCCGCGCGTCGCGGGGGAAGGGCCCCGGAGAGGCGACGCGTTGAGCCAGCTGCCGCCGTGGAGGGCCCAGACCGGATCGAACCCCGAGGTCTGGTTCTCTCCGACGACGACCTCCGACTGGAGCTGGGGGTCGTACGCGGCTGCCTCGCCGTAGAGCGGCGGGGGCGCACCGGTGAGGGCGAGCGGGGTCGTCCACGCCCCGTAGACGAAGTAGTACGTGTCGTTCTGCAGCACGCCGGCCCCGCCGGATCCCAGTCGGGAGCCCCCCTCGAAGACCGTCGCCGAGATCGAGGGATCGTAGACCGCGGTCATGCCGAACCGCGCCGTGGGCGCGGCGCCGGCGCGGCTCGTGATGTTGGACCACCCGCCCCGTCCGAACGTCCAGGTGTCGTTGTAGAAGCTCCAGGCGCTGCCCGAACCCACGGGGACGTTCCCCTTGCCTCCCCCGAAGAGGACCAGCTCCTTGTCGAGCACGTCGTACGTCATCGCGACCCCGCTGCGCTCCGACGGGGCTGCGCGGCCCCCGGGCTGATGCCACGCCGAGCCGGTGAAGATCCAGGTGTCGTTGAAGAACCCGGTCGTGTTCCGCCCCCCGAAGAGGACCAGCCCGTGGACCGCGGGATCGTATGCGAACCCCGCGGCCCATCGGGCGGGCGGGGCGACCGTGAACGTGGAGGTGACGTTGGTCCAAATCCCCGCGTGGAACTCCCAGGTATCCCCGTCGGCGTGGATGGTCGGGGCGTAGCCGCCGAACAGGACGACCTCGCCGATCATCGGGTCGTACGCCATCTGCACCTGGTCGCGGTTGCTCGGCTGGGTCGAAGTGTTGACCTCGGTCCAGGCCGTGTGGCCGATCGAGGCCCGCGCGGAAGCGAGCGCGCGCACCGCGGCGGAGCTCCCCGCCGGGGGAGCGCCGGCCGGGATTCCGCCCGTATGGCCCGAGAGCATCCCGCCGGCGATCCCGAGTCCCGAGGCTCCGGCGAGAACGACGACGCTCCAGACCCAGACGCTGCGTTCCATGGGCGATCTCGTCATGCGACCCGTGCCGGACGTATAACCCAAGCGCTCCGTCCGCGTAGGATGTTCCCCGACACCCCGAGACGTCGCCTCACCGGCCGCGCGGGCCGGAGCCGCGGTGGTCGCTAGCCCCGTCCCCGGTCGAAGGCGACGGTCCGGGCACCGGTCGGACGGATCCCCCTGCTCCGGCCGCCGGGGCGCGGCCCGGGGAGCGGGCCGCTTGCATTACCAGCCATAGGATTATAAGGCGGACAAGTTCAAGAAGACCCGCCGACAACTGTCAGACAAACAGGCTCGTTTCGGCGTCGGAGTGGAAGGGGTCCAGCCGTACCAGCGGGGGCGCGCTCGGTGTTTCTGAAGAGGGTCAAGCTCCGCAACTTCAAGTCGTTCTCGGGGACGACCGAGGTGCCGTTCGAGCCGGGCTTCACCGGCGTGGCCGGGCCGAACGGGATGGGGAAGTCGAACATCTCGGATGCGATCCTCTTCGTCCTCGGACCGACGAGCTCGAAGGCCCTGCGCGCGGACCGGCTCACCCACCTGTTCTTCAACGGAGGGGCGTCGAAGAAGGCCGCGACCGAGTGCGAAGTGTCGCTCGTCTTCGACAACGAGGACCGCCTCCTCACGGTCGATTCCCCCGAAGTCGAGATCACCCGGTACGTGAAGCTCGCGCCGTCGGACCCGAACGGCTACTACTCGTACTTCTACGTCAACGGGCGGCGGACCACCCAGTCCGAGATCGAGGCGCTCCTCGCGCACGCCCGCCTCTCGGGCGACGGGTACAACCTCGTCCAGCAGGGCGACGTGAACCGCATCGTCAGCATGGGGCCGATCCCCCGGCGCGGGCTCGTCGAGCGCCTCGCGGGGATCTCGCAGTACGACGAGCAGCTCGAGCGGGCCGACACCAAGCGGGGCGACCTCGAATCCAACCTCGAGCACATCCGGACGCTCCTCGGCGAGATCCGCTCCCGGTTGGGGCAGCTCGATTCCCAGCGGGCGCAGGCGGTCCAGTACAAGGCGCTCCAGGACCAGCGCCGGCTCGCGGAGGCCCGGCTCGCCCGCGCCGGCCACCTGCTGGCGCAGAAGGAGGTCCGGACCGGCGAGGAGAGCCTCGCGCGGCTCGCCGACGAGATCGCGAACCTGGAATCCGAGCGCGCCCGGCTCGCCGCCCAGAGCGCCGAGCTCGGCACGTCGATCGACGCGATCGATGCCGAGATCGCGAAGCGGGGCGGGACCGAGGCCGCGAACTTCCAGCAGCAGCTCAACGACCGCCGGATGGCGTACGCCCGCCTCGACGAGAACGTGAAGAACCTCGAGTCCGACGTCGAGACGCTCGGCGAGCGCGTCCAGGCGCTCGCGACGCAGGGGAAGGCGGACGAAAAGAGCCTGGCCCAGTCGAAGACCAGCGTCACCTCGCTCGAGGAGAAGCTCCACGCCGTCGAGGCGAAGGTCGCCGAGACGGCGTCCCGCCTCGCTACCGCGACCGGCGAAGCGGAGCAGTCCCAAGGGAAGCTCACGGGCGCCCGGAAGCAGATCTCCGACCTCGAGCGCGCCGTCGAGGAGCACGGCCGATCGTGGCAGGCCGCCGTCGCGTCGCACGAGGCGGCGAAGGCCGCGCTCGACGGCGCGGAGCGGGAGGAGGCCCAGGCCGAGGACGACCGCCGGACGCGCGAGCTCGAGGTGAAGGACGTCGAGCTCCGGCTCCGGAAGGCCGACGCGGGCCGCGCGCCGGGAACGGATACCGCGACCCTGCAGAAGGAACTGTTCCAGCTCCGCGCCAAGGAGGCCGCCCTCACCGAGAAGGCGGCGGCCCTCGGCAAGGAGGTCTTCGAGCTCAATCGCCGCTACACGGCCCTCGACGCCCGCCTCAAGGTCCGCGGCGAGGCGGGCGGCGGGAACCCGTTCTCCGCGGTCGAGTTCCTGCTCTCCCAGCGGAACCTCGGCCGGGTTGCCGGGATACGGGGCACCGTCTCGGAGCTCGCGCGGATCGACGGGGACTACGAGACCGCGCTGCACGTCGCCGCCGGCGGCCGGTTCCAGGCCCTCGTCGTCGAGACCGACCAGGTCGCCGAGGAGTGCGTGAAGCTCCTCCGCCAGGAGAAGCGCGGCCGGGCCACCTTCCTTCCGCTCAACCGGATGCTCGGGGGGCGGCCGAAGGGGAAGTCCCTCCTCGCGGCGCAGAGCCCCGGCGCGGTCGGCTTCGCGATCGACCTCGTGAAGTTCGACGAGGAGCTCCGCCCCGCGTTCTGGTACGTCTTCGGCGAGACCGTCGTGATGAAGGACCTCGCCCGGGCGCGCGAGCAGATGGGCGGCGTCCGTCTCGTGACCCTCGCCGGCGACCTCGTGGAAGCGACCGGCGCGATCACCGGCGGCTCCCTCGACGCGCCCGGACGGAACAAGGGCGCCGACTCCGCGTCCGAGCTGAAGCGGCTTGCGGAGGAGCTGCGCGCGCGCTCCGAGGAGGAGTCTTCGGTCCGCGCCGAGCTCGCGAAGGCATCGGAGCGGGTCCGCACGCTGGGCGAGGAGCTCGCCCGGCGGTCCGCGACCGCGCAGGCGCACTCGTCCGCGTCGGAGCTCCTCGGCTCCGAGCTCACGGGGGCTCGCGAGCGCCTGACCGAGGCCCGGAAGCGGCTCGACGCCGCGGTCGCGGCCCGGGCGAAGGCCGAGAAGGCGCTCACCGCGGCCGCGTCGGCCGCCGAGGACGCGTCGGAAGCCCTCGCGAAGGCGAAGCAGGAGCTCGCCCGGCTGAACGACGCCTACCTCGGGCACCTCCCCGGGGCGGTGTCGACCCGGATCCGGTCCCTCCAGGACGCCCACGGCGCCGCGATGCAGGACCAGGTCGCCGCGGCCCGGGATCTCGAGGGGGCCCGCGCGTCCCTCGCCGCCGCCGAGCAGGCGCTCGGCGAGAAGCAGCGCCAGCTCGCGACCGATGACGCGACGCTCGCGACGCAACGCAAGCAGCTCAAGGCACTGCGCGCCGAGCGCGACGGCGCGAAGGAGGCGCTCGAGGCGCTCCGCGCCGTCGAGCAGCAGCAGACCCGCGCCGTCGAGTCCCACCTCGCGAAGAAGCGCGGCCTCGAGTCGGACCGGGTGAAGCTGCTCTCGAACCTCGCCCGGGCGGAGGAAGCGATCCGCGGTCGCGCCACGATGCGGACGCAGGAGGAGGTCCACCTGGCCCAGGCCCGGCAGAAGCTCGCCGAGGTCGAATCGACCCTCAAGGAGCTCCCGGCGCCCGCCGCCGACGAGGCGCCGATCCCCGTGGACGAGCTCAGGCGGACGGTCGAGACGCTCTCGAACCAGCTCGAGGCGATGGGTCCGGTCAACCTCCGCGCCCTCGAGGAGTACGACCTCGAGAAGCATCGGCTCGACGAGTTCGAGTCCGAGTCCGGGCGGCTCACGTCCGAGCGGGCGGAGCTCGTGAAGCTCGTCGGGGAGATCGAGAAGAAGAAGCGGGAGAAGATCGGCGAGGTCGTCGTCTCCGTCGACGCCGCGTTCCGCACGATCTACGCCGACCTTTCCGGCGGTGGCGAGGGGGCGATCACGCTCGAGAACCCCGCCGACCCGCTCGCCGGCGGTCTCCTCATCCAGGCCCGGCCGGTCGGCAAGACGGTCCAGCGCCTCGAGCAGCTGAGCGGAGGCGAGAAGTCGCTCGCCTCGCTCGCCTTCATCTTCTCCCTCCAGCGGCACGATCCGAGCCCGCTCTACGTGTTCGACGAGGTCGACATGTCGCTCGACGGCGTGAACGCGGAGAACGTGGGGCGGATGCTCCGGCGCAACGCCGAGCGCGCCCAGTTCGTCGTCATCTCCCTGCGGAAGGTGACCCTCAAGTTCGCGCACCGGCTCTTCGGCGTGACGATGCACGGCGACGGCTGCTCGCGCGTCGTCGGCCTGCGGCTCGACGAGATCGTCGACGTCGACGAACGGACGCGGGCCGAGGCGGCCCAACCGCCGCCGCTCGCCTCGCCGCCGGGGGCGGCCCCATGAGCGCCGCCGCCCTTTCGTCGACGCCCTCCGCCGCGAGCCCCCGGATCGCCCCCGTGCCCCGGGAGGCCGCGGAGCGGGTTCTCGACTACCTCATCTTCCACCGGTCGCTGCTCGACGAGCCGGGCGGTCCGCCGGCGCTCCTCGAGCGGTACCTCGGCCTGGTCCGGGAGATCAAGGAGGGGGTCCACCTCGCGATCGCCGATCCGGTCGAGAAGGCGACGGCGCTCCTGTTCGAGCTCGTCATGGGCGAGGAGTTCGATCCGTGGGAGATCGACCTCGTCCGGTTCACCGAGGTCTACCTCGGCCGCGTCGAGAAGGACGGCGCGGTCGACTTTGCGGTCGCCGGACGGCTCCTCTACATGGCGTGGAGCATCCTCTACCTCCAGTCGGAAGCGGTCCTGAAGCAGCGCGAGGAGACCGCCGCGCCCGTGGCCCCCGAGGGGGCCCAGTGGGATCCGTCGGCTGACGGTCCCCTCGAGGACGGCGCGGAGCCGATCGACGGCGTCGCCGACGCGGCGCCGGCCGACCTCACCTCCGCGGTCCTCGGGGGGGCCGAGACGCCGCTCGTCGAGATGGTCCGCCACACCGAGACCCGCCCGGTGAGCCTCCTCGAGCTCGTCCAGGCGTTCGGCGAGGCCGAGGCCGAGGCGCGGCGCGCGCTTCGGTTGGAGGAGCTGCGCGGGCGCCTCCAGGAGGAGCAGCGCGCCGTCCCGGAGGTCCTCGTCCACGGCGACGTCCCGGAAAGGGACATCCTCGACGCCTGGCGGGCGATCGCCGACCGGCCCGTCGGGGTCGCCTTCCCGTTCCTCGAGCTGTGGCGACCGGAGGAAGGGCGCGAGCGGCTCGTGGCGCTGTTCCTCGCGGCGCTATTCCTCGCGCGGGAGCGGTCGATCGACCTCTCGCAGGAGTCGCTCGGCTCCTCCCCCCTCCTCCTCGCCCGGGCGGCCGAGGTCCGGACGCCTCCCCCGGAGAACTGATGCGCATGCCAGCGAAGGTCGACGACCTGGTGCTCCGACTCGAGGCGATCCTGTTCGCGGCCGGCAAGCCGATGTCGATCCGGGAGCTCACCGACGCGACCGGCGCGCCGGACCACCGGCCGGTCCAGGCGGCGATCCGCAAGCTCGAGAAGACGTACGCCCAGCGCCAGACGGCGCTCGAGGTCCGCCGGGCGGGCGACCGGTACGCGCTCCAGCTCCGGACCGACTTCCTCCCCGCGGCGCACCCGGTCGCGGCCGTCGAGATGGCGCCGCGCACGGTGAAGGCGCTCACGCTCATCGCCTACCATCAGCCGATCCTCCAGAGCGCCCTCGCGCGGATGGTCGGCGACACGGCGTACGACGAGGTCGGCCGGCTGAGCGCCCTCGGCCTCGTCCACGCGGAACCGAAGGGGGCGACGCTCCTCCTCAAGACGACGCGCTCGTTCGCGGCCCGGTTCGGGCTCTCCTCGAGCCGGCCCGACGAGATCCGCCGGTTCCTCGAGGAGAAGATGGGCGTCGCCCCCGGGCCGCCCCCCGGGGCCGCGATCCCGGACGGCACGCCCCGTCCCGAGGCCGACGGCTCGGGCCCCCCCGAGGAGGCCCGGACGAACGGGCCCGTCGCCCCGACCGGTCCCCGGCCCGACCCATCCGTCGCCTAGCGGCGGCGCGGCGTCGTCCCCCGCGCGGTCCCCGTCAGAACGCGCCGCAGCCGGGGCACCGGACCGGTTCGGCCGGACGGGGGCGTCCGCAGTACGGGCAGAGGAACTGGGCCGCGCCCGGCACCGGAGCGGGTCCCGCGACCCCGGGGGGGATGGGGGGCGGCCGGGGGGAGCCGAGCGGCGGCGGTGGTCCGGGTCCCAAGATCGGCGGCGGCCGGCCCGCGGCGGTCCGTCCGCGCCCGACCCAGAGGACGGCGACGACGGCGACCGCGACGCTCGCCCCGAGGATCACGAGGTCGACCGTCGGGAGGGTGTACGGGCCTCCGAACAGCGGCGGCGGGAGGCCCGGCGTGGGCCCGGTGTAGGTAAAGTTGCGGACCGCGGGGTCCGCGTCGGCCGCGAGGAACGGTCCGGCCACGAGGCTGCCCCAGCCGGTGACCGGGTCCCACCCCGGCGCCGCGGAGAACCAGTAGTTCGCTCCGGTCGTCACGTCCTCGAACGGGTCGGCCGTCCCGGGATGGGCGGCGTAGTAGCTCGCGATCCGGTACAGCTCGGGGTCGAGGGCGCCGAACGGATGCCCGGCGACGGCGGCGCAGCTCGCGAGGAACCCCGCGAAGAGGGGGGCGGCGATGCTCGTCCCCTCGAGGAGCTCGAAGTAGACCCCGCCCGCGTCGTGCGCGGTGTACGCGACGGTCGTGTTCGCGGAGAAGGCGACGTCGGGGACCCCCCGGCCGAGGGCGGAGAGCCCCTCGCGCACCGTCGCGTTCACGATCGCCGGCTGGGCGGCGGAATCGAACTGCCACGTCGGTTCCCCGACCATCGCGCTGATCCCGCCCTCCGAGCCGGAGAGGTTGCCGGGGCCGGGGAGCGTATCGTACCACGCCGTCGCGGAGGCGACCCCCGACACCGTCGGGTCGAACGAGACGTTCACGGAATCCGCGGAGGCGTTGCCGACGGGCGTCCCGTCGAGGGAGACGGTCGTGCCGCCGACGGCGACCGTCGCGCCCGAGGTCAACGCCGCGGTCCCGGGCCAGTCGGGCCACTGGCCCTGGAACCGGCCGGAGAGGTCCGAGGGGGCGTCGCCCTGGTCCCCGCTCGCGGCGACGACGGTGACCCCGAGGGCCGCGGCGTGGAGGAGCTCCGTGTTCCACAGGGAGTCGACGAGGTCCGGAAGACCGAACGAGCTCGAGACGACCGCGAGGTGCCGGGTGGAGTAGTTGTAGGAGAGCGCCGTCGCGAGCGTCGTCGCGAAGTCGTCGGCGACGTCGCCGAGGGGGGCCGTCGAGTTGGCGGCGAGCAGGAGGCTCCCCGGGAAGTAGAAGTTGGCCACCTCGGCGCCGGGAGCGAGGCTGCCGGCCATCTCGAGGTCGAGGGCGTTCTCGGTCTCGTCTAGGGACGAGTCCGCGAGCGCGCCGTCGCCCGACGGCGCCGGCGGGGTCACGTTGTCGATGCCTACCGGGACCCCCACGACCTCCGGGTGGGGCCACGAGGCGGGGAACGTGTCGTTGTAGTACGCGTCGACGGCGACGGGATCGAACCCCGGGAGGTCCTGCTGCGTCGTGTCGTTGAACCCGGAGAGGAGGACCGTCGCGACCGCCTCGGAGGTCGGGAACGTGGCGTTCTCCGCCCCTCCGCCCGGGAACAGGTCCGCGACGCCGTACGCCTGCGTGTAGTCGCTCCCGATGAAGGCGGGCACCCCGGTCGTGTTGTCGAGGGCGAACGCGAGGGCCCGGGACGGGCGCATGGAGGGCGCGCTCCCGGGCCCGGGCGAGAGCGCGGCCGCGACGGCGGCGTTGCCGACGTTCGACAGGCCGCCGATCCCCGTCACGAGCCCCGCCCACGCGGGCGGGAGCGTCGGGGTCCCCACGCTGGTGTAGGAGGGGTTCCCGGACGCGTCGCCGAGCGAGTCGAGCCGGACGCCGAGCAGGCTCTCCAAGTCCGACGCCGCGAGCGTGGCCCGCACCCCGAGCCGGTCGGGGGTCGACACGACCTGCGTGGCGCCGGCCGCGCGCAAGGTCTCCTCGACGATCGCGAGCGAGGACGCGGAGGGGGCGAACGTCGCCTCGAACTGCGTCTCGGTGAGGCGCGACGGCCCGCCGCCGGACCCGGTCCGGGGCGCCGCGAGGAACCCGGAGAGCCCCGAGGGGTCCCTCGGGGCGAGGGTCACGGAAAGGCTGACGAGGGTGCCGCCCGGCAGCGCGCCGGGAGCCGACCCGGGGGCGACCCCCACCGCGTCGGTCCAGACCGAGGGCCCGGTCCGGGATCCGGTCGAAGATCCGGCCGGACCCGCCGTCCATCCGTTCGGAAGAGCGACGACGACGGCGACCAGGATCGCGACCGCGAGCGGGAGCGTCCCGGCTCCCCGAGGCATCGTCGGTTCGCGCATCGTCTCCCCCCTATCAGGAGCCGAACAGTTCTTTACCGCCACCCTCGTGCGTCGCCCGATGCCTCCGGCGACCGCCCCGGACCGGTGCATCTTCTGCGAGATCGTTGCGCGCCGGGCCCCCGCCCACGTCGTCTACGAGGACGCCACGGCCCTCGCCTTCCTCGACCTGTTCCCGTACACCCGCGGCCACCTCTTGGTCGTGCCGAAGCGGCACATCGACCGGCTCCTCGACCTCCCGCCCGCGGACCGGGGTCCGTTCCTCGGCGCCGTCGCGGAGGTGTGCCGCCGGATCGAGCGGCTTTCCGCGCACTACAACGTCGCGCTGAACCAGGGGTCGCTCGCCGGGCAGATCGTCTTCCACCTCCATTTCCACGTCATCCCCCGGTACGACCGGGGGAACCCGTTCGGGGTGATGGACCGGGAGCGGCTCGACGCGGACGACGCCGCCGCCGTCGTCGCGCTGCTGTCCCCGGCGTGATCGGATGCCGAGCGTGGGTCGTCCTCCGGCCGTGGCGGGGCAGTTCTACCCCGCCGACGGCGAGGGACTCGCGCACGCCGTCGAACGGTGCTTCCTCGACCGGCGCGGGCCGGGGGAGCTCCCCGTCCGGCACCGGCGACCCGATCGGCACCTCCGGGCGATCATCGTGCCGCACGCCGGCCTCGTCTACTCCGGCGCGATCGCCGCCCTCGCCTTCGCGCAGGTGGCGGCCGAGCGCCCCCCCGCGCACGTCGTGATCCTCGGGGTCGACCACCACGGGCTCGCCCGCGGCGCCGCGATCTCGGTCCGGCCCTGGGAGACGCCGCTCGGGCCGGTGGCGCCCGACGAAGAGCTGGCGGCGCGCATCGCGCGACCGCCCGTCGCCGTCGACGAGGCGGCGCACCGGCTCGAGCACTCGATCGAGGTCGAGCTGCCGTTCCTGCAGTACGTCGTCCCCGCCCCTCGCCACGTGCCGATCATGGTCCGGTTCGGTCCGTTCGACTACCTCCGGTCGGTCGGGGAGCGGGTCCGCGACGGCATCGCCGACCACGACGTCCTCCTGATCGCGTCGACGGACTTCTCCCACTACGTCCCCGCCGTGGAGGCGGAGCGCCTGGATCGCCTGGCGATCGACGAGATCCTCCGCCGCGACGCGGGGGGCCTCTACCGGACGGTCGTCGACCGCGGGATCTCGATGTGCGGCGTCGCCCCGACGACGGCGCTCCTCGCGGCGCTGGAGGACGAGCCGCTGCGCGCCCGCCTTCTGCGGTGGGGCCACTCCGGCGAGGTCGAGCCGATGGCGGAGGTCGTCGGCTACGCGGCGATCGCCCTCGAGTCGGACCGCCCGCTCCCGCCGGAAGCGTCCCCCGCCCGAGGGGGAGGGAATTAAAGGGCCCGACCGCTCGGCCGCCGCGAGAGCGATGATCCTCACCGACCAGAAGATCCTCGAGGAGATCCGCCGGGGTCAGATCGTGATCCGGCCCTTCCGACCCGGCTGCCTCGGATCGAACTCGTACGACGTCCACCTCGGCCCGTACCTCGCCACCTACCACGACGGGGCCCTCGACGCGCGCCGCCCGAACCCCGTGACCGAGTTCCGCATCGGGCCCGAGGGGTTCGTCCTTGTGCCGGGCCAGCTGTACCTCGGGGTCACGGAGGAGTACACCGAGACCCACGGGTACGTTCCGTTCCTCGAGGGCAAGTCGAGCGTCGGCCGCCTCGGGATCGACATCCACTCGACGGCGGGGAAGGGGGACGTGGGGTTCTGCAACTACTGGACCCTCGAGATGTCGGTGAAGCTCCCGGTCCGCATCTACGCCGGGATGCCGATCGGGCAGCTGATCTACTTCGAGGTGTCCGGCGCGGTGGGCCGGGACTACTCGTCCAAGCGTTCGGCGAAGTACCGTACCGTGTCGAACCGGCCGATGCCCTCGCGGATGTACCTCAACTTCGCCGGGCCGCGCGGGCCGCCGATCCGGCCCCGGTCCGCTCCGCGTCCGCGTCGGCGCCGTCCCCGGCGGGGTTGACGAGGGTGCGGGCGAGCCGGCCGGCGCTCGGGCGGCCCGCGTCCCCGGTTCCCCGACGGCCGCCGGGGGCCCGGTCGTTCGGGGGGGAAGGTTCGGGGAGGACGTTGCCGCCGTGACGGAGACCCTTGGGATCGTCCTCGCCTCCCACCGGTTCTGGCCGAGCACGGGCGGCAGCGAGCGGACGGTCCAGAACCTCGCCCGCGCCCTTGCGGCGCGCGGCCACCGAGTCACCGTCGTGACGAGCCGCGAACCCGGGAGCGCGGCCGTCGAACGGTTCGACCCCGGCTTCACCGTCCTCCGCCTGCCGACGCACGACTTGGGCCGGTTCCGCTGGGTCCGCGAGTACCTGCCCACGCTGCGACGGCTCGAGGGGACCGGCTCGGTCGACGTGTTCCACCTCAACGGCAACCGCGTCTGGTGCGCGGAATGGTACCTCGCCTTCCAGCGCCGGTTCCGCTGGCCGGTCGTCCTCAACGCGCACGGCTTCTGGCAGCTCGGCATGCGCGACTGGTGGTTCGACCGGTGGTACTTCCGGCGGTACTTCGCCGGCCGCCTCGCCCGATGGCCGGTCTACCTCTGCTACACCTCGCAGGAGGCGGCCCAGGTGCGCGGGTGGGGCTACACCGGCCGCACGATCGTGCTCCCGCCGGTCCTCGACCGGAGCGAATTCCCCCCGCGCACCGGGCCGCGCGACCCCCGGCTCGCGCTCGTCACCGGCGGGAACTATCCCAACAAGCGGGTCGCGGAGCTCCTGGAGGCGGTCGCGGGGTCCGGCTGGCACTTCGAGGTGACCGGCCCACGGCTCCCCGACCCGCGCCTCGACTCGATCGCCCGGCACGAGGGCGACGCGGTGCGGATCCTCGGGATCGTCCCGCGCGCGACGCTGCTCGAGCGGTACGCCGCGGCGTCCGCCTACCTGTCGATGGCGCGCTGGGAGGGGTACGGCGTCGCCCTCCAGGAGGCGCTCGCGGCCGGGACCCCGTTCGTGGCGACGCCCACGGGCGGAGCGCCGGACTTCGCGGCCCGGGGAGCGGGGTTCCTCGCCGAGGACCGGACCGGGTTCCTCGACGGGCTCGGCCGGCTCGAGGCGCCGTCGACGTGGGCGGCCTGCTCGCGCGCCGGCGTCGAGGCGAGCCGCGAGGCCGACCCCGACGCCGTCCTCCCGAGGTACGAGCAGGCGTACCGGGAAGCGATCGACCGGCGGCTCTCGTCGGGCCCGGCCGCGTGAGGGCGTGCCTTCCCGCCTCCCAGGGCGCCCGCGGCCGAGGTTCCCCGGGGGGAACCTACGACGGTCCCCGCGTCAGGTAGAACGCCGGTCGTCCCGGCTGGGCCCGATCCCGGCGACCCTCCGGGTCGTGTTCCTCGCCGAGCTCCTCCGGGACGACGGTGATCCGCCCGAGGCCGAACCGCCGGGCGAGATACCCCTCCGCCCCTCGGAGGACCGCGAGCTCGTCGACGGGCGGCTCGTCCACGGACCCCGGCGCGCCGCGCATCCCCTTCGCGACCCGGGCGACGTACGGCCCGACCTCGGCGCGGTGCGCCGCAACCTCCGGGTGCGCGGTCGCGCGGGCGACGATCGCGCGGATCTCGGGCGGTCCGCCCGTCGCCATTGCCTCCCGTATCCAGCCGTCGACGATCCGCTTCCACGGGGCGGCGACGAAGAGGGCGGCGGCAGTCGGGCGCGTGGGCCTCCCTTCCGCCAGGCGGACCACGCTGCGGAGGTCGTCCTCGACGCGGTCGAGGTACGCCTCGGCAGCGAGCGCGGCCCGGCTCCTCGCGAACTCATCCGCCTCGGGCCACGCCGACGCCGCGACGAGGCGGCCGTCGGCCGCCGATCCGACCTCCTCCGCGAGGTGCGGCGTGACCGGCGACATGAGGCGCACCCACGCCCGCCGGACCTCGTCGAGGGCGCGGCCGGCGACGCCGCCGCGGGCGAGGTACCGCCGGATCAGCGTCGGCGCCGTCACGTAGATCCGCTCGGCCGCGGCGCGCACGTCGTACGCCTCGAGCGCGGCCGTCGCCTCGGCCACGAGGTCGTGCCAGGCGCTCGAGAGCCACGCGTCGAGCTCGGCGGGCGCGTCGGTCGCCCCGTCGGACTTCGTCCCGGCGAGGTGCTCGACGTCGGCGAGCCGGGTCGCGGCCGCCTCGACGAGCCCGGGGTCCCACTCGATGTCCTGCTCCGGCGACGCCGCGAGGGCGAAGTAGAGCCGGATCGCGTCCGCGCCCCACCGCGCGATCACCGCGTGGATCCGGGGGATCCCGCCGCCCTTCCCGCCGCCGCGCTTCTTCGAGAGCTTGCCGCCGCCCTTCTCGGTGAGCCACCAGTGGACGAAGATCCCGCGCGGGCGGAGCCCGTCCGGAAGGAGGAGCGCGTGCGTCGCGAGGAACGCCGGGAAGTGGACCCGCTTGTGCTCCTTCCCGCCGATGTTGAGGTCGAGCGGGTACCAGTACTCGAACTCGGCCCGCAGCTCCCCCTCCAGGGCCCGGTCGACGGTGGGCTCGCCGGGTCCCTCCCCGAGGAAGACCCGGTCGAACAGCGCGTCGGTCAGCTGCTCGGTCCGGAGCCGCCCGTCGGCGACGTAGCGGCGGACGACGAAGTACGCGGGGTAGAACGTCGAGTCGGCGATCGGCTCGATGATCCACGACGGATCGAGCGGGAACGGGGTGCCGAGCCAACGGCCCCGCCGGGTGCACGGCCGGTCGCCGAACCAGTCGAGGATGCCGGGAAGTTCGGTCCCGTACTCGGCGGGGCGGAACCGCATCCGCGCGACGAGCGCGCGCGTCTGGGTCTTCCACGCGGGGTCGCCGTAGTGGATGAACCACTGGTCCGGGACCTTCCGGATGACGACGGCGTGGCCGTTCCGGCAGACGACCGGCTTCGAGAACTCGTGGAGCTCGAGCCCGCCGGGGAGGCGGGCGAGCGCCGACCGGGCCGCCTCGCGGGCCTCCGGGACCGGCCGCCCGTCGAGGATCCCGGGCCGCATGCGTCCCCGGGCGAACTCGAACCGGTACAGCCGCTCGGTCGCCCCGGCGATCGCGGCCGCGTCGTCGAGGGAAGCCGCGCCCTCGAGGCGGGCCGCGCGCTCGGCCGGGACGCCGGGCCCCTCGGTGAGGGCGCGCTCGGACGGAGTGAGGTCGCTGCCGGGATCCACGGAGAGGATCTCCTCCGGGATCGGCAGCGACGCGCGGATCGTCTCGGGGACCGCCTGGAGCGCAAGCCAGTCGGCGGGCGCGTGCGCCGGGACGCTCATCACGACGCCCGTCCCGACGGACGGGTCGACGAGCCGGCTCGCGACGATCGGGACCCGGCGACCGGAGAGCGGGGCCGTGACGAGGCGGCCTAAGAGGGCGTCGACCGGGCCGGACGGGCCGATGTGGCCCCCGTGCTGCTCGACGAGCCGCTCGGCGGCGGACGGGGCGACGAGGAACGTCGTGCCGCCCAGGTGCCAGTGCGCGAGCGTCCCGCCGGGCGCGACCCACAGGTTCGTCACCCCGAAGACCGTCTCCGGCCGGAGCGTCGCCGCGAGCAGCACCCGCCCGTCGTCGAGCGGGAACGGCACGGTCGCGAACTCGATCCGATCCGCATCGCCCCCCGACGAGAGGTCCGTCTCCGACGCGTCGACCGAGACGGGCCCGCAGACGGGGCAGACCGCGGCGAAATGGGGCGCCTGCCGGAGCGCGCCCCGTCGCTCCAGGACGCGGAACTGCCACCGGATGAACGCCTGGTAGTCGTCGTCGATCGTGGTGACGTAGGCGGTCTCGTCGATCAGGCATCCGAGCTCCCGGAACGCGTCGAGGTACGAGCGTCCCAGGAACCGGGCGGCCTCGGCGGGCTCCTCGAGCCGGGCCCAGTCGGACTCGGGCACCTCCTGCTCGACGAGCTGGGCGACGACCGTTTCGTCGCGCGCCTTCACGCGCTGCGCGAAGGTGACGGCCGGGAGGCCGGAGGCGTGCGTCCCGGTCGGGAAGAAGACGGCCTCGCCGCGCATCCGGCGGAACCGGTGGAAGCTGTCGGCGTAGGCGACCCCCCGCAGGTGCCCCACGTGGAGGAACCCGCTCGAGCCCGGATACGCGACGAGGGCGTAGAACTTCGCCTTCCCGGGATCGCGGCGGGCGGTCGCGAGACCGGCCGAGCGCCACGCCGCCTGCCAGTGGCCCTCCCGCGCCGGGTCCATCCGGCCCGTCCGAGCGACCGGCGGTATTTGACACGTGGCCGGCGCGCGGGCGCGGGGCCGAAAGCCCCTTTACCCGGCCGCGGCGGTCGGGGAGGAGGATGCGGATCATCGAGGTGTTCCACTCGATCCAGGGCGA
>DATJVB010000100.1:0-8677 GCA_035502055.1 Thermoplasmata archaeon | reverse complement strand
CGACGAAGGGGATCGCGGAGGAGGCGGACCGGTGGGTCGAGCGCGCCCGGGACACGCGGCGCGTCCGCCCGACGCCGTCGGGCCTCACCCGGGTCGTCCTCCCCCCGGGGGTGCTTGCCGACATCCTACCGACGATCGTGGGGTACCGGTTCAGCGGGGCGGCCGAGCTACGGGGGATGGCGCCCTCGGAGGGGGCGGTCGTGGGGACCCCGTCGCTCACCGTCCACGACAACGGGCTTAGGCCGTGGGGCCTCGGCTCCGCCCCGTTCGACGACGAGGGGACCCCGCCCGCGCGCCGGGCGCTCATCGACCGCGGCCGCGCGACGACCCCCGTCTACGACGTTCTCCACGCGGGGGCGACCGGCCACGCGCCGACCGGGAACGGACGACGGGAATCCCACCAGTTCAGCCCCTGGTTCCACTTCGACCGGGCGCCCGGCCCCACGATCACGACCCTCGAGGTCGCCCCCGGCGACGCGGGGACCGACGCGGAGCTCGCCGAGGCCGTCGGCGAGGGATTGTGGGTCGACCAGCTCGGCTACGCCTTCCCCGACGCGATCTCCGCCGCGTTCGGCGGCGAGGTCCGGATCGGCTACCGGATCCACCGCGGGCGGCTCGCCGAGCCGGTCCGGGGCGGGACGGTGGGAGGGGTCGTCGTCGGACCCGAGAGCGCCCCCAGCCTGTTCGGAGGGATCCGCGGCCTGGGCTCGACCGAGGCGCTCGTCGGCTACCTCGCGACCCCGCCGATCTGGTCCGACGGGCTCACGGTGGCGGGCGCGGACTAGGCCCCGCCGGGGCGCCGGCCGCCAGCCCTATCGGGGGGTGGCGGGGGCGCTCGGGGACCAGCCGATCGTGATCGTGCGGCAGTGGGGGCACCGCTGGGCGGGGGCGTTCGCCGAGTAGGTGCCCATGAACCCGGTCGGCACGAGCACCTCGAGGCCCGTCGGGCGGAGGCGGCGTTCGGCCGCCTCGCGGCTCCAGTACAGCCCCGAGCCGTTCGTGGTGGCGACGAATCCGCTCTCGAGGGGGCCTCCGCAGGTGGGGCAGGTGGATCGGTCTCCCATGGGGTCGAGGGGCCGACCCTCCACGGGCTATGTCTCCTTTGTGTCCGCGCGGCAACGGCGCGAAGGGGGCCCTCGCTCGCCGATTTCAATGGACCGGGGAAAACACGGCCCCCGCGGGCCTCCGGGTAAGGCCCGCGGGGGCGTTGGACATCGTGATGGGGAGGGGTTAGAGCCCGACCAGCGCCATGTTTACTCGCTCCGCCGAGAAGGAGAGGATCGGACGGGGGCTCTCCAGCTCCCGTCGAGGGGGTTCAGCCAGGAGGGCCACCGAAGGCCGTCCAGCGGCAGGGAGGGGGAAGCGATCCCGAACAGGATCCGCCCGGGCGCCGCGTCGGGGACGCGCCGCACGCGGGGGACGGGGGTCGGGGGGGCCGTCTCGGAGAGCATCACAGGTAGTCCTCCAGCTGGGACGGCATCGGCCAGGGCACCGCGAGGGCGCTCGGCTTGCGGGGGATCGGGACGTCGGGGAGGGGCGGCGCCGCGGGGGCCGCCTCGCCGAACATCTCGACCGACAAGATTCCCTGGACCCCGCGCTCCGACTTCGGGAGGTTGAGCGTCGGGAGGGTTCCCGTCACGACGAGCGGGCACTGGCGGGCCCGGGGGACGAGCGCGGCGAGGCGCGAGTCGGCGTGGACCTGCCCGCAGGCGGGGCAGGTATCGGATTGCATCAGCATCGTGCTGATCCCTCCGAGGTATGCGCCGCTTCCGTTCGTCCGCGCCATGGGTTGAGGAGGAATCTGGCTCGCTCCCTACTTAAAGCTCGGGAGCTAATTTGTACAAATTAAGTCTAAGTAGAGGGGGCGACCATGGAGGGTCACCGTGCCCGTCGTGAGCTACCTCCCCGCCGAAATCCTCGACTACGTCGAGACCCACGCCCCGACGGAGGACGGCGGATTCGGCATCAGCCAGCGGGAGCTCGCGAAGGCGCTGGGGTACCACCCCTGCTCCATGTCGAGGCCCCTCGCCGACCTCGTGGGCCAGGGGCTGCTCGCGACGCGCCGGGGGCTCGTCCGCGGGGGGCTCCGCAAGCAGCTGGTCTACTCCCTCACCGACGAGGGTCGCCAGCAGCTCCTCAAGCAGACCCAGGACGTCCCGCTCCTCTCGGGCGCGATCCCGCCGCCTCCCAACCCGTTCTTCGGCCGTCGGGCAGAGCTCGACGAGCTGTGGAGCGTTTCGCAGGAGGGGGGGGTCGTCTTCGTCGAAGGCCCGCCCGGGATGGGGAAGTCGTCGCTGGTGAGCCGGCACCTGAGGCGGCTCAAGGCGGGCCGGATCCCGTTCTGGTTCACGGTGCGGGCCGGGACGGCGCCCCGGCACTTCGCGTCGTCCCTCGCCCGGGCCCTCGCGCCCCTCGGGGCCCAGCAGCTCGCGTACTACAGCCAGCTCCCCCGGCAACCGCTCGGCCGGGAGGTCGCCGACCTCGTGCTCCGGGCCC
Organism: Thermoplasmata archaeon; assembly: GCA_035502055.1. GTDB lineage: Archaea > Thermoplasmatota > Thermoplasmata > Lutacidiplasmatales > UBA184 > Lutacidiplasma. Next base: position 6,181 of record DATJVB010000100.1, on the reverse strand, counting down.
TCGGGGACCGGGCAATGGTCGCCGTGATCGACGACATGCACGCGGCGGGCCCGGACGCCCGGAAGTTCCTCGAGGACCTCATCCGGGGCCTCAACCGGGAGCGCTCCGACATCCTGTTCCTCCTGATCGGGCAGGAACCGCCCGCCTTCTCCGTCGACCCGGTCCGGTCGTCGCACCTCGTCCTCGGGGGACTCGACCGGACCGCGGCCCACGCGCTCACCGACCGGCAGGGCGGGCTCGCCGACCGGTTCGAGGCCGTCTTCCAGTCGAGCCTCGGGAGCCCGCTCCTCCTGCAGCTCGCCGTCGGCGCCCCCGACGTCGCGGCGACGGTCCGGGAGCTGCCGGCCGCGATCGTCGAGCGGTTCAGCCGGCCCGAGCTGGTCGGGCTCCTGCCGCTCGCGTTCGCGAACGAGGGGCTGCCGGGGTCGGTGTTCCTCGAGACGAGCGGGCTCCCGGCGGCGCGGGTCGACCAGTTCCTCCGGTCCGGGGTCCTCCAGGGGTCGCTCGACACCCGCCTCGAGCTCCTCCAGGTCGTCCGGACGGCCCTCCTCGGGAAGGTCGTCCCGTCGGAGGAGCGCGCGGCGCACCTCAAGCTCGCCCAGTACTACGGTCGCAGCCGTCGTCCCGAGGCGGTCCGCGAGCGGTTCTGCCACCTCGTCGCCGGGGAGGCGTGGAAGCTCGCCGTCCAGGTCCTCCTGGGCCAGGAGCGGACCCTCCTGTCGCTGGGGTACTCCGACTCGGTCCGGGGGGCCCTCCGGCATCTCACCGTCGCGCTCCCGCGCGGGGCGGCCCGGGTCCGCGCCCACCGCGTCGAGGCGGCGATCCTGCGCGCCCACTCGGACTACGCGGAGGCGATCCAGTCGCTCCGGCGTTCGATCACCGACGCCGAGGGGGACGACCGGACGCAGGCGGAGTCGCTGATGCTCATCGTCGAGCTCCACGTCCGCCAGCGGCAGATCGAGGAGGCCCGGCAGACCCTCGCCGAGGCGCGCGGGAAGGGGCTCGACACCCGGCGGCTCCAGCTCCTGTCGCTGCTCAGCGATGCCCGCATCACGGAGCTCGAGGGGAACCTCCCGCTCGCCCAGGTCCGGTTCCAGCAGGCGTTCGAGATCGCGAAGCGCGCCCGCATCGCGGACCTCGCCCTCGAGGGGGTGGCGGCCTGGTCGCGCCTCGCCTCGCTCGGCGGCGACCGGGAGGCCGCGCTCAAGGTCGTGGCCGAGGGTCTCCAGGACGCCCGCGCTTCGGGGCGGCTCGACATCGTGTTCAACCTCCTCCTGGTCCGCGCGCGCGCGTACGCGGAGAACGGGCAGAAGGAGCTCGCCGAGACCGAGATGCGGATGCTGCGCGTCGAGGCGGAGTCGCTCGGATACCTGAGCCAGCTGACCTACACGCTGAGCGGTCTCAGCGCGATGGCCGCCGAAGGGGAGCGTTGGTCGGAGGCCGTCGCCTACGCTCGCCAGGCGAGCTCCCTGGCCGAGCGCCTCGGCAACGATACGGTGCTTGGGCATACCCTCGCCGTTCTTTGCGCCGGCGAGCACCGACAAGGGGCCCTCCAGGAGGCACGGATCCACGGCGAGAGGGCGATTGCGGTCCTGAGCCGGCTGCCTCCGTCGGACTCGCTGATGCTAGCGAGGGCCTATCTGACGGAGGTGTACGTCTCGCTGAATCTGAAGGAGCGAGCGAGGGAGGAGTACCACGCCGCGATGGAGCTCGCCGACCGGATGGGGATGAGCTGGTGGAAGGATCGGATCAAGGCAGAGATGGCCGACAAGCTGTCGGACAGCACGGCTGCGTAGCGGCGCGCCCCCCCGCTAAGGGAGGATTCCTTCGCATGGGTGCACGGCATCGGAAATGGCGTGTTCGCCCCATGGCCTCCGGGCCTAGGGCGACGTCTCGACTCGGGGGCCGTCCTGCCCTCGACCGATCGATCGGGAGGGGGGCTCGCGCCCCCCTCCAAGGAAAATGGTTACAGCTGCTCGCGCGGAACCGGCGGAACGATCGGCAGGTACATACCCGGGCTCACCTCCGAGGGGGGTGGCGGGATTTACCCCTCTTAAAACTTGCCGGAGTTTGCTGGGTCGGAACGCTCGGTTATACGGCACGCATCCGTGAGTGTCAATCTGTATCAGTATAGGAAATCCTAGGCCCCCGCTACCGGCGAGGCCGTTCCCAAGAAAGCCCGGATTCGGTGGCGCATCCGCGGCCGCGGGGCCGAGACTGGAGGCGCCGGCTCACGTCTTCTCGTCGAGCGGCCGGAAGAGACGCGATTTGCGCATCCGGTGGATCACCTTCACGTCGTCGACGTCGTACCGGGTCTCGAGCCACGGGTCGGCGACGTTCGAGTAGCCGCGCACCTCCCAGAACCCCGGCTCGTCGTCCCGCGCGAACTTGAGGCCGCGGAGCCATTTCGCGCTCTTGTAGAAGTACCGTTTCGGGACGAGCATCCGGACGGGCCCGCCGTGCTCGGCGGGGAGCGGCGCGCCGTCGTACGTGTGGGCGAGGAGGACGTCGTCGTCGAGCAGCGCGGCGAGGGGGAGGGACGTGGTGAATCCCTGCTCGCACTCCATCACCACGAACTTCGCCTCCCCCGTCGGCCGGAACTTGTCGACGATCGCGCGGAACGGGACCCCGCGCCACCGGGTCCCGAGCTTCGTCCAGGAGGTGACGCAGTGGATGTCGACGGTCACGTCGGCCTGGGGGAGCGAAAGGAGCTCCGCGAACGAGAGGCTCCCGGGGGCCGCGACCTCGCCGTGCACGGTGAGCGACCAGCTCGCCGCCGTCAGGGTAAGCGGCACCGATCCCGCGTGGAGGACCGGGAACCCCCGCGTCACGACCTGACCGGGCGGGACCGCGGCCGGCACGGGCCGGAACGGCCCGGGAGCGGACTTATCGTTATGCCCGGGGGCGCCGGCGCCGGATCGTCGGCCGGGCGCGCGTCCGCCGGATCTCGACCTCGTCGCCCGTCCAGTCGAAGACGAGGCGGCGGCGCGGCTGCCAGACCGCGCGCCGGTCCCACAGCGCGCCCGCGAGGAGCGGGAGGGCGACCGACGCCTCGACGTGGGCCATGGCGCGGGTCGCGTGGCGCGAGATCTTCCCCCACGACTGCGCCTCGTCGAGCGTGCTGCCGGAGAGCCCGCCCCAGTGCGGGACGTCCGTCGTCACCTGCAGCGCGTAGTAGTGGCCCTCGCCTTCGCGGCCGAACGCGTAGTTCGCCATCACGATCCCGTCGTTGATCCAGTTCTTCGGCGTCCCCCCGCCCACGTAGATCACGGCGGTCCGCGGGGAGTGGGTGAGGATCTGCACGAGCTCGTAGTTGTCCCGCACGGCGTCGAGGATGAACCGGTCCCGGGCCGTGCGGTTCGCCTGGTAGTGGAGCGTGAGCCCGATGCCGATCGAGCTGTCGATGAGCGCCGGCGAGAAGACCGGCACGCCGTGCCGGGCGGCCGTCGCGAGGATCGAATCGGGGTCGTCGAAGCGGGCGCCGAGGAATCCGAGGTACTCGCGCGAGGAGGCGGGTCGCCGGGGGAACTCGTCGGTGACCCGCCCGATCCGCCGGTCCGTCTCCTCGAACTTCATCTCGTCGACGTAGGTGTCGTAGATCCGGTCGATCGCGAGCTCCCGGAGCCGGACGTCGTCGGCCGTCGGGGTGCCGACCCAGTGCTGGCCGCCGACCGCCCGGGACTGGTAGAGGTCCTGATACAGGACCGCCCCGGTCGAAACGACCACGTCGACGAGGCCCCACTCGATGAGGTCCCGGAGGACCGTCCGAAGCCCGGCGGCGATGAGGGGGCCCGAGAGGCCCAGGAAGATCGTGGGACGCTTCGAGTCCGTGAGCGCGTTCTCCCAGACGTCCAGGCACCGTCCGAGGTTGCGGGCCTGGATCGACGTCCCCCGGAACGCCGTCACGAGGTCGCCGACGCCGTGGACCGCCCGGACGTCGACCGGACGGATCGGGGTGGCCATGACCCGCCGACGGGCCGCGTCCCACCCCTTCTTCACGGCGCGCCCGAGAGGGCGTCGCCTAGATAACGGCTCGGCGCGGAACGCCTCCGGGGCGCCGCCGGGTATCGCGCCGGACCGACGCCGGTGCGCCGGCTCGGGGCCTTTATACCCTCGCGGTCCCCCCGTACCGATGGTGCCCAGGGGCGGTCAGCTACCCCCCGCGGTCCTCCGGGCGCTCGAAGGGATCGCGGACGGGAGCGGACGGACCGTAGTCATCGCCGGACCGGAGGCGAGCGGCAAGTCGGCGGCGCTCGCCGCCGTCGTGGAGGAGCTCGAACGGACGGGCGTCACGGTCCGCTCGCTCGTCGCCCAGTACCGGGAACGGACGTCGCCGTTCGCGGTCGTCGCGCCGCTCGTCCGCGGCGAGAGCCGCACGCCGCCCTCCTCGACTGACACCGGGGAAGCGGCCATCGAGGGAGGGATCCCCCCGCTCGCGGCGTTTGGGCTCCCGGACTCCGGACCGCCCCCGAGCCGGAGGGCCCGAGGCGATCTCCAGCGCGGACGGGTGCTTGGCACCTCGTTCGCGGTCCGGAGCCGGGGCGTGGAGCATTTCGACGCCGGGGAGTACTGGCGGGAGCTCCGCGCCGGGTTCGACGCCGGATCGGTGCGGGCGCTCGCGATCACGGTGGAGGACGCGGTGTTCGCCGACGAGGAGAGCCTCAACTTCCTCGCCTTCCTCTCCGAGCGGGCCCGGCTCGTCCCGCTCCTGATCGTCCTCGTGCTCGACACGTCGAACGCGGCGTCGAGGCTCTGGGAGGATCGGCTCGCCGGACGGCTCGACGTCGAGTGGCATCGCCTCAAGGAGAGCCGGATCGACCCCCGGGAGGAGGTCCGGGTCCGCCGTCTCCACGGGCTCCTTCCCGCCACCTCGAAGCGGGCCGTGGGCCTTCTCGCGATCCTCGGGGGCTCGGCGTCCGACGTCCAACTCGCGCGGGTCTGCCGGCTGACCTTCCCGGAGCTCGCCGACGCGCTCCTTCCGGCCCTCGAGGCACGCCTCGTCCGCACGGAGGGGAACCGGATCCTCGTGGCGCAGCGCAGCTGGACGCCCACGCTCGTCGAGCTCGTCCCCCCCGAGCAGAGGGCCGGGCTCGAGGAGGAGGTCCGAACGGCGCTCGAGGCGATGACCGCCGACCCCACGCCCGCGCAGCGACGGGACCTCGCGTCGCGCCTCGCCGAGGGCCGCCAGGCGCCGGAGGCGATGCAGGCGCTGAGCGCCGCCGCCGAGGAGGCGGCGCGCGCCTCGGACTTCGACCAGGCGGACGCGCTCCTCGTCCGGGCCGACGCCCAGCGGCCGTCCCTTCCACCGGCGGACCAGCGGTCGGCGGAGGCCCGGATCGGACTTCGGCGCGCCGCGGTCCTGTTCCTCTCGGGCCGCTCGCCGGAGGCGTGCGAGTCGCTGGGCGAGGGGCTCGAGGCGGCGGTTCAGGCGCGGCTGCCGACGGATCGGCTCGGCCCGTGGCTCGACGCGCTCGTCCCGGCGATGCTCCTCGTCGGCCCCCGGCCGAACCTGCTCGGTCTGCTGGCCGAGGGGGCCGAACGGCTCGAGGCGGCCGAGATGCTCGAGCCGGCCGCCCTCCTCCAGTTCGTCGTCGCCGACCTCGAGGCGACGCGCGGCCGGCTCGAGCCCGCGCGCCACGCCGCCCACCGGGCCGCGCGCCTCGCCCAACGCGCGCCCGCGGACCACCTCCGGGCGACCGCCCTCGCGGCGGTCGGCACGATCCGGGCGCACGACTCCGCCGGCCGCGACCCGAGGGCCGAGCGGTACCTTCGGTCCGCGGAGCTGTCGTTCGCGAGCCTACTGCGGCCCGAGCTCGAGTTCGTCGTCGCCGCGCGGGTCGCCCGTCTCCTGGTGGACCGGGGGGACGGTAAGGGCGCCCTCGAGATCCACGGCCGGGTCATCGAGACCGCCCGGCGCATCGGCCAGCCGGCGATCGAGCTCGAGCACCAGCTCGGGCTCGCCGAGCTCGGCCTCGACGCCGGCCCGTCCCCGCGGACCCGCCGCGCGATCGCCCGCGCGGGCGAGCTCGTCGAGCGGCTCTCCCTCACGCCCCCCTCGCCATCGCTCGTGCGGTGGTGGATCCTCTCCGGCCGCGTGGCCGCGATCGACGGCGCGGACGAGACCGCCGCCGACCGCTGGACCGCCGCGTCGACCCGCCGGGGGCCGACGGGGGCCCCGCGG
>DATJVB010000099.1:0-8919 GCA_035502055.1 Thermoplasmata archaeon | reverse complement strand
CCAACGGTCCCGAGCCACGCGGCGGGGAGCCCCGACTCGTCCGCGAGCACGTCGTCGACGGCCGCCGCCTCCGCCGCCGGGTCGGTGAAGTTGAGCACCCCGAGGTCGGCGAGCGCCCCGGCCGCGACCGGTGCTTCCTCCGGCGGGACCGCCGACGCGAGGACGGCGGGGAGGGTCGCCCGGGCGGCCGAGTCGGTGCAGGCCGTCACGTTCGCCGGGTCCGACGCGCAGTCGTCGGTCCCGTTGAACCCCGGCGCCCCCGGGGCCCCGTAGAACGCGCCGAGGACCGCGAGGGCCGTCGAGTCGTTCGCGAACCCCGCCTGGGTCGTGGCGAGGGCGGCCGGATTGGCGCTCGCCGGATCGGACCCGGGGTGCGCGGCCACGGCCGCGCTCCAGTTCGCGAGGAACGCGGCGACGGGACCCCACTCGAGCGCGGCGGCGGTCGCGAGCCCGGCGGACGCGTTCGGCGTCGCCGCGTCGGCCTCCGCGAAGGTCGCGAGGGCGAGGAGCGCCATCCCGTCGAGGTACCCCTGGTACGCCGTGTAGAACGAGGAGACCCCGCCGACGTACCGGAGGGCGGCGTCGGCGTCGATCGCCGCGGTCACGTTCACGACGACCGCCTGGCCGACGGGGCCGTCGATCGACGGACCGGAGACGAGGAGGTAGCTCGACGAGCCGCCGCCGGTCCCGGGGAACAGCGCCGCGAGCTCCGCGTCCGCTTCCGCGCTCGGCGACGAGGCCGGGAGGGTCGTCGCCGAGTTCTGCGTCACCGCCCCGAGCCGCCCCAGGAACGGGACCGCGACGGCGAGGAGGACGATCCAGACGACGATCGGGACGAGGGGGCGCCGGACGATCCCGCGGCCCAGCGCCGCGAACGCCCGCTCGCCGCCGGTGAGCGCCCGTCGCCCGGTCGGGGTCGGCACGGGGGGGCGGGAGGGGGTCGGGCGGAAAACCCTACCCGGTCGCCGCGGGCTCGGCGCGCGTGGCGCCGGTCCGCCAGCGGGGCGGGTACCGGGCGGGATCGGCGAAGACGCGCGTCGTCGCGATGACCCACCCCGGCCGGCGGCCCCCGAGGTCGGTCGACGGGACCAAGGCCCGGCCGACGGCGACGAGGCGGCCCGCGCGGTCGACGAGCACGACGGACGCGCCGGCCGCGAACGTCGGCGGGGGCCGCCCGACGCCGCCGCGGGCGAGGGAGGCGCCGTGGGCGATCGCCGCCGCCGCGCCGTCCTTGAGCTCGATCGCGGGGAACTCGCGGGTCACCTCCTCGACCGGGTGGAGGGCGGCGAGGAGGCCGTCCGGCGATCCCGCGCGCGCCGCGTGGACCCGGTCGGCGAGGTCGGCGAGCCGGATCGCCGCCTCCTCCCGGAACGGCCCGGTGCCGGTCCGCCTCAGCTCCGCGAGCTGCGCCCCGACGCCGAGGGCGTCGCCGAGGTCGACCGCGAGCGTGCGGACGTACGTCCCCGAGTCGGCGACGACGTCGACGAGCGCGGTCGTCGGGGTGCGCTCGAGGACCTCGAGCCGGTGGACCGTGCGGACCCGGCGCTCGCGGCGGACCGCCGAGCGGACGGGCGGCGTCTGGAAGATCGGCCCCGTGAACTCGCGGACGACGCGGTCGAGCTCCCGCGGCGCCACGGCCGCGTGGAAGTCGATGACGCCGACGTACCGCTTCGGGAACTCGAGGGTGAGCGGGATCAGTTTGAGGGCGGGGCCGACGCCGATCCACAGAAGGCCCGAGACGCCCGGGTCGAGGGTGCCCGCGTGGCCCGCCCGGTCGAGCCCGAGGAGGTCCCGGACCCACGCCGTGACCTGGTGGGAGCTCGGGCCCCGCGGCTTGTCGACGAGGAGGAACGCCCCGGCGCGCAGCCGCTCCGCGACGGCCGGCGGGAACGTCGCCGGCGCGGGCTCGGGGGCGCTCATCCGCCCGCCGCCCGGACGTGCGCGACGAGCCGCCGGGCGACCTCGTCGGCGGGGATCGCGGCGGAGTCGACGACCAGGTCCGCGGCCTCGCGGTCGAGATCGAGGCCGTAGTAGCGGCGGTACCGGTCCCGCTCGCTCGCCTCGCGGGCTCTCAGCTGCGCCCGGGCGACCTCGGGGGCGACGCCGTCGCGCGCCGCGAGCCGGTCGACGCGGACCGGCTCCGGGGCCGTCACGACGAGGTAGACGACCCGCACGCCGCGCCGACGGAGGAGCGCCCCCGTGATCCTCCCCTCCAGGAGCGCGTCCGGTCCGGCGAGGGCGACCATCCGCTCGTCGAGCGCCCGGTCGATCCCGGGGTCCCGCTCGGCGGCCGCCGAGAACTCCGCGAGGGGGCTCCCGCGCGCCGCCGCCTCCGCGCGGAACAGCGCGCCGGCGGAGACGAACCGGCGGTCGAGCGCGGCCGCCGCGAGCCGTCCGGCCGTCGTCTTCCCGCTCCCGGGCGGCCCGGTGAGCGTGACCGTCGGCCCCGTCACGCGGCCGCCGGCATCTCCGCCGGCGCCCCGGCGCGCTGGCGGAGCGAGTAGTGCTTGAGGAGCCGGCGGAAGAGGAGCGACATCGGCACCGTGTAGAGCGAGAACAGGACGAACCAGGCGGCGATCGGCCCGATGAGGGAGCCCATGAGGTCGATCCGGGCCGATCCGACGGCGACGGTGACGGCCCCCGGGTCGGCGCACGACCCGCTCGCGAAGCCGCACAGCTGCGCGAGGTAGAGGCCGACCCACGTGTAGATCGCGATGACGAGGAACCAGGTGACCGCCATCCCCTTCAACTGGGCCATCGACACCTCGCCGGAGAGCTGGGTGAACCGGGCCTGGTGGGGCTTCAGCGCGTCGACCCGGTCCTTCTTCCCCGACCGGACCGCCTCCGACTGCGCCTTGCGGAGCGCGGTCCCCCACCGCTGGACCCGCGCCGACTTCACCCAGTCGGTCGCCCAGTTGTACGCGAGCGCCGTGAGGACCATCTCGATGACGGCGGCGAGGAACATGGTGAGGAGGGGGTAGCTGCCGCCGAACCCGATCGCCGGCGCGAGGAGGAGGCCGATCTCGAGCGCGACGCCGTTGCGCGTCGAGGTGTCGAACAGCATCACGATGCCGAGGATGAAGAGGAACATGTAGAGGAACGTCGCCGGGCTGAACGACGGCGCCGGCGGGCGGGCCGGCGCCCCGGCGGCCGGCGCGGCCGGGGCGCCGTCGGCCAGCGGGGCGGCGTCGGTCGACGTCGCGGCCACGGCGCTACGACTCCCCGCCGAGGAACCGCCGCAGGAGCGGGTTCATCTCCATGAGCTGCTCGCGGCCCATCGCCTCGTAGAGGTTGATGATGATCCCGACGGTGAGGAGGACGCCGGTGCCGCTCGCGTTCCCGACGGTGCCGATGAGGTCGGCGCCGGCGGCGAGCGCCCCGACGGCGGCGCCGGAGATGATCGTGATCACGGGGATGTACCGGGCGAGGACGCGCCGGAGGACGCGCGGCTCCCTCCGGAAGCCGGGGATCTGCATCCCGCTCGACTCGATCTGCCGCGCGACGGCCTCGGGGCCCATGTTCGTCGTCTGGATCCAGAACCGGGCGAAGATGATCGATCCGGTCACCATGACCGAGAAGTAGATCGCGACGTGGGCGAGGTCCTGCCACCACTGGTGCCCGACCAGGAACGCGCCGTACGCCTGCGGGTTGAGGAGCGGGAGGAGCCACGATTCGAGGCCGTTCACCGTCGACAGGTAGTACGCGCCGCCGGTGAGCGGCGTCGTCTGCGAGACCCCGAGGCTCGTCGCCATCGCCTGGGACGTCGCGTACGACCCGATCCACCACTGGTGGCCGATGAGCGGGAACGCCTGCAGCGTCGGGTTCGAGTAGAGGAGGATCGAGAACATCGACACGTTGGCGAGGAGCGCGGCCATCAGGATGACCGGGATGTTGCTCGCGTAGATCAGCCGGAGCGGGTAGCGGCCGCGCGCCCCCCGGGCCTCGGCGTGGGAGAGCGGCAGCTCGATGCGCGTCGACTCGGTCCACGCGACGAGGAAGAAGATCGCCGCGGTGCCGGCGAGGGCGACCACGGGGTTCGGACTATGCAACAGGATCTGCTCCCACCCCCCGCCCGCGAGCGCCTGGGCGTTGTCGTTCGTGAAGAACCAGATCGCCTTCGGGATCGTCCCCGACGGCGGGTTCTGCGCGCTCACCGCCTGGAGCGGGTTCGCCGGGAGCCAGTTGAGGGTCCCCTGGACGATCTGCTGGGAGACGCCGGCGGCGATGAACAGGGAGATCCCGCTCCCGATCCCCCATTTCGAGACGACCTCGTCCATCAGGAAGACCAGGTAGCTGCCGAAGACGAGCTGCGAGACGATGATCGTGTCCGCGAGGAGGCCGCCGTTCCCCGGCGAGAACCCGTCGAGCGTCTGGACGAGGGCGGCCGACGGGAACAGGTAGCCGAAGACCTGGGGGATCGCCTCCACGAAGATCATGGCGACGACCATGACCTTCTGGGTCCCCTGGTACATCCCCTTGTCCTCGTCGTCGGTGAGGTCGAGGTTGATGATCTTCGCCCCGGTGAACAGCTGCATGATGATCGAGCCGGTGACGATCGGCCCGATGCCGAGGTGCATGAGCGTCCCCTGCTGGCCCGCGAGGATCGCCCGGTAGCTCTGGAACAGGTCGACGACCGTCTGCTGGTCGACCCCGTAGAGGAAGACGTTCGTGAGGAGGAAATAGAGGAGCAGGATGACGACGAGCCAGAACAGCTTCGTCCGGAAGTGGACGTGGCCCTTCGGCTGCGACACCGCGGGCATCCTCGAGGTGACGGGCTTGAGGCCGTACAGCTTCGACTTCGGGCCGTCGTAGCTGAGCCCGAGGAAGAACAGCGTGAACACCGCGCCCAGGCCGACGCCGGCGAGCCCGATCGCGATCGGCGTCGGGTGGCCCCAGAACCAGTACAGGCCGAGGATCCCGACGTAGATGACGACGATCGGGACCGCCCAGCCGTAGTTCCGGGGGACCTCCTCCTCCGCCATCGGCCGCGGCCCGAGCCGGTCGGCGTCTAATATAGTTGTGGACCGCTCCCCGTCACGGGGCGGCCCACGCGGGCGGCTCGGCGAGCACCGTCACCTTCGTCCGGGCGTGCTTCGTCGCGTGGGCGACGTGGACGGACCAGCGCCGCAGGGGGGTCCCCCCGCCGAGGAGCCGGTCGATCCCGATCCCCGCGAGATCGGCGACGACCGCGTCGCCGTCGCGCTTGATCTTCCGGGCCCCCTCGAGGAGCGGGATCAGCGCCTCGAGCCCTCCCACGTTGACCGCCGTCGGCGCCGCGACGATCTCGGGCGGGCGCTTGAAGCCGTGCCGGCCGAAGTGGTCCGGCGCGTAGATCAGCATCGACTTGAACTTGTACTTGTGCAGCCCCGCGTTCCCGCGGCCGCCCTGCTTGCCCGCGCCGCGGCCCGCCTTGATGCCGCGGCCGTGGGTCCTCAGCCCTCGGAACTTCCGGGTTCGGCTCGGCATCGCGTCCCCCCTCCTACAGCATCCGCCGGGCGAGGTCGTTGATCGCCGCGCCGCGGTACCCGAGCGCGCCGCCGAGGCCGAACGGCTTCTTCGTCGACCGCCAGCCGCCCGTCGGCGCCTTGAGGCGCAGGACCGGCCGAAGGCCGGGGGCCGCGCCGAGCCCCGATTCGGTGACCGGGCCGACGAGCGCCTCGGTCCCCTCGGCCTGGCCGAGCCGGCCGCCGTCGGGCCGCTCGCCCCGGCCGGCGAGGAGCGCGGCGACCGTCTCCCGGTCCGCCTCGCCCCACGTCACGTACCCCTGGACCTTCGTGAGCATCCCGCGGTACGACGGCGCCTCGGGGACGATCGTCGCGTGGTTCGGGCGTGTCAGGTGGAGCGCGTGGAGCGTCTCGACGATGTCCGACCGGGCGTGGATCGAGCCGCGGACCCGGATGACCATCCACGTCATGCGATCCTCCCCTAGCGGCGCGGCGGGGGCCTCCGCCCCGGCGGTCCGCCCGGGCGCCGGCCCGGCGGGCCGCCGCGCCGGCCCCCCCGGCCCCCGCGCGGCGGCGCCCCCTCCTCCTTCGGCGGGAGGATCGAGGCGCCGACGGCGCCGCGGACGATCTTGAGCCGGTCGGCGTCGGCGGCGGGGACCTTGAGGCGCGACAGGGCGAGGAGCGCCGTGAACGCCGCCTTCGCGTAGTTCACCGTCGTCTTCGTGTGCCCGTCCGTCGTCCCCCACGCGTCGGTGATCCCCGCGAACCGAAGGATCGGCTTCGCGACGTCGCCGACGGCGAGGCCGACCCCGCGGGGGGCGGGCTTGAACGTCACGACGACGGAGCCGCTGCGCCCGCGGACGGCGAACGGCACGGTGTGGGACCGGCCGCATCCGCACTCCCAGGAGCCGCAGCCCCGAAGGACCTCCACCATCTCGAGCTTCGCCCGATCGATCGCCCGGCGGATCGTGGGGCCGACCTCCTTGCCCTTCGCGCGGCCGAGTCCGACGAACCCGTCGCCGTTCCCCACGACGACGGTGACGGCGAACTTGAACCGCCGGCCCGAGTCGGTCATCCGCTGGACCATGTTGACGTCGAGGACCTCGTCGTGAAGCCCCGGGAGGAGCGCGTCGACGATCTGGGCCTCGCGGAGCGGAAGTCCGCTGCGGAGCGCCTGCGCCATCGTCGTGAACTCGCCGGACTGCACCCGCCGGCCGAGCTCGGTGCGCGGGACCCACGGCGGCGGCGCCGGGCCCGGTCCCGCCCCCGGCCCTCCCCCGCCGCTCGGCGGGGGCATCGTCGCCGCGCTCACGCCTCGGCTCCCGGCGCGGGGGCGGCCTTGAGCTCGGAACGGTACGTCTCGAGGGGGCGGGGGAGGGGCGGCTTGAGGTGGCTCCCCGCGAGCCGGTCCGGGGACGGGAAACCGGCGTCGCCGTGCGGGAGCGCGACGCCGGCGTCGAGGAGGCCCTTGAGGGCGCCCAGCGTCCGGCCGCCGACCGTCGGCCGGCCGATGCCGACGTCGAGGACGGCGTCGGTCGTCCCGCCGGCGGCGGCCCGAAGCCCCGCGAGGTACCCCGTGAGGTAGGCGGCCGGCGTGGAGGCGAGGTCGCGCGCCGGGAAGCCGACGCGGACGAGCTCTCGGCTGTCGGCGGCCGCGACGACCCGGTCGCCGACCGGGTCGTACGTCGTGACCGCGACCAGGACCCGGCGGTTGGTGAACCGGACGACGGCGCGCGGGCGGTCCCCGCGAAGGAGCCCGAGGCGGGACCGGTAGTCGGTCTTCCCCTCCCGGCGGCGCCGGAACGGTACGCGGTAGCGGGGTCCTCGGCTCACGGCGTCGCCTCCGTCAGGTGGCCCGCGAGCCGGAGATTGATAAGAAGGTGCGCCCGGCTGCGGAACATCCCGCCCTTCGCCCGCCGGTAGAACTCCCGGTACACCGCCGGGGTGATCCGCCGGCCCCCGCGGAGCTCGGTGAGGAGCGCCCGCTGCGCGCGGATCCGGCGCATCCAGCGCTCCTTCTTGGTGACGCGGGCGTTCGGCGTGCCGCGCCGCGAGCCCGGGCCGGAGTGCCGGCCCTTCGCGACCTCGGCCTGCCGGCGGCGGGCGCGCGCCCGGGAGGTGCCGACGGCCGGGAGGCGCCGGACGACGCGGGCCTTGATCGCGCTGCGGATGTCGGCGCGCGTGACGGCGTCGGCGAGCTCCTCCTGGCTCGCGGGGTCGATCCAGACCCGTCCCTCGCCGCATTTGAGGAGCTCCGCGGCCATCCGCCGCTGGTTCGAGAGATCCGGCATGGGTCTAGGACTCCTCCCGCTCCTTGCCGATCGGGTTCGTGACGTGGATCCCGCGCCGGCGGGCGGTCTCCTCGAGGACGAGGCGTCGGCGGGTGCCGACGGTCCGGCCGATCACCGCGGCGTCGCGCGTCGCGTCGAGCGCCTCGATCTCGGCCTCGGTCCGGACGATCACCGGGCGGAACCCGGTCGGCGTGAGGCCGCGCGTGCGGGCCGGCGAGCCGAAGCCGACCCGGACGATGACGGAGCGGTACCCGTAGTGGCGCCGCTGCTTCGACTGCTGGCCGCGGGGCCGACGCCACGCGCCCCGCCGGCCGATCCGCGCGTACCGGTACGACGCCTGCCGGACGAACGCGGGCCGGGCGTCGCCGAGCGTCGCCCGGACGCCGAGGAGACGGCCGAGCTCGGGGTCGACGGCCGGCCGGCGCGGCGCCTTCGGAGCCTCCGCCCGGGCGGGCGCGGCCGGCTTCTCCGGGGCGGACGACGACGCCGCGGGCGCGGCGCGGGAGCGCCGGCCCTTGGGCGACGGCGCGGCGGGCTCGGCCGCCGGCTTCTCCTCCGCCATCAGGCCGCCTCCTTGAGGTGGACGTAGTCGACGAGGTAGATGCCGTCCTGGAAGACCCGTGGATCGTAGTCGCGGATCCGCGTCGCCCGTTCGATGTTCGCCGCCGCCTGCCCCACGCGCTCCACGTCGTGGCCGGAGAGGACGACGAACTCCCCGTCGACGGTCGCCTTGACGCCGGGCAGCAGGGGGGCGGTGCGGGGGTGCTTCTCCCCGAGGAAGTTCTCGATGAGGAGCGTCGACTCCTTCACGGAGACCTTCATCGGGAAGTGGGCGGCCACGACCTTCATCCGCGCCTCGCAGCCCCGGGTGACGCCGCCCGCGAGGTTCGCGACGTGCGCGGCCCACGTGCCGAGGAGCGCCTGGGCCGCCCGGCGGTTGGGAGGGATCTTGAGCGTGAGCGTCACCGTCGGGCCGGCGGCGGCGAGCGCGAGCGCGTCCGTGGGGAACGTCCGTTCGGTCCGTCCGAGCGGGCCCTCCACGCGGAGGAGGCCGGGCGCGACGGTGAACCGGGCCCCCGCGGGGACCGTCACCCGGGTCTCGTGCCGCTTAATAGACATACGCGAGGAGCCTCCCGCCGATGTTCCGCTCGCGGGCGAGGGCGTGGCTCATCACGCCCTGGCTC
>DATJVB010000098.1:0-36376 GCA_035502055.1 Thermoplasmata archaeon | reverse complement strand
GGCTTCTACGCGGTGAACCCGGACGGGACGTTCAACGAGTCGTTCGTCGGGGACCTCAACTACACCGTCAACGTGACGGCGGACGGCTACTCGTCGTACCAGACCGTCGTCAAGGTCTCCGCGGGCAACGGCTCCGTCGTGACGGCCGGCCTTACGAAGAACCCGACCGGCTGCACCGGCCCCAACTGCCCTGGGAGCGGCGGCGGCGGGGGCGGCACCAATTCGAGCGGGAGCGGGTTCACGACGACCGACCTCCTCATCATCGTGGTCGTCATCGTGCTCGTCGCGGTCGTGCTCGCCGTCATCCTGATGCGGCGCGGCGGCGGGGGCGGCGCGTCGGCCCCGGCCGAGGAGCCGCCGATCTACGACGAGTCGGTCGGCGAGAGCGCCCCGCGCCTGCAGGCCGACGGATCGATGGGATCGGGGAGTAGTCCCCCGCCCCCGGGAGTCCAGTAGCCGGCCCGGGCCCCACCGACCCGCGCGGGACCCGCCGGGTCCTGCGAACCTCTTCCCTCCTTTCCGGACCTCCGACCGGGCGTACCGGGAGCCGGCGTTATCTGCCCGGGGCCTCTCGTCGGCCCCGGTCGTGCCATGACCCGCGTGCGCGCGTTCTCGTGGGGGGTCGCCGTCGCCGGCCTCGTCGTCCTCCTCGTCGTCTCCGGCGGTCCGGGGGCGGCCGCGGTCCCCCTCGGGGGGCCGCGGGCCGGCGGCCTCGCGTCGGGCGCGGCGTCGGTCGGATCGGCGACGGCTGCCCGGTCGAACGGTGGGGCGCCCGCGGCGGCGGACATCGCGGCGTCATCGCCGGGACCGTCGTGCGCGATGCGCGCCGCGAACCTCTCGAAGCTGTTCGGTGCGTGGCCGGCGCCCGCGGTCCTCGGGGCCGACCCGGGAAGCTGCGCCCCCGGACCCGACCAGGCGATCCTCGACCTCCTCTCGGGGAGCGCGGGATCGGGCTCCCGGGTCCGCTTCTCGATCGATCTGCCGGCCGCCGGGACCGATCCGGGAAGCGCGCTTTCCGACTTCTGGGTCGGGATGGCGCTCTCGGGGGTCCCGTGCGCCTACGACGGGGCGTCCTACCTCGAGGTCGAGCTCGCGCCGCCGTACGACGACCTGGGCCGGTCGGCGGGCGGCAACTGGAGCGTCGTGACGCCGGTCTTCAGCCTCGTGCCCACCGCCTCGTGCGACCCGGGCTGCGAGAACGACACCGCGTTCCTCACGATCGGCGGGATCGCGTACTGCGAGGACGACGTGCTGACGGACGCCCCCGGGTCGCTCGGTGCGCCGGCGTGGGGCGGGTTCGCTCCCGGCGACGCGCTCACCGTCGACCTCGTCGGACTGCCCAACGGGACGGACGGGCTCGGGATCTACGTGAACGACACGACGCATCCGGCCGCGGACGTAGGGATCCGTCTCGACGCGAACGCGACCGTCACGGGGCGCGCGCTCGCCCCGCTCCACGCCACGTCGACCCTCTTGGGGGCCTCCTGGACCCCCGCCGCCGACGTCGCCGTCGGCTGGACTGACTGCCCGGGGTCCGGGGCGGCCGGCGGCGCCTCCCGGTGCAACAGCTACGACGGCGCCGCGGTCGCCGCGGTCGGCGTGCCGGCGCTCACGGGGGTCCACTACTGGGACGGCTCGAGCCTGACGTACGTCGACGGCTACACGTCGCTCGCGACGATCTCCTCGAGCGGCGGCTGCTCGGGCGACGCGGTCCCGTGCGGCGACTTCACGAGCTTCGGAGGGAGCGGCTCCTACCCCGCCTGGTCGCTGCACGCGGCCGGCGGCACCGCGTGGTGGGCGGCCGGCGGCTCCCCCGCGACGGTCGCCGACGCGTTCGGCGGGGCGGCCGCGGAGTACGCCCCGAACGGCTCGTGGGCCGTGCCGCACCCGACGACCGGGATCGCCTCGGTCGCCTCCGCCCTGGTGGGCCCGATCCTCGACGTGAACGTGACCGCGGCGGACCCGAACGGCGTGGCGGCGGTCGACGTCGAGGGGCTGTTCTGCTTCGGCGGCTCCTCGACCGCGACCACGTCGACGGTGACGGCGGTGCTCAACGCGACGGCCGGGTCGACCGCGTACGACGGGCGCTGGACCGCCGCCTTCTCGGTCGGCACCCACGGCGGGACGATGGGCTACTCCGTCCGGGCGGAGTCGGCGACGGGCGCCTGGACCGCACCTAAGCTCGGATCGACGGTGCTCAACGGCACGGGGTCGTGCACGATCCCGGCGCTCGCCGCGCCCGCGTTCACCGCCGCGAACGTCTCTACGGTCGGGGGGGGCTACGCGCTCAACTGGACCGAATCGAGCGCGGGGATCGCCGACTATACGGTCTACCTCAACGCGAGCGGGAACGCGACCGAGGTCGCGTTCGACGTGGGAACCGCGACCGCCGCCACCGTCCGGCCCGGCGTCGGCGGCGTCGCGTACGCCGTCCGCGTCACGGCGACGGACCTCGCCGGGCAGAACGCGACCGTGGGCCCGGTCGGCGCGCCGCCGACCCTTGAACCCCTCCGGGCGACCGTCACGCCCGCGTCGACCGACTTCCTGTGGGCGGGGAACGCGACCGCCTACGGGAACGTCTCCGTCGCGGGCGGCTCGGGGCCGTACACCGTGACGATCGCGTTCGGCGACGGGACGTTCACGACCCATGTGAGCGACAACACGACGGTCCCGTTCGTCCACGTGTACTCCACGTACCTCGGCACCGCGCGGCTCATCGCGAGCGCGACGGACCCGCTCGGCGACGCCGCGTCGTCGGCCGTCCGCCTCGTCTCCGTCGCGGGGACGCCGCTCGGCGTCCCCCAGGCGATCGCGTCCGGCGACGGGCTCGTCAACGTCACGTTCGTCCTCCCCCGCTCGCCGGGCGGCCCGGTGACGGGCTACACGGTCTTCTCGACCGACGACCCCGCGGCGGCGGAGGTGCTCACGGCGACGTGGCCCCACAACGACACCGCCGCCGGGACGTCGGTGTGGAACACGACCGATCCGTGGCTCAAGGTGTTCGTCCCGGACGGGGTCCCGCTCTTTGTGCAGGTCGTCGCGTGGAACGCGTTCGGCGCCGGCACCCTTTCGAACGGCTCGACGAGCCTCTCCGCCGTGCCGGCCCCCCTCGTCCTCGGTCCGATCGAGGGGGACCCGGGGGGCCCCGCGCCGTTCACGGCCTCCCTCTCCGCGTTCGTCTCGACCGGGACGAACGACCCGATCACCTCCGCTCTCTACACGACCGGGTCGACGCAGGTCGCCGCCGCGGTCGAGCCGGCGCCGGGCGGGTACTACCTCAACGCGTCGGTCCTCCTCGCGACGGCGGGGTCGCACGTGATCGTCCTCCACGTCGCCGACGCGTTCAGCGACATCGGGCTCGAGGTCACGACGGTCCTCGTCACGCCCGGCGCGGGGCCGGTCCTCGTCCTCACGCCGCCGAACCCGAACGGCTGGTTCGGCTACGTCGGGAGCCCGGTCGCGATGAGCGTGACGCCGTCGGGCGGGTCGGGCCCGTACACGGCCAACTGGGCGTTCGGCGACGGGACCGACGCGGGGGGCTTGAACGTGACCCACGCCTGGACCGCCCCCGGGAACTTCACCATCCTCCTCACCGCGACCGACGCCGGCACGAGCGGCATCTCGACCTGGCTGCAGCCGATCACGATCTACGCGCCGCCGACGATCGTCGTCGCCTCGTCGCCGTCCACGAGCGGCCGCGCGTACACGTGGACGTTCACGGGCAGCGTGACGGGCGGGAGCGGCCCCGCGAAGGTCACCTGGGCGTTCGGCGACGGGACGACCGGCAACTCGACGGGCGCGGCCCCGTCGATCACCCACGAGTTCCCGGGTCCGGGGACGTACACGGTCAACGCGACGGCGCTCGACCCGCAGGGGCGGTCCGGCTCGGCCGAGGTCACCGTGGCCGTGGGGGGCCCCGCGTCGGGCTCGGGCGGCGGCGCGTACCTGGGCCTCGCGGCGTCGGTCTGGGGTCCGATCGCGATCGGACTCGGCGTCGCCGCGGTCCTCCTCGCCGTCGCCGCCGTCGCGCTCCTCCGGAAGAGCCCTCCTGTGCCCGACGACGACGAGCCCCGCGATCCGCCGCGCCCGCTCCCGGGGCCGAAGATGCCCGCCGAGCCCGAGGAGGAGTAGCGGGCCCCACGTCGCGCCGCCCGACCCGCCGCCCGTCGTGAACGTGTGGATGCCGCCCCGACGCCGGACCGACCGACGGGGAGCGGCGGCGCGGCTCCTCGCGGCGATCGCGCTCGCGGCGGTCGTCGCCCTTCCGACTGGACCCGGGCTCCGCGCCGCCCACCTCGGCCCGCCGGCCGTCGCGGGCGCCCCGGCCGGCGCGCGGTCGGATGCAGGTCCCGCCTCCCCGGGGCCCCCGGCGGGTGAGGCGCCGCGGGGGTCGGCGCCCCTCGCCAGGACGACCGACGCGCCCGCCGGTCCCCGGAACGTTCCCGTCGACGACAGCTGCAACGCGACCGACGCCCGGGCCCCCGTCGAGGCCGCCGACCCGGCGATCGGCGCCCTCTACGTCGCCTTCGAGGGATGCGGCGGCATCGGCTTTTCCCGGTCGATCGACGGGGGGTACTCGTTCGGGCCCGCGGCGACGGTCCCCGGGAGCGCGGCGACGGGATCGTCCGACCCCGCCCTCGCGGTCCTTCCGAACGGGACCGTCCTCGTCGCCTATGTGGCGAACTCTTCCGGCGCGCCGACGCTGCGCGTCGCCGGGTCCGGCGACCACGGGAGCTCGTTCGGGGAGCCCGCGACGGTCCTCGCCGCCGGTGCGGGCGGCGGGCTCTACCGGCCGTCGCTCGCCGTCTCGGCGAACGGGACCGTCGCGGCGGCGGTCACTGTCGCGCCGAACGCCTCCGCCGTGTCGGTGACCTGCCCCCCGGCCGGCCCATGCTACGCTACGGGCGGGGCGCTCTCCGTCGTCGTCGCCGTCTCGTCGGACGGCGGCGCCACGTGGGCGCCCGCGGTGCCGGTCCCGCCGGTCGGCGCGGGGTGGGTGGCGGTCGCGGGGCGCCCCGCCTGGAGCGCGTCGGGGAGCCTCGACGTCGCCGTCGAAGCCTTCCCGTGGGCCGGCGGGACGGCGTCGTACGGGAACGGGAGCGCCGCCGTGTCGGCGTCGCCCGACGGAGGCGCGTCGTTCGCCGTCCCGCTCCCCGTCGCGAACGCGACGTTCGTTCCGGCCGTCGGCGATGCCGCGGTGTCGCTCGCGATCGACGCGGGCGGCGCGCTCTACGTGGGGTTCACGGCGACCAACGGCTCCGCGGACGACGCGCTCCTCACCGCCTCGACGGACGGCGGATCGAACTGGACGTCGCCGCAGTCCCTCGATCCGGCCTCGGCCGGGAGCGCCCACCGGGACGTGACCGTCGCCGCGGGCGCGGCCGGTTCGGCGTGGGCGGCGTGGCTCGTCGAGAACGGCTCCGGCGGCGGGTGGAACGTCGCCGTCGCGCCCGCGACCTCGAACGGGACCGCGATTGGCGCGCCGGCCCCGGTCGCGAACGCGACGGGGCTCGCGGCGCCGTGGGTCGGCGACGCCCTGGGCGCCGTCGACCTGGGCGGCGGCGCGGTCGCCGTCGCGTTCGCCCTCGCCGAGGACGGCCCGTCGGGGCCGGCGGTCCGCGCCGACTCCGCCGTCGTCGGCGAGACCGCGCCCGCGGACGCCCCGCCCACGGTCTACGGCGCCGCCGGCCCGGGGACCGTGACCATCGGCTGGCAGCCGCCGGTCGGGCCGTCCGACCGCGTCGGCGGGTTCCTCCTCGAGTGGGGGCTCGCCGACCAGCGGATCGCCTACACGCTCGCGTTCGCGCCGGCGGCGTCGTTCGGCACCGCGACGGGGATCCCGCCGGACCTGGAGTGGGGGTTCGACGTCCGGGCGACGAACGGCGCCGGCGCCGGCCCGCCGAGCCGGATCGTCCTCGTGACGCTCACGAACTGGGGGATCGTCCGCGGCTCCGTCGACCCCGCGGCGGCCTCGGTCACCGTCGACGGGGCCGCGGCGCCGGTCGCCGCCGGGGCGTACCTCGTGAACACCTCCGCCGGCCTCCACCTGGTCGGCGCGTCCGCCCCGGGGTATGCGGCCGCGTACGCGACCCTCACCGTCGCGTGGAACGGCACCGGCTGGGCGAACTTCACCCTCGTCGAGGAGCCCGGGACGATCAACGGGACCGTCGTGCCCGCGGACGCGGCGGTCCTCGTGGACGGGGGACCGGTCGCGGTCAACGCGTCGGGCGGCTACTCGGCCCCCGACCTCGCGGCCGGGGTCCACCGGGTCGAGGCCGCCGCGGCCGGCTACGCGACCGCGTCCGAGAACGTGACGGTCGTCGCCGGCGCGACCGTCTACGCGAACCTTACGCTCGTCCCGCTCAACGGCACGATCCACGTCGCCGTCGACCCCGCGACGGCGAACGTGACCGTCGGGGGGACCCGGATCGCCCTCTCGGCCGCCGGCCAGGCGAACGTCTCCGTCCGGCCGGGGACGTACGCGGTCCGCGCGACCGCCCCGGGGTACCTGCCGGGCGAGACCAACGTGACCGTCGCGGCGGCGACGACGTACTCGGTCCCGCTCCGCCTCGTCCCGGTCCCGCCGGCGCCGCCGCCCGCCTCGCCGGCGGTCCTCGTCCCGCTCCTCCTCACCGTCGGGGTCGCCGTCGTGGCGGTCGCGTGCGTCGTCGGCGGGGTCGTCTGGCTCCAGCGCCGCCGCCGGGCGCGCCCGGCGGGGCCCCTCTGGGAGTCCGATGAGCCCGGCGAGTCGCCCGCCTCGGGGTCCGGCCTCACGGAGGGACCGGACGCCCCGCGGTAGGGCGCGCGAGCGGCCGGACGGCGCCGCGCGCGCCGCCGACGCGCGCGTCGCGTCGTTCGCTCCCAAAAGGTAGATATGGGCCGCCTCACTCCGAACGCCGCCCGAGGCCCGGGATAATGGATGACCGATCCTTCGCGGCGGATGCGCCGCCGGTCCCGGTGACCGCGAGCCCCGGCCGCTCCCCGACCGCCGACGGGTCGCCCCACGGGGCCGCGGAGCGGCCGGCGGTCGCCGTCGGGGCGGTCCCGGGCGGCCGCGGCGCGGCCGCGGAGGTGTTCGACGCGGCGGTCCAGAACGCCTCCGACCTGTTCCAGGGCCGGCGGGAGATCCTCCGCGAGTCGTACCTCCCGACGCGCCTCCCGCACCGGGAGCACCAGATCCGCCAGGTCGCCGAGATCCTCGCGCCGGCGCTCCAAGGCGAGCTCCCGTCGAACCTGCTCATCTACGGCAAGATCGGCACCGGCAAGACCGCCGTCGTCGCCCAGGTCCGCTCCGACCTCCAGAAGCGGACCGACGGGCGCGGGCCGGTCACGTTCGTCGCCGTCAACTGCGGCAACATCGACACGCCGTACTCCCTCCTGCAGACGATCGGCAACACGCTCGCCCCGACGGAGGCGGACCGGATCCCGACCGGCTGGTCGCTCGACCGGGTGCAGGCGGCGATGCGCGCGTCGATGGACGCCCGCCAGGGGATCGTCCTCCTCGTCCTCGACGAGATCGACCGGCTCGTCGCCCGGAGCGGCGACGACGTCCTCTACACGCTCTCGCAGCTCAACACAGAGCTCGCGGGCGCCCGCCTCGCCCTCGTCGGCATCTCGAACGACCTCCAGTTCACGAACCGGCTCGACGCGCGCGTCAAGAGCCGGCTCAACGAGGAGAAGATCCTGTTCCCCCCGTACGACGCGCCGCAGCTCCAGGACATCCTTCGGGACCGCGCGCGCGAGGTGTTCCGCGACGGGGTCCTCGATGCCGGCGTCATCGAACGGTGCGCCGCCTACGCGGCGCTCGAGAACGGCGACGCCCGGCGGGCGCTCGCGCTCCTGCGCGTCGCCGCGGAGGTCGCCGAGCGGGACCGGTCGAAGCGGGTCACCGCCGACCACGTCGTCCGCGCGAAGAGCCGCCTCGAGCAGGACATCATCATCGACTGCTGCCGGACGCTGCCGCCGCACTGCAAGGTGCTCCTCTACGCCATCCTGCAGTCGTTCGAGCGCCGGCGCGGCGGCGTCCTCACCGGCGAGGTGTACGAGGGGTACGCCCGGCTCTCCCAGCGCCTGGGCCTCTCGCCGCTCCACGCGCGGAGCATCTCGAACTATCTCAGCGAGCTCGAGACGCTCGGGCTCATCCGGGCGACGATCGTCTCGCGGGGACGCGGAGGGCGGACCCGGGAGATCGTCGTCGACGTGCCGATCGCGGAGACGATGCCCGCGCTCGAGGAGGACCCGCTGCTCGCGCCCCTCGCGAGGCCCCGGACGCTGAGCCAGACGCTGCTCTCCAACTTCGACAGCCCCGGGCGGGCCGGACCGCCGTTCTAGGGGCCGGTCGGGTTCCGGCGGGCGACGGCGTTAGCCGGACGTCGCGAGCTCCGCGGCGTCGGTGCGCGCCGGAAGGCGGGTCGCGGCGCGGCGGCGCGACCGCTCCCGCCGGAGTTCCGCGAGCTCGTCGGCGAGGATCCGCATCTCCCGGGCGGTCCGGCGGACGCGGACCTCGACGATCCCCTCGAGCGCCCGGATCTCCTCGTCCAGCCGCTCGTCGGAGCCCCGGAAGCCGCCCATCCGCGCCCCCTACGTCGTCGGGGCGTCGATCTGGGCCTTCTGGAGCCGGTTCGAGTAGTCGACGAAGACGGTCTTGACCTCGCTGAACTCCTCGATCGCGGCCGAGCCGGCCTCGCGTCCGCCGTTCCCCGTGTTCTTGACGCCGCCGAACGGCAGCTGGACCTCCGCGCCGATCGTCGGGGCGTTGACGTAGGTGATGCCGGCCTCGAGCTCGTCGACCGCCCGGAACGCGACGTTCACGTCCCGGGTGTAGATCGACGAGGAGAGTCCGTAGTCGACGTCGTTCGCGACCCGGACCGCCTCCGCGTAGTCCCGGACCTTGAGGACCGAGAGGACGGGACCGAAGATCTCCTCCTTCGTGATCCGCTGCCCGTGCGTCGCCTCGAAGATCGTCGGCTCGATGAAGTGTCCCCGGTCGAACGGCGGGTCGGTCCGCTTGCCGCCGCCGGACGCGACGCGCGCCCCCTCGGCCCGCCCGATCGCGATGTACTCGAGGACCTTGCGCTCCTGGTCGGCGGAGGCGACCGGTCCCACGTCGGTCGTCGGCAGGAGGGGGTCGCCGAGGGTGAGCGCCCGGGTCCGCTCGACGAGCCGCGCGAGGAACGTGTCGTAGATCCCCGCCTGCAGGATGAGCCGGCTCGTCGCCGTGCACCGCTGGCCGGCGGTGCCGAACGCGCCGAACAGCACCCCCTCGAGGGCGAGGTCGAGGTTCGCGTCGTCGAGGACGATCACGGGGTTCTTCCCGCCGAGCTCGAGGTGCACCATCTTGAGCTGGCGGGCCCCGCGGGCGTACACCTGCCGGCCGGTCTCGACGCCGCCGGTGAAAGAGACGGCCCGCACCCGCGGGTCGTCGACGAGCGCGTCGCCGACGGTCCCGCCGGAGCCGGTGACGAGGTTGAGGACGCCCGGCGGGACCCCCGCCTCCTCGTACACCCGGACCACCTCGGCGGCGCACCGCGCCGTCGCGGAGGCGGGCTTGAAGACGACCGTGTTGCCGCAGACGAGCGCCGCGGCGAGCTTCCAGTTCGGGATCGCCGTCGGGAAGTTCCACGGCGTGATGCACGCGACGACCCCCTTCGGCTGGTGGACCGTGAGGCAGAACTTGGACGGAAGCTCGGACGGCACGGTCTCGCCGGCGAGCCGCCGCCCCTCCCCCGCCATGTACTCGATGAAGTCGATCGACTCCTGGACGTCGCCGCGGCCCTCGGCGATCACCTTGCCCATCTCGCGCGTCACGATGCGCGCGACCTCCTCCTTGCGGCGCCGGAGCACCTCGGCGGCCCGCAGGAGGATCTCGCCCCGGTGCGGCGCGGGGGTCGCCTTCCAGCGCGGGAACGCCGCGTGGGCCGCGTCGACCGCGGCCCGGACGTCCGCGGGCCGGGCGGAGACGAACTCCCCCACCCGCTCGCCGTTCGCCGGGTTCCGGGTCTCGAACCGGCCGGCGTCGGCCGGGGTCGTCCACGCGCCGCCGATGAACAGTCCGTAGGAGGGTGCGTCCGCCGTCATGATCGAATCGGTCCGGCCGACGCCCGCGCGAGAGAAAAAGGTACCCCCGGGAGTCGGGTTCCGGTCCCGCCGGTCGCGGTCCGTGCGGGAGCGTTCTTAAGCGCCGACGCCTCCCACCGGCGGGATGGAGCACCGACTCGAGGCCGAGATCACCCTCTCCGCCGCCCCGGCGCACCCGGATTCGGTCGGCGCCCTCCTCGCGGCGGCGGCCGAGGAGACGATCCGCCGCACGATCGGGGCCCGGGGCGAGGGTCGGCTTGCGGAGTGGGGGCTCGACGGACCTCGCCTGCGGATCGTCCTCGAGTCGACCGGCCCCCGGCCCCACCAGGCGCTCCTCGCCCTCGCGCGCCGGCTGAGCGAGGAGCTCGGCCGCACGGAGCGGATCGGGGTCCGGGGGATCACCGCGCCCCGGTACCGGGTCCGGTTCCCGTTTGAGTCGCCGCCCGAGCGCCTCCCCACCCTGCCGATCCCGCACACGCTCGCGGTGGAGGGGAACGACGGGGTCCTCGAGCTCACCGGCCTCACCGAGGAGGCGCTCCGGGACAACTGGATGGACCGCGCCGTCGCGGTGGTGAAGGAGAAGGCGCGACGGGAGCGGTACGCGGGGAAGGAGCAGTACTGGGCGCTCCTCGAAACGAGCGGTCCGCGCCCGCACGCGGCTGCGGCGGACCCGACGGAGGAGATGCTGAAGCGCGACTGGATCCGCAGCGGTCCCACGAAGGGCAAATGGTTCCTGGGCCCGACGGTCGCGCACCTCCTCCGGACGATGGACCGGATCGCCCGCGAGGAGGTCCTCGCGCCCCTCGGCTTCGTCGAGGTCGTCCAGCCGCACCACGACTCGTTCGACATCCTCCTCAAGACCGGCCACCTCGAGGGCCTGCCGGGGGAGTTCTACTACGTCGCGGAGCCGAAGACCCGGGACCCCGCCGCGTGGGAGGAGTTCACCGACCTCGTGAAGATCACCCGGGCGGTCCCCGAGGAGCGGCTCGCGTCGCTCGTGACCGGCCCCCGGGCGGTCCTCTGCTACGCGCAGTGCCCCACCATCTACTGGTGGCTCTCGGGCCGGACGATCGCCCCGGAGAGCCTCCCGCTCCGCGTCTTCGACCGGACCGCCGTGTCGAACCGGTACGAGAGCGGCGGCCGGCACGGGCTCGAGCGGGTCGACGAGTTCCACCGGATCGAGCCCGTCTACGTCGGGACCCCGGAACAGCTGGTGGAGCTTCGGACGCAGCTCCTCGAGCGGTACCGGCGCGTCTTCGACACGATCCTCGAGCTCGAGTGGCGCACCGCGTGGGTGACGCCGTTCTACCTGCAGCAGTCCGGCGGCGTGGGCGTCGAGGACGCCGAGGGGCGCGTGAAGGGGACGATCGATTTCGAGGCGTACCTTCCGTACCGCGGCCCCCGGGAGAGCTCCGAGTGGCTCGAGTTCCAGAACCTCTCGATCGTGGGCGACAAGTACACGAAGGCGTTCACCATCCGCGCCCCGAAGGGGGAGCTCTGGTCCGGCTGCTCCGGGATCGGGCTCGAGCGGTGGCTCACCGCCTTCCTCGCGCAGAAGGGGCTCGATCCCGACGGGTGGCCCGACCGGTTCCGGGAGTTCGTGGGCCCCCTGCCGCGCGATGTCCGCTTCCTCTAGGCGCCGCCGGGCGCCGCGGGCGGTCCCTCCCGCCGCTGGTCGTGGGGACGCGGGGTCGGCGCGTCGCCAGCCGACGCTCGAGGAGTTCGGCGAGGGGGGCGACGGCGCGCCACCGGCGCCCGCCGTCCGCCCCCCGTGGCGGCCGCCTCCGGGCGTCCCCGGGGTCTGGGCGGTCGAGGGGGGACGGATCGGCCATCCGCTGCTCGTCCCCGGCGTCCTGCGGGCCCTTCCGTTCCAGATCGACCTCGCCCGGATCGCCCTCGACGACGACCTCCTGGTCGTCCTGCCGACGGGGCTCGGGAAGACCGCCATCGCCGCGCTCGTCGCCGCCGAGCTCCTCCGGCGGGACCCGGGAAAGCTCCTCGTCCTCGCCCCGACCCGTCCACTCGTCCAGCAGCACGCGGACGCGTTCCGCCGGTGGTTCGTCGACCTGCCGACGGCCCGGTTCTCGGGGACGGTCCGCCGGCCGGTCCGGGAGGGCGCGTGGGACGGCGCCCGGGCGATCTTCGCGACGCCCCAGCTCGTCGTGAACGACCTCGCCGCGGGCCGCTACACGCTCGCGGAGGTGGCGCTCGTCGTGTTCGACGAGGCCCACCACGCCGTCGGCCGGTACGCCTACGTGCCGATCGCCGCCCGATACCGGGCCGACCGCCCGTCCGGCGGACGGGTCCTCGGCCTCACCGCGTCGCCGGGCGGCCGGGACGAGCGCATCGACGAGGTCGTCGCGGCGCTCGGCGTCTCCCGGATCGAGGCGCGCGGGCGCGACGACCCGGGCGTGAAGGAGCACGTCCAGCCCGTCGAGGTCGAGTACCGGTGGGTCGCCCTCCCCGACGCGGCCCGCCGGGTCCAGGCGCTCCTCCAGACCGCGGCGACGCGGACGGCGCGCCGGCTCCAGCAGATGGGATACCTCCGGAAGAAGCCGATCGGCTCCGTGTCGGTGAAGGACCTCATCGCCCTGCGGGGCGAGATCTTCGCCCGGCCCGGTCCGATGGTCCGGAAGTTCGGTCCCCTCTTCCACCAGCTGGTCCTCCTCCACCTGCACCACGCGCAGGAGCGGCTCGAGACGCAGGGCGTCGAACCGTTCCTCCGGTACGTCGACCGGGTGCGACGCAAGGAGAAGCCGGGCCGCGGCGACCGGGCGTTCGTCGCCCTCGAGGAGGTCGCGACGGCCGAAGCGGAGGCGACGGCGTTCCTGGCCCGGGCCCACACCCCGTCGCATCCCAAGCTCGACGCGCTCATCGACCTCGTGCGGGCCGAGCGGGACCGCCCGCGGGACCGGCCGCTGCGGCTTCTGGTCTTCGCCCAGTACCGGGACACGATCCGGACGATCCAGGAGGCGCTCGAGGCGGACGGGCTCGAGGTCGGCCGGTTCGTCGGCCAGGCGACGCGCGACGACGCCGACCGCGGCATGAGCCAGGGGGACCAGGCGAAGATCCTCGCCGCGTTCCGGGCGGGCCGGTTCCCCGTCCTCGTGGCGAGCAGCGTCGCCGAGGAGGGACTCGACGTCCCGGACGTCGACGTCGTCGTCTTCTTCGAGGCGGTGCCGAGCGAGATCCGGGCGATCCAGCGCCGCGGCCGGACCGGCCGGTCGTCCGTGGGCCGCGTCGTCGTGCTGCTCACGGAGGAGACCCGGGACGTCGGCTACCAGCGGGCCGAGGCCCGGCGGGAGCGCGCGATGCGCCAGATCGTCCGGCGGCTCGCGACGCAGGTGCCGCGGCGGCGGCGGGACGCGGGGACCGACGACCCGGCCGCGGCGCCGGGTCCGCCGGAGGCGAGGGCATCGTGACGGGACCCCGCCGGGACGCGGAGGCTAAATACGGGCGGCCCCCCACGCGGAGGGGTTCGATGGACCTCGTCTCGACGCTCGCGCAGAACCTCGGGCTCGTCGCGTTCACCGTCCTGTCCGTCGGTATCCTCCTCTACCTCCTCTACGCGATGCTGAACCCGACCCGGTTCTAGTCCCGGGGCCGCGCCTCCGATGAGCGCGTACCCGCCCGACACGATCTTCGACATCGCCCTCACGATCGCCGTCGGGCTCGCGATCGCGGCCCCGCTCGGGCGGTACATGGCGAAGGTCTACCTCGGGCGGCCGACCGCGCTCGACGGGCTGTTCAATCCGTTCGAGCGGGCGATCTTCCGCGTCCTCGGCGTCAACCCGCGCCAGTCGATGGGCTGGCGGGAGTACGCCGCGAACCTCCTCGCCCTCAACGGCGTCGCCATCGTCCTCGTCTTCGTCCTCCTCCTCCTGCAGGGGGGGCTGCCGCTCAACGCCCTCGGCGCGCCGGGCATGGACTGGACCCTCGCCGCCCACGCGGCGGTCGCGTTCATGACGAACACCGACTTCCAGCACTACGTCGGCGAGAGCCAGGTCTCCCTCCTCGCGAGCCTCCTGGGCCTCGGGACGCTCCTGTTCCTCTCGGCCGCGAGCGGGCTCGCGGTCCTCGCCGCGTTCGTGCGGGGGTTCGTCCGCCGGGACGGGACGCTCGGGAACGTCTGGTGGGACCTCACCCGCACGCTGGTGCGGATCCTGCTCCCGATCTCGATCGCGGGGGCGGTCGTCTTCGTCCTTCTGGGCGTCCCGCAGACGTTCGAGCAGTCGGTCACCGTCGGCACCCTCGGCGGCGGCACCCAGACGATCCCGGTGGGCCCGATCGGCTCGTGGGACGCGATCGAGTTCCTCGGGACGAACGGGGGCGGGTTCTTCGGCGCGAACGCGGGCCATCCGCTCCAGAACCCGTCGGCCGCGACGAACTTCGTCGCGATCGTCCTCATGATGATCGTCCCGTTCTCGGCGCCGTTCATGTTCGGCGCCATGGTGCGCCGGCCGGGCGAGGCGGGCCCGCTCATCGCCACGATGCTCGCCATCTTCCTCACAGCGGTCGTGCTGTTCCTCGTCTTCGAGTCGTCGAACCCGTTCCTCGCCGGCGTCCCCGTCGACCAGGGGAACGGCTACCTCGTCGGCGCCGAGGACCGGTTCACCCTCGCCGAAAGCGGGCTGTTCCAGGTGACGAGCGTCTACGGGAACGTGGGCGCGACCACCATGTCGCTCGGCTCCCTCACGCCGGGCGCGCAGCTCGTCCTCCTGTGGGGGATGTTCCTCCAGTCGGCGCCCGGGGGCGACGGGACCGGCTTCGGCCTCCTCCTCGTGAACGCCCTCCTCGCGATCTTCGTCGGCGGCCTCATGGTCGGCCGGACGCCCGAGTACCTCGGGAAGAAGATCGGCCGGGGCGAGATCAAGTGGGCCGCGGCGACGATCCTGTCGCATCCGTTCGCCATCCTCATCCCGCTCGCGATCACCTACGCGTCGGGGCTCGGCGCCGCCGCGGCCGGGTCGGGGCCGCACGCGTTCACGATCGTCCTCTACGAGTTCACGAGCGAGTCCGCGAACAACGGGAGCGGCATGGGGCCGATCAACGACGCGACCCCGTACTTCAACCTCCTCGGGGTGCTGATCATGAGCGTCGGCCGGTACCTCCCGATCGTCTCCATGCTGGCGATCGGGGGCTCCCTCGCCCGCCAGTCCCCGGTGCCGCCCGGCCCCGGGACCCTCAAGACGGAGTCGGGGACGTTCACGCTGTACCTGCTCGGGTTCATCCTCGTCGTGACGGGCCTCCTGTTCCTCCCCGTCCTCGCGATCGGGCCGTTCGCCCAGGGGGGGCTGTAGGGATGATCCCGCCGGCCCCGCAGGTGAGCGCGCAGCGCCGCCCCCACACGAGCGTCCGGACGGTGCTCGGCCGCTCCGTCGCGAAGTTCTCGCCCCGCGAGCAGGTCCGGAACCCCGTCATGTTCGTGGTGTACGTGTACTTCCTCTTCGTCCTCCTGATCACCCTCGTCCCGTCGGCGTTCCCCGACGTCACCGGCCCTGGGTTCGACGCCGACTACTACCTCCTCGTCGCGGTGATCCTGTTCGCCACCCTCTGGTTCGCCAACCTCGCGGAGTCGATCGCCGAGGCGCAGTCGAAGGCGCAGGCGGACTCCCTGAGGGAGGCCCGGACCGGCCTGCGGGCTCGGCAGGTCCTCCCGGACGGGGCCCGGCTCTGGGTGCCGAGCGGCCGCCTCCACGTCGGCGACCGGATCGAGGTCCGGCCGAACGAGGTCGTGGCCGTCGACGGCGACGTCGTCCAGGGGGCCGCGGTGATCGACGAGTCGATGATGACCGGCGAGTCGGCCCCCGTGGTCCGGGAGAGCGGGGGGGACCGGACGAGCGTCATCGCGGGCAGCCGGGTGCTGCAGGGGACCGTGACGGTCCGCGCGACGAGCGAGCCCGGGGCGAGCTTCCTCGACAAGATGATCGCGCTCGTCGAGGGCACGCGGCGGGAGAAGAGCCCGAACGAGGTCGCGCTCACGATCATCCTCGCGGCGCTCACGAGCGCCCTCCTCCTCGTCGTCGTCTCCCTCGCCTACCTGCTCCGCGGCACGGCGATCGGGGCGGTCGACCTCGCGACCCTCGTGGCCCTCATCGTCTGCCTCATCCCGACGACGATCGGCGGGCTCCTCTCCGCCGTCGGGATCTCGGGGGTGAACCGCGTCGGTCAGGCGAACGTCGTCGCGAAGTCCGGGCGGGCCGTCGAGGCGGCCGGGGACCTCGACGTGCTGATCCTCGACAAGACGGGGACGATCACCGTCGGGAACCGGCTCGCGGTCCAGTTCATCCCCGCGCCGGGCGAGGACGCGCAGAGCGTCATGAAGGCGGCGCTCCTCGTCTCCGCGTTCGACGAGACGCCCGAGGGCCGGTCGATCGTCCGGCTCGCGGCGCTGCGGGGCGTGCAGTCCGAGCGGGTGTCGATGGAGAACGTCCAGGTCGTGCCGTTCTCCGCCGAGCGCCAGACGTCCGGGATCCGGTTCCCCGACGGCCGGGAGGCGATGAAGGGGTCGGTCGGCGCGATGGAGCGGGCGCTCGGGCCGCTCCCCCTCGAGACCCGCCGGGCCGCGCACGAGGCGTCGAGGAAGGGGATGACGCCGCTCGCCATCGGCGTCGGGAAGAAGATCGTCGGGATCGTCGTCCTCAAGGACGTCGTGAAGCCCGGCATCCGCGACCGGCTCTCGGACCTCAAGCTGATGGGGATCCGGACCGTCATGTGCACCGGCGACAACCGCCTCACGGCCGAGGCGATCGCCCGCGAGAGCGGCGTCGACGAGTTCATCGCCGAAGCGAAGCCCGAGACGAAGCTGTCGCTCATCAACCGCGAGAAGCAGTACGGCCACCTGGTCGCCATGAGCGGGGACGGGACGAACGACGCCCCGGCCCTCGCCCGGGCCGACGTGGGGCTCGCGATGAACAGCGGCACCTCGGCGGCGAAGGAGGCCGGCAACATGGTCGACCTCGACAGCGATCCGACGAAGCTCATCGAGGTCGTCTCGATCGGGAAACAGCTCCTCATCACGCGCGGGGCGCTCACGACGTTCTCCATCACGAACGACGTGGCGAAGTACTTCGCGATCATCCCGGGGCTGTTCGTGGGCGTCGCCGGGGTCGCGTCGCTCAACCTCCTCGGGCTCCCCGACCCGCAGACCGCGGTCCTCGCGACGCTCCTGTTCAACGCCCTCATGATCCCGGTCCTCATCCCGCTCGCGCTGCGCGGCGTCTCGTTCCGGCCACAGTCGGCGGTCGATCTCCTGCGCCGCAACCTCGTCATCTACGGGGTGGGGGGCCTCGTGAGCGCGTTCGCCGGCATCAAGCTCCTCTACCTCCTCCTCGCCTACCTCGAAGGGGTCCCGGCGCTCGCCGCGATCGGCCTCGCCGCCCGCCACCTGCTGGGGGGCCTCTGATGGCCGCCGCCGCCCCCGCGGGGACGTCCCGCGAGCCCCCGCCGAGCGGGTTCGGCGCGGTGGCGCCCGAGCCGCCGTTCCGGCCGCCGTCGGCGCGCGCGATCGTCGGGACGCTCGCCGTCGCCGTCCTCCTCGCCGGGGTCGTCTACCCCGTCGTCGTGACGGGGTTCGCCGACGCCGTCGCGTGGGGGACGACCGGGTCGACGTCCGGGCAGAACGCGACCGAGATCGCCTCCGGGCTCATCGGGCAGAACATCACGAACGCGTCGCTCTTCTGGCTCCGGCCGTCGCTCAACGACTGGGCCGTGACCGTCGGATCGGGCGAGTCGCCGCCCGGTCCCACCGATCCCGCGCTCGTGAACCTCACGCGTGCCTACCTCGCCGAGTACGGCAACAACACGACCGCCGTCCCCCTCGACCTCGTCTCCCCGTCCGCGAGCGGGCTCGACCCGGACCTCACGCCGGCGGCGGTCCTCGTCCAGGTCCCGCGGGTCGCGGCGCACACGAACCTCTCCCAGGCGTTCCTCCTCGGGTTCGTCCAAAGCCACATCCGTCCCCCGCTGTTCGGGTTCCTGGGTCCGTCGTACGTGGACGTGATATCGCTCGACCTCGACCTCCTCGCGCTGAGGGGCGGCTAGACCGTGTACCGCCGCATCCTGATTCCCGTCGACGAGCCGTCCGAGGTCGAGCCGCTCGTGCGGTTCGGCGCGGGCCTCCTCGACGCCGACGGGGAGATCCGTGTCCTCCACATCATCCCGACGACGTCGATCCCCGAGGTGACCCGGGAGTGGCGCGCGTCGGTCAACATCGTCGTCCCGGCCCACGAGGCGGGCGCCGCGCTCGACGTCCGCGTCGATCCGGAGGTCCGCGCGTCGACGGACGTCACCGGCGAGATCCTCGAGAGCGCGGAGTCGCACGCCGTCGACGCGATCCTCATGACGCTGCGGGGCGACCGGCGGAGCCGGAACCCGTTCGTGGGCCACACCGCGAGCGCGCTCCTCCACCACGCGCCGTGCGACGTCCTCATCGTGAACCGCCTCGCCCTCGCCGACGAGACGGTGCACCGGATCATCCTCCCCACGTTCCAGCCGACCCCGCCGCCGAAGGTGCTCGCGGTCGGCGAGGAGCTCGCGGTCCGGCACCACGGGATCCCGCTCATCGCCCTCCAGCTCGGCCCGCTCGGGCCGGACGCGACGGTGCCGCCGCCCACGCGCTCGGCGCGCGGGATCGCGATCCACTTCCACCCGGTCGCCGGCCGCGGGTCGGTGCACGTGAGCCGGCGCCGGCTCCCGGAGACGATCCTCGCCGCCGCCGCGCGCGAGCGGTTCGGGCTCCTCCTCGTCGGCGAGGAGTCGGTCCGGCCGGGGGTGCCGCTCGTCACCCGCCGGTTCCTGGACGAGCTGTTCCGGAACGCCCCGTGCCCCGTGATCGCGATCCACGCCTAGCGCGCGCCGATGGGGGAGCTCCTGTTCGTCGGCGCCGGCCTCTCGGGGGTCGGCGGACTCGGCCCCGCGGTGCTCGAGTCCCTCGGCGCGGCCCGCGCCGTGTTCGCCGAGGAGTTCACGGCCCTCTACCCGCCCGGCACCCTCGACGCCCTCGAGACCGCCCTCCGGCGGCCGATCGTCCGCCTCGACCGCGCGGCCGTGGAGGACGGCCGGGCCGTCCTCGACGCGCTCGACGGCGGCGGAACCGTCGCGCTCCTCGTGCCCGGCGACCCGTTCGCCGCGACGACCCACGTCGCGCTGCGCGTCGCCGCCGAGGGGCGGGGGCACGCCTGGCGGTACCTGCCGCACGCGAGCGTCGTGAGCGCGGTCCCCGGCTTCCTCGGCCTCATGGGGTACCGGTTCGGCCGGCCCGTCTCGATCCCGTTCCCCGACCCGCGCTTCCGCCCCGGGTCGCCGTTCGAGCGCATCGGGATGAACCGGTCGCAGGGACTGCACACGCTGGTCCTGCTCGACCTCGCCCCCGCCGAGGGCCGGTTCCTCTCGCCGGGGGAGGCGATCCGGCGGCTCCTCGACGAGCCCGCCTCGGGGGTCGCGGCCGAGACCCCCCTCGGCGTCGCGGCCCGCGTCGGGACCGACACCGCCGCCGGCTGGTGGGGCCCCGCCGGCCGGCTCGCGGCGACGGAGTTCGGGCCGCCGATGCACGCGGTCGTCGTGCCGGCGCCGACCCTCCACTTCGAGGAGGAGGCGGCCGTCGCGCGGTTCCGGGGGCGCGAGCCGTAGCCTACGCGGCCGTCGCGGCGCTCCCCGGGACGCGGATCGCGTCCGCGAGGTCGACGATCCGGAACGGCCGGCGGAGGACCGCGTCGGGGGAGGCCGGGTCGCCCCGAGCCGGTGGGGCGGTGCCGCGCGCGACGAGGACGGTACGAAGCCCCGGCCGGTCGCGCTTCCCCTCGGCGATCGCGTCGAGGCCGGAGCCGTCGGCGAGCTCCGCGTCGGCGACGAGGAGGTCCGGCCGCTCCGCGCGCACCAGGTCGCGCGTCTCGGCGAGGCTCCGCGCGTCCCCGGCGACCCGGAAATGGTACAGCCTCAGCAGGCCCCGGAGGAGGACGCGGGTCTCTTCGTCCGACGAGGCGACGATGGCGATCGGCGCCGCGTCGGAGCCGGCGGGAGGGGGTGTCATGGGGGCGCCCGGGGGAGGCACCGACGACTAGAGGGGGGGTCCCCCCTATTAGAGCCCCGCGGTCGGCGGGGACTCACGCGGCGTCGGCGACGCGGTGGCCCCAGTGGGCGACGCCGGCGCCGCCCATCAGCTCGCCGAGGGCCCGGTCGTACGCCTCGGCGGGAGCCTCCAGGAGCCGGCGCGCCGCGTCGGCGAGCGCCCCGCCGAACCGTTGCTCGGTGTCGGTGAACTGCCACCGGTGCGCCGGGGCCGCCGAGAGCGCCTCGAGGAGGCCGAACGCGAGCCCCCGCTCCTTCCCCTCCCGGGGGAGGTCGGCCAAGAGCCGCTTCACCGCCTCGCCGGCGCCCTGCGACCGGTACGTGCGAGCGACCGAATCGACGAACGCGGCCTCCGGCGAGAGGCCCGCGTACCGGGGCAGCGAGTCGAGGACCTCCCGCTCGCGGGTCTCCCGGCCGGCGCGGCGGAGGAGGTCCGAGACCCTCCCGGGGTTCGCCCGCGCCTCCCGGACCAGCCGGGCCGCCCGGTCGGGATCGGGGACGATCGCCCGGACGATCTCCTCGGCGTGCGTCGGCCACAGCCGCTCGAGCGCCCGGCTCGCGGTGAGCTCGTCGATCTCGAATGGCCCTTCGACCGTCGGGAGGATCTCCTCGAGGGCGCGCCGCTCGTCGGCCGTCGGCCCGAGCGCCGCGAGGAACGCCGCCCGGTCGCCCCCGAAGCACCGGCCCGCGGCGACGAACAGCGCTCCCGGGGCGCGCTCGATCCGGTCGCGGGCGAGCGCGCGGTACTCCCGCACGACCTCGAGGTCGCTCAGCCGGCCGAAGACGTACCGCTTCCGGATCCCCCGGGGGAGCTCGGGGAGGCGCCCGTGGACGCAGCCGGCGCCCAGGGGGCAGTCGACGTTGAGGTGGACGTCGACGGCGAACGTCCGCTCCGGGTCCGGGCCCGCGACGCCGCTCGACAGGGCGGCGAGGAGCTGACGATCGTCCCGGACGCACCCCTCGCAGACCTGGATCGCCGCGTCGGGGCCGATCCAGCGGATCTCGAGGAACGGCCGGTGCGCCCCGGCGCGGAGGTGCGGGCAGGCGTACGCCCGGCCGCCCGGGGTCGCCTGGAGGCGGTACGGGAGCTCGCCCACCTGCCGTTCGACGAACCGCGCCGGAGGCGTCGCGTCGCGACCGGTGCAGACGAGCCCGTCGGCGTCCGCGAAGAAGTGGAACCCCTTGCGGGCCCGCCCGAGGTACCCGAGGAGGAGCTTCGCCGGGTCGTCCCCCTCCTGGACCGCGATGTGCGCCTCCCGGGGCGCCGCGTTCAGCACGGCGAACGACACCTCGCCGCCGGGGAACGAGGCGTTCGCGACGACCGGCTGGCCGGGGTCGAGGTAGAACGCGTAGAGGCCCGCGAGGGCCCGGGCGAGCGGGTCCTTCCACCCCCGGCCCAGGCGGGTGAGCCGCGCCGCGTCGTCGCGGGCCTCGCGCACCTCGTCGAGCTCCGCCCGGAGCCGGTCGAACCGGTCCCGGGGGGCGTCCCCCGCGAGCCGCGGCAAGAGCGGGTCGACGGACTTCCTCAGTTCCGCGGCCCGGTGGAGAAGCTCCCCTTCCCGGCCGCCGGAGACCCGGCGGACGCGCATCCGCCGGACCGGACCGTCCGGCCGTACATATCGGTTGACCGGGCGGCCCCTACCGGCGGCACATCGCGAGGAAGTGGGCGAGGATCTCCCGGCCGCCCTCGGTGTGCTCGACCTCGGGGTGGAACTGGACCCCGACGATCGGGCGCGTCGGGTGGGCCATCGCCTGCACGGGGCACGCCTCGGACCGGGCGAGCCGGGCCCATCCGTCGGGGAGCCGGGCGACCCGGTCGTTGTGGCTCGCCCAGACCTTGAGCCGGTCGGGAAGCCCGGCGAAGACGGGGTGGTCGGGCGCCTCCACCGTCACGTCGACCCGGCCGAACTCGGGCTGCGGCGCGCGCTCGACGGTCCCGCCGAAGTGCCGGGCGAGGAACTGGTGCCCCACGCAGATGCCGAGGACCGGCCGGTCGATCCGGTCGATCCAGTCGGCGATCCGGCCGAGCGGCGCGTCGGACCCCTCGACGCTGAGCGCGCCGCCGCTCAGGACGACGCCGTCGGCGTCGAGCTCGTCGAACGGGATCGTGTTCGGCACGATCCGGGTCTCCGCCCCGAGGTCCCGGAGGACCCGGTACTCCCGGTGGGTCCACTGGCCGCCGTTGTCGACGACGGGCACCTTCATGGGCGTCCCTTCGGATCGCCGGGCGACGGGGCCGCGGGGGGCGCCCCGACGTGGGCCCGGATCGCCTCGACCGTCGCCCGCGTCTCCTCGAGGTCGGCGCGCATCCGAAGCATCTCCTCCTCGAACGGGGTGAACCCGGTCGGGGACTGCAGCCGGTTCGCGATGTAGATCCCGATGAACACCGCGCCGACGAGCGCGAGGATCGTCGTGAAGACGAGGGCGAAGATGAACGACAGAAGGTTCGCGATCGCGCTCTGCACGGGGAGGGTGAACAGCCGCGTGAGCTCGGCGACCTCGACGAACACGAGGACGGCGATCACGGTGAGCCAGAAGACGATGGCGCGGGACGGCCTCACGGGACGGTCCCCGTCGACGACTGGGTGAGGAAGAGGGTGAGGGGGAGCGCGCCGACCCCGGTCGGGGCGATCGCGGACGAGCCGGGGAGGAACGGGTCGACGTACAGGGTATCGGCCGTCGCGTAGACGACGTACTCGCCGAGGAACCACGCCGCCTGGCCGGTCGGGTCGACGTACCGGACGGTGATGTTGACCCCGACCGGATTGAGCTTCGTCGGCTCGACGGCGGCGAGGGAGAGGTTCTGCCAGACGGCCGTCGTCCAGTTGCGCGGAGCCGACTCCGCGGGCCAGCCGGCCGAGGCGAGATCGATCCGGATCGTCGCGTACCGGACGAGGCCGATGCCGTGGATGTAGAACGTCGTGGTGCCGGAGGCCGTGTCCCGGTCGAGGACGAGCTCGGCCTGCGACTCGAGGCTACCGGCCGAAGGACCCCCTCCGGCGGAGAGGAGGTTCGGCGTCAGCACGACGAGCACCGCGAGGAGGACGGTGACCCCGACGAACGGCCACGGGAACAGCTCGCCCCACCGCGCCACGCCGCTACCCCTCGTCGGCCCGCCAGCCGCGGTACAGCCGGTGCGGAACGCCCAGGTGGTCGAGCGCCTTCCCGGCGAGGAAGGCGACCTGGTCGTCGATCGATCGGGGGTGCGTGTAGTACGGCGGCGCCGCGTCGAGGACGACCGCGCCCGCCTCGGCGAGGGCGGCGAGGTGCCGGAGCTGGATCGCCGAGAGGGGGGTCTCGCGCGGCACGACGACGAGCCTGCGCCGCTCCTTCAGGTGGACGTGGGCGGCGCGCGTGATCAGCGTGTCGGCGAGCCCGAGGGCGATCTTCGCCGTCGAGTTCGCGGAGCACGGGACGACGACCATCCCGCGCGTCGCCCGCGAGCCGCTCGCGATCGGCGCGGTGAGGTCCCCGTCGGCGTACGCGGTCGTGGCGCGGCGGGCGACCTCGGCGACGGAGAGCCCCACCTCCTCCTTGAGGACCGCGGCGCCGCCGGCGGAGACGACGACGGCGACGGGCACCTCCGCCGCCCGGAGCGCATCGAGGAGCCGGACGGCGATCGGCGCGCCGCTCGCGCCGGTGATGCCGACCACGACCGGACCTTCTTCCTCCACCGGTGAAGTCCCTCTCCGTTTTATGGCCGGCATCGGTGCGCGCATCTAAAGCGTTCGGGGGCGCTCCGGAGGGGTGGCTCGGCGGGTCGCGGTCATCGGCTCCGGCCACACCCGCTTCGGCGTCCTTCCCGAGGGACCCCGGGCGCTCCTCCGGAGCGCCGTCGACCGGGCGGTCGGCAGCGTCGACCGGGGAGTCGAGCGCACGGCGCTCGAGGAGGGGTTCTTGGGGACCCTCGGGATCGCCGGCTGGCAGCTCGGGAACGTCTCCGCCGTGCTCGCCGAGGAGCTCGGCCGGACGGGGCTCCCCGTGAGCCACGTGGAGAACGCGTGCGCGAGCGCGGGATTCGCCCTCCGGGCCGGCATCCTCGCGATCGAGAGCGGTCGGCGGGAGCTCGTGGTCGTCGCCGGCGTCGAGAAGATGACCGACGCGCCG
This sequence comes from Thermoplasmata archaeon, assembly GCA_035502055.1. Classification (GTDB taxonomy): domain Archaea; phylum Thermoplasmatota; class Thermoplasmata; order Lutacidiplasmatales; family UBA184; genus Lutacidiplasma. The sequence continues at coordinate 12,124 of DATJVB010000098.1, read as the reverse complement.
AGCCCGCGCCGTCGCTACTGGCTCGGCGTCTCGGGCGACACCGAGTGGGAGCGCCTGGCGGGGCTCACCTTCGCCGGCGTGTACGGCCTCCTCGCCTCCCGGCACATGCACGAGCTCGGGACCCCGCCCGAGGCGCTCGCCGAGGTCGCCGTGAAGAACCACGCGAACGCGCGCCTCAACCCGAACGCGCACTTCCAGAAGGCGGTCTCCCGGGAGGAGGTCCTCGCGAGCCCGCGCGTCGCGGCGCCCTTGGGCCTCCTCGACTGCTGCCCGGTGACCGACGGGGCGGCCGCGGTCCTTCTCGCCTCCGAGGAGACCGCCCGGCGGTACACCGACCGGCCCATCCTGGTGGCCGGCGTCGGGGCGGCGTCGGACACGCTCGCGGTGCAGGAGCGGGCGACGCTCACGGGTCTCCCCGCGACGCGCCGCGCGGCGGCGGAGGCGTTCCGGGACGCGCCGATCGGCCGCGACGACATCGATCTCGTCGAGGCGCACGACTGCTTCACCATCGCCGAGCTCCTCGCCCTCGAGGACCTCGGCTTCGCGGCGCCGGGCGAGGCGGCCCAGTGGACGCTCTCCGGGGCGACCCGGATCGGGGGCCGGCTGCCGGTCAACCCCGACGGCGGCCTCAAGGCGAAGGGCCACCCGATCGGGGCGACGGGCGTGAGCCAGGTCCACGAGATCGTGCTCCAGCTGCGCGGCGAGGCCGGCCCCCGCCAGGTCGCCGGGGCCCGCCACGCGCTCGCGCACAACGTGGGCGGCAGCGGGGCGAGCGCCACCGTGACCCTCTTCTCCGCGGGGGCGGGATGACCGGCCCGTCGATCGTCGCCGCGGAGCGGGTCGTCCCCGGGTGGCGCGCCGGGACGACGCCCGTGGAGGGGCCGGACGAGGACGCGTTCACGCTCGCGGTGGCGGCGCTCGAGCGCCTCGCGGACCGGGCCGGGACGGACCCGCTCCCATCCCATCTCGAGCTCGTCGGCGAGCTCCCCGGGGACGCGGACGCGCTCCTCGGCGAGGCGCTCGGCGACGCCGCGCTCGACGTGCGCCACCACGCGGCGACGGCGGAGGGGCTGGGACGCGCGCTCGTCGCGGCCGCCGGGCCCGGGTCCCCCGAGCGCGACCCGGGCCACCGGGCGGTCGTCGTCGTCGACGTCGCCGCCGGGCGGCCGGAGCGGGCCGCGGCGGCGGTCGGCCTCCTCGTCGCCCCCGGGGACGGGGCCCGGATCGACGGGTACGCGTCCCGCAGCCATCCGGCCGATCGGCCGCCGGACGCGGCGCGGTGGGTCGACGCCGCGGGCCGCGCCCAGCCCGGCCTCGGCGGCGACGGCCCGCGCCGGGCGGTCCTCCTCGCGGCGGCGGCGCCGCCGGTCCTCCTCGCCGAGGTCGAGCGCGCCTTCCCGGGGGTCCGGACGATGGTGGCGCCGTGGATCGAGCCGGGCACCGCCGGCCGGCATCCCGCTACGCGGGCGGCGTCGGTTCTCGTCGACGCGGCCGCCGACGGTCGCCCGGGCGAACGCGTCGTCGTCGCCGCGGTCGACCGGGAGCGGACCGACCTCCTCGGCCTCACGGTCGGCGAGACCCCGCTCGTCCCCGGGGGGACCGCCGCCGCGGAACGCGGCCGTCCGACGCCCGACGGCCGTCCGTTCGACTCGCCGGTCCTCGGCGACGGCCCGCGGTCCGAGGGGGCGTACGTGGCCCGCGCGCGGTACCTCGAGAACCTCCCGGCCCGATGGCGGTTCGTCGGGGAGCGGTGCGGCGCGTGCGGCGCCACCACGTTCCCGCCGGCGGGACGGTGCCGCGCGTGCGGCCGCGCGGACGCGCTGGGGCCGCGGGCGCTCCCGCGCCGCGGGCTCGTCGTCGACGCCGCGACCACCGTCGGACGCGGGGCGCAGCCGACGGAGTTCGACGGGCTCGTCGAGCGGATCGGCGCCTACGCGGTCGTCCTGGCCGGCTGGCCGGGCGAGGGGGTCCGCGTGACCCTCCAGGTCGCCGACGCGGAGCCCGGATCGGTCCGCATCGGCGACGCAGTCGCAACGCAGCTGCGGCGCCTCTACCCGCTCGAAGGCGCCTGGCGGTACGGCCGCAAGGCCGTCCTCCTGCCGCCGGACGGGGCCGACGTCAGCCGGGCGCCTTCGGCGGGGTCCACGGGGCCTTGAGCCACCCCTCGTACACCGCCTTCTCGAGCGGGCCCGCCTCGGCTCTCGGCACGATCTCGTACGCCTCGGGGGGCGACGTCCCCGGCGTCGTGCGGACCGTGGTGAGGTACCCGCGGCGGAAGACGGTGATCGCGAGATCGCTCCCGGCCGGGAACCGGGCGAGGGCGGAGGCGAACTCGTCGTGCCGGACCCGCACGTTGTTGAACGCGACGATCTCGTCCCCGGGCGAGAGCCCGTCCCGGCGGCCGGGGCCGCCGTCGAGCACCCGCGCGATCCGCGCGAGCCCCCGCCGCTCCTCGACCTCGATCCCGAGGTACCCCGCCGGCTCGTCGTCATCGGGGCCGGGGGGCTTCGGCTTCTCCCGCAGCTCGAGGCCGGCGTGCGCGAGGAATCGCCCGAAGTCGATCTCCTCCGTGGTGCGGACGAGCGCGTCGTACAGCGCGCGCACGTCGACCCCCGTCGCCGCCTCGACGGCGGCCGGAAACTCGTCCTCCCCGAGCCCCCGGCGGGGGACGCCGTAGGCGGCGTACAGGTGCCGGACGACGTCGTCGAGGGACCGGCGGTTCTCCGACCGGTGCCGGAGCTCGAGGTCGAGGCAGAGGGAGACGAGGGTCCCCTTGAGGTAGTACGAGACCGACTGGTTCGGCGACTCCTCGTACGGCCGGTACAGGTCGACCCACGCCTGGAGCGAGGCGAGCTCGAGGGACGTCACGGCCCGGCCCGGGGTCGCGAGGAGCTGCCGCACGAGGCCCGCGAGGTCGGTGAGGGTGCGCGACGGCGGGACGAGCCCGGCGCGGCGGAGAAGGAGGTACGCGTAGTAGTCCGTGAGCCCCTCCATCGCCCAGAGGAGCCGCGTGTACACCTCCCGGGTGTAGTCGATCGGGTCGAACACCTTCGGGCGGATCCGCTTCACGTTGTAGAGGTGGAAGTACTCGTGGGCGCTCACGCGGAGGAACCACCGGTACGCCGACGCCGGTCGGAACGTCGTCCTCGGCATCACGAAGGAGACCGAGCCGCGGTGCTCGAGCGCGCCGTCGGAGATCTCGTTCAGGTGGCAGAAGAACGTGTACCGACGCAGGGGCGACCCGCCGAGGAGGTCGATCGCCGCCTCGGCGATCGCCCCCAGGTCGGCCTCGAGACGGTGCGCCTCGAAGTTGCCGCCGGCGCCGCACAGGAGGATCCGGTGGGGGATCCCGCGGGCGGTCGTCCCGAGCTCGAGCGGCGTCCCGCAGTCGATCGGCGCGTCGACGAGCGCGTCGTAGTCCTCGGCCCGGAACGTGGGCGGGTGGCTCCCGACGTCCGGGAGCTCCGCGTACGCCCGCCAGCCGGGGGGGAGGTCGAGCGCGATCTCGCACGGCTCGTTCGCCCGCCCGTCGACGTACGGGAGGCAGAAGCCGGCGTTCACGAACAGGTGGTCGTCGGTGACGTCGAGCGCCTCGGTGATGAGCTGGTGCCCGTAGACGGTGTGGGTGAGCTCGATCGCCTCCGCATCGGGGGTCGCGACCCGCCACCGGGCCTTCTCGACACGCTCGACGGGCAGCGGAGCGGTCCGGCCCTTCGTCCACGCCGCCACGTCCCGGACGGAGCGGGCCGGGTCCTGGATCCAGTACGAGCCCGGGACCCACGACGGGAGGACGAAGTCGACGTGGGGCCCGCGGACGTCGGGGACCAACGTGACGAACTCGGCCCGGTGGTCGTTCGGTCGATCGACGCGGACCGTGTACCGGATCGTGCGGGACGCCCCCGGGGGCGCGGGAGGCGCGTTTCGGGATTAGCCTTCGGGGCCGGGCCCGCGCGCGGACGCCCCGGCGACTACGCGAAGCCGGGGATCTCCCGCTTCGTCTGGGACGACTTCGCGGGCTTCTTGTACGGCTCCGACGCGATCCCCAGGTGCACCGCGAGCGAGCGGAACGTCGTCACCATCTGCTCGATGGCCCTCGCCATCTCCCGCTGCTCGTTCCTCAGCTCGGCGAGCTCCGCCCGAAGCGCCTGCAGCTCGACCTCCAGCCGGTCGTTCACGCCGTCCTCCGCCATGGGCCGCCTTCGAGGGGAGGCGGCCCCCCCTTTTTAGCGGCGATGGGTCGTCTCACCCGGAGCCGCCGGGTCCGAAAGGCGAATCGACCGTCCCCTTCTCCTCGAACGGGACCCAGCGGCGTTCGGCCGACGAGAAGTCGACGCGGCGGAGCTCGACGACGAACCGTCGCAGGGTCTCGTCGGGACCGGGCCGGACGCTGAGGGCGTAGACGTAGATGCCGAACCCCATGAAGTCGGTGATCCGGCGGAGGACCTCCGCGAGCGCCTCCTTCGGCACGTCGACCCGGATTGCCGGGCTCCCCAGGAGGGCGGCGAACTCGTCCACGTCGAACGGCCGTTCGAGGGAGAGGAGCCCCCGGGGCGTAGGGGCGTCGGCCGGGGCGGTCGGCGGGAGGGTCGCCGGCGGGGCGGCCGGGGCGGCCGACGGCGCGACGACGGGCCGGGGCGGTGCGATCGGGCGCCCGCCGTCGGCCGGGGCGCGGGGCGGGTACCGGTCCAGGACGGGCGACGGGTCGCGGCCGACGAACCCTCCGCGGGGGCGACGGGCCGGACGCTTCCGGGGCCGGGCGCGCGGGGCGGTCCGGGGGCGCGGGCGCCGACGGTTCGGAGGCACGGACGGGGGAGCGACTTCCCCGCCTTAATCCCTCGCGTCGAGTGCGGGATCCGGGCCCGTTGTCGCTCACGAAGCCGTGCGATGCCCCGTCACGGGACGGCCAACCTGTCGTCCACCAAGCGACACATCGTATATGTACAGTCACGCTCGTGGTCGGTTCCAAGTCCGCGGGGCAACCCGTGGGCACCGAGTGAGGAACGAATGCCGGCAAGGGTCATGAAGGAGTTCCAGGCGCCGCGCGGCCTTCCCCGAAAGACCGCGAGCGTCTGCCCCGAGTGCATCAAGGTCATTCCCGCCGTCGTCCGGGAGAAGGACGGCCGGGTGATCATGGAGAAGACGTGCCGGGTGCACGGCTACTTCTGGGATATCATCTCCAACGACGTCGACTTCTACCTCCGGATGGAGGTCTACGCCCACGACGGGGTCGGGTACGAGAACCCGTACTTCGAGAAGTTCCGCGGCTGCCCGACGACGTGCGGGATGTGCAGCCACCACAAGTCCCACACCGGGCTCGCCCTCATGGACCTCACGAACCGGTGCAATCTCAAGTGCCCGGTCTGCTTCGCGAACGCGAACGCCGCCGGCTACGTCTTCGAGCCGACCCGCGAGCAGATCCACTTCATGCTGAAGACGCTCCGGGAGCAGAAGCCGGTCGGCGCGGTCGCCGTCCAGTTCTCGGGCGGGGAGCCGACGCTCTCGCCGCTGTTCCTGGACGCGGTCAGCATGGCCCGGGACCTCGGCTTCAAGCAGGTCCAGGTCGCGACGAACGGGATCCGGATCGCCAACGAGCCCGGATTCGCGCAGGCGTGCCGGGACTCGGGGCTCCACACCCTCTACCTCCAGTTCGACGGGCTGGACGACGAGATCTACCGGAAGGTGCGGGGGGTCCCGCTCCTCAAGGTGAAGCAGAAGGCGATCCAGGCGGCGCGGGAGACCCACACCTCGGCGGCCGAGCTCGCCCAGGGCAAGCCCGACAAGCCGCTCTCCGTCGTCCTCGTGCCGACGCTCGTCGGCGGGTTCAACGAGAAGGAGATCTGGCCGACGGTGAAGTTCGCGATCGACAACCTGGACGTCGTCCGGGGCGTCAACTTCCAGCCGGTCGCCCTCACGGCGCGGATCCCCGACAAGGACCGGTTCCAGATGCGGTTCACCCAGTCGGACCTGGTCCGGATCCTCTGCACCGACGGGCCGTTCGAGAAGTCGGACTTCTTCCCCGTGCCGTCGGTCGCGCCGATCTCGGAGCTCGTCTCGATCATCCACGGCGAGGAGAAGATGACGCTGACGACGCACCCCGGCTGCGGCTGCGCGACGTTCGCGTTCATCTCGCGCGACGGCCAGAAGATCACCCCGCTCCCGCGGTTCATGGACGTCGACGGGTTCTTCGAGAACGTCGAGCAGATGATCGAGAAGTACCGGGACGCCCGGTTCGCGCGGGTCCGCACCGCCGTCGCGGGCGCGCGGCTCCTCCACGACGTCTCGAAGTACTTCGACTTCAGCCGCGCCCCGGAGGGGCTGAGCGAGAAGAACTGCGTCAAGGTCATCGCGGCGATCTTCACCGAGGGGAACAAGGAGGCGCTCGCGAAGTTCACCTGGCGCACGCTGTACATCGGGAACATGCACTTCCAGGACGCGTACGACTACGATATCCAGCGCCTCATGCGCTGCGATATCCACTACTCGGTCCCCGACGGGCGGATCATCCCGTTCTGCTCGTACAACTCGGGCCCGATCTACCGGACGGAGGTCGAGAAGAAGTTCTCGATCCCGATCGCGGACTGGCAGAAGGCGAAGGCCCAGAGCGGGCTCTCGCTCCGGAGCATCGAGACGATGGGCGTCAACGGCGAGGTCGTCGTCGACCCCGAGTACTACAAGATCCGGGCGCTGAAGGGCGCGCCGGGGATGAGCAGCGCCTGAGCCGGACCATCGATCGGACCGGCCGCCGCGAGGCGGCCGCCCCCGGGGCGACGACGCCCCGGCCCCCGCCCGCGGGGCTCCTACGCCGACTCGAACAGGAGCCGGCCGGCCGCCCGGAGCGTGGCGGCGGAGAGCCGGGTCGGCCGGGGGACCGCGTCGATCCGTTCCCAGAGCGCTCGAGGGTCCGGTAGGCCCCGTCGCGGGAGCTCCCGTTCGCTCGGCCGCCCGTCGAGCCGGTGGAGGGCCGCCTCGATGTGCTTGCACATCCCGATCCCCCGGTGGGCGAAGTCGGGGCAGCTGCACAGCGCCCCCTCCCGCGTCGGGTAGGCGGGGAGGTGGACGACGTACCGGGTCCGATGGACCGGGTTCCGCACCGCGACCGCGAGGTGCGGGAACGTCTCGATGACCGCGACGTCGAGCGGCTCGCGGATCCCGCGCTCTCGGCGCTCGTCCTCCGCGGCCGCGGGGTCGGGCTCGCGCTTGGGTCGGGGTCGGCGCCGGTCGGGCGCGGAGGCGGACACGCCCCGGAACGGCCGCGGGATCGCATGGCGGTTGCGCCCGGGCCCGCCCCTGCCCGTTGGCCGCCTGTCCGGCGCGCCCGTTAAGAGGGCGGCCCCCTCGAGCGGGGGGATGTTTCCCGAGGAGCGTCCGGGCCGGGTGCCGGCCGGCCCCGGGAGCCGCCGGGGCTGGACCATCATGGGGGGGGTCGCGGTCACCCTGGTCGGCGTCCTCGCCGTCTACGCGTCGTTCCCCTTCGACTCGCCCGACGCGGGCCGCGCGCTCGCCGCGCTCGCGCTCGGCGTCTGGGGACTCTGGCTGGGTGGGATCCTCCTCGGGTTCGGGCTCGGACGGCGCGCGCCGGGCGGCCCCGCCCGATGACGCGGTTCCCGTGGCGGCTCGTCACGTTCGACATCGACGGCACGCTCACCCAGGGCCACGGCTGGCGGTTCCTCGCCGAGCGGACCGGCCGGCTGGACGCGTACCGGGAGTCGAACCGGCGGTTCCTCGCCCGGGAGACCGGCGAGGACGCCCACCTTCGGGAGCTCCTGGATCTCGCCGTCGGCCTCACCCGCCCGGAGGTCGAAGCGATCCTCGAGGCGACGCCGCGGATCGGGCGGATCGCGGAGGGCGTGGCCGCGCTCCGCGCGCGCGGCTCCCGGGTCGCCCTCCTGAGCCACAACCCCGAGTACGTCTGCGCCTGGTACCGCGACCGGTTCGGGTTCGACGACGCGGCCGGGACGCGCGGGACCGTGTTCGTCGGCGGACGGATCGCCCCGTACGGGGCCGTCCACGCCTCCAAGCTCGACGGGCTCGCGGGCCTCCTCGACCGGGCCGGGACGACCCGCAGCGAGACCGCGCACGTCGGCGACGGCTGGGCCGACGCGGTCGTCTTCCGCCGCGTGGGCGGCGGCGTCGCCCTCAACAGCGCCCTCCCCGAGGTCCGCGCCGCGGCCGACCTCGCGCTGTCGATCGGGACCCTCCCCGAGATCGTCGATCCGCTCGCCGCGCTCTCGCCCCGCCGGGTCGACTGAACGATGGGCGCGGGGGTCCTTGGCTTCTTATAGGCGGCCCGCGGTCCAACCGGTGACGATGGAGTATGTCGTCCTCCGGGCGGCCCGGCCGACCTGGCTCAACACGCAGCTCCCCGCCGACGCGGCCGAGCTCATCCGGTTCGGCGCGGCCGACCCCCGGGAGCCGCCGGACCTCCTGCGGGGGATCGCGTTCTTCGCCCGGGGGCCGGGGATCGTCCGGGTCGTGAGCGCCCACCAGGCCCGCGAGGTCGTCTTCGCGGAGCAGAGCCGCCACCGGAGCCTCGGGTTCGCCCGGGTGTCGGAGAAGTTCCTGTTCAACATCCCGGCGGCGATCCAGCGCCACCTCGGGCTCCACGCGGAGCCGCGGGGCGACCAGGGGATCCGCTCGACGGACGACAGCATCCTCTGGCTCGTCCCGGCGCCCGAGTACTACGAGTTCCGCTCCTACGAGCGGCGGGACCGGCCGTGGACCGGCCCGACGGGCGGCGGGTTCGCCCACCTGTACCTCACGAAGGCGATCCTGCCGCTCGACGCCTCCCTCGAGTCGCTCACCGACGCGGAGCGGCGGATCGAGGCCGACGAGTGGCGGCCGATGATCGACGCGATGCACCGGGTCGGCCGGGCCCGCAAGGCCCCGGCCGCCTGACGGAGCGCCCGTCCCACGGAGCGCCCCGCGCGTCGGACCCCCGACGAAGTCTTTTATACCCCTCCCAGGGATTGAATAGTCGATGGAGCGACCGCCGGCCGACCGACGCCCCGAGGCCCCGCGTCGGTACACGCTCCGCAACCCGGTCCCCCTCCGGTCGAAGGAGGACGTTCGGACCACGCGGGCCGGGATCCCGAACGATCCCGCCCTCGCGCTCGCCGGCCCGGTCGACCACGACTCCCTCGCGAAGGCGATCCGGCGGTCCGTCGGGCACGACGGGATGCGGCCGGAGGACGCCCGCTCGATCGCCGCCCACGTCCTCAACTTCTTCGGGTTCAACGAGCGGATCATCGACAACGTGCTCGAGCCGGACGACCGCGACACGTTCTACATGCTCGAGGACACGGGGATCCTGGAGACGGAGCGCGACGAGACGACGCTCTACGACGGCCGCGAGTGGCGGATCCACTACTGGATGTTCCGCAAGGACCGCATCTTCGACCTCGCCCGGGCCGAGACCCAGGCGATGGCCGACGCGGGCGAGGCGGACGTCGTCTACTCGAACAACGCCGGCCGCTCCGGGGCGTTCCGCCTCCCCCACGGGGAGCGCGGGACCGGACTGCCCGCCCACGCGGTCTACCACGAGCTCGGCGACGAGGTCTGGCTCGAGCGCGAGGACCGGTCGCTCACCCCGCCGAGCCCGCCCGGCCGCTCGACGTCCCGGGCGTCCCGTCCGCACCGCGAATAGGGGCCCGTCGGGCCGCCGCGCAAACGTTTCTTGGCCGGGAGGCCCCCGGCCCGTCGTCGATGCGGCGGATCCTGCTCCTCGCCCACCGGGTCCCCGTCGACGGCGCGTTCACCCTCAACGACCTCGCCGGGGGCGGGGGACGGATGGACGAGGTCGCGCGCGCCGTCTCGACCGCGTTCACGCTCTCGAACGACCTCCGCCGGGACGTGGAGATGTGGGTCCTGTTCGTCGCCGCGCCGGCCCCCCGGGCCCGGCGGATCCGCCTCGTCGGCGACCGTCTCCGGCGCCTCAACCCGGACGAGCGGTCGACGGCGGCCCTCCTCAAGAACGCCCTCGTCCGATCGGTCGCGCTCGACCGGGACGTCGAGTCGTCGCCCGGCCTCGTCGTCGGGCCCGTCGACCCGCTCGCGGCGCTCAAGGAGTTCCTCGCCGGACCGCACCCCCTCTGGCTCGAGGAGGGCGGCGGACCCATCGCCGCCGCGCTCCCGGGGGCGACCGACTTCTCGGCGGTCCTGAGCGACCCCACCGATCCCGCGCCCGCCGAACGGGCGGTCCTCGAGTCGGCGGGGGTCCCCCGGGTCTCCGTCGGGCCCCGCGCGCTTCGGGCGTCGCAGTGCATCGACCTCCTCCTCGCGGAGTTCGACCGCCGCGAGCCCCCCATAGGGCCGGCGGGGCGCCCTACGCCCGAAGGGCCGGCGCGGGCCGACGGCCCGGACCGAGGACCGCCCGCATCGACCGGGACTTGAGCCCGCCGACGATCGCCGTCAGCCGGACGACGTCGCGCCGATCGGGGTGGTAGCGGGTCCCGAGGATGAGCCGCTCGGGGGCGCCGAGACGGTCGCGCATCGTGCCGAGGATCCGGTGGATCGTCTGGAGGGTGAGGTTCGAGCCGCCGTCGAGGTGGATCAGCGCGGAGGCGCCGGCCGTCACCTCGAAGTCGAGGAGCGTCTCGGTGAGGGCCTGGTGGACCAGCCCCTCGGGCTCGGCGACGTGGTGCTCGCCCAGGAGGAGGGTCGAGAGCCCCGCGCTCGCGAGGTGCGTGCGGAGGCTCGCGAGGTCGACGTTCAGCTGGCTCGGATGCTCGATCATGTCGACGAGGCTCGTCACGAGCCGGTGGAGGAACGTGTTCCGCAGGAGCAGCACCCGGGGGAGCGAGAGCGACTCGAAGCGCCTCAGCTTCTCGTTCGCGAGGGCGAGGAGGAGGCCGCCCATCGCCTCGAGCTCCCCGAGCGTCTCCTCGACGTTCGCCCGCCGGTCGGCGTTCGTCTCGAGCTCGATGTGGAACGGGAGGAAGACGACGGGAACGGGCAGCGCGTTCGTCGACCGGAGGGCGTTCGCGAGGTAGGGGAGGAGGGCGCTCCCCGTGCCGCCCCCCAGGCCCGCGAGCAGGAAGACGACCTCGAACCTCGAGAGCCGGCGGAGCACCTCCTCCCGGCCCTCGGCCGCCGCGTCGAGGACGAGCGAGCGGTTGCCGCCGCTCCCCCGGCCGCCGAGCTGCCGCTGGCCGAGGAGGATCCGCTCCTCGACCGGGAGACCGAGGAGGTGGCGGCGGTCGGTGTTGACCGCGAACGCCCGGACGCCGGGGATGCCGAGCTGCACGAGGTCGCGGACCGCGTCGCCGCCGGCCCCGCCGAGCCCGACGACCGCGAACGTATCCGGGTGCGCGAGGCGGGCCCAAGGCTCGGCCGCGTCGGACTCCATCCGTCCCCGCTAGCTCGGCGGCGCGCCGTCGGCGGGGACCGGCTCGCCCTCGCGGCGCGGCCGTACGGGCGGGCCGCCGGCCTGCTCCAGCCGGACGCGGATGTACTCCCGGACCGCCGAGCGGACCGCGTCGTCAATCGAGACGCTGGTCCCCTCCCGGACGAGCTCCTCGAGCTGGTGGTTGTCCTGACGGGGCAGGTCGATCACGACCTTGCGGATGTTCGGCGGAGGGAGGTTCATCTCGATGAACCGCTCGAGCCCCTCGCGGATCGTGTCGGAGATCGTCGGGGTACCGCGCGCCTGCTGGATCTGCTTCAGCTTCTCGAGAAGGTCCTGGGGTATCCGGACGGTCACCCGCTCCGAGGTGTCGACCATCGAGTGTCAGACGAGGCTCCGCCCTTTGTCAGACATTTGGCATATGGTGGGCTTCCTTGATAAACCTGTCGAGGCCGTCCAAGGTCTCGGGAGTCTCGGCCTCCTCTCCTCCCGGACCGAGTTCTCGGACGCGAGGCTCCCGGCCGCCGCGTGGCCGGCGCCCGGGACGTGGGGGCGCTACGGGGACGCCCGAGTCCCCGCCCGTCTCGCGGGCGTCAGCCCTCGCCGAAGTCGAGCGCCTGCGTCGACACGAGTCGCGGCACGCCTCCGTCCGCCCGGACCGTCCGGTCGAGCGCATCCAGGATCGCGCGGTGGGTCGTGCAGACGAAGTACTCGCGCGGCGGGGCGTTCGCGTCGCCCCCCGCCCGGCGCGCTCGGACGGTCACCCGGAAGGAGGCGAGATGG
>DATJVB010000097.1:0-14580 GCA_035502055.1 Thermoplasmata archaeon | reverse complement strand
GTGGTCCCGAGTGTGACGTCCACGCGTCGGGCCGAACTAGCAACCGCCATGGCCGGTAGAAGATGTACACCCTCATAAGAACTTATCACCCCACGCGGAACGAGTCGATCGTCCTTGCCCGTGGTCACGCCCCGGAGATCGAAATCCTAACCCTCGATCCGAACACGGCGGAACGACTCTCGGGATGCGAACTCTTCGGCGATGCCCTCTCCCCGCATCCAAACTCCATATTGTCACCATATCGTAAGCTATGTGCATCCGCGGCCCGAGGGACGGGTGTGGTCGCCACCATCCAACTCGCGTTCGAAACCCGGGAGCGTCTCGCGCGACTGAAGCAATCCCCTCGCGAGACGTACGACGAGCTCCTCAACAAGGTCCTCGACCTCGTCCCCACGGGGGATGAGGAGGGAGCCGACCGCGCCGCGTTCCGGGTCGGCCTGCTCGACGCTCGGCTCGATATCCGGGCCAGCCGCACGGTCCGGCACGAAGATCTGAAGCGCCGGTTGGGCCTCTGAAGCCCTGGTCGATTCGCTGGTCCGAAACCGCGTCGCGGGACCTGGGACGCCTCGATCCCCCCGTCGCGCGCTGGGTCGGAGGGAGCTCGAGGAAGCGGCTGGCAATCCCGGGCGGTAATGTCTTCCCTTCGCCGCCTCGGACGATCGCAAACTCCGGATCGGCGACCACCGGCTGCTCGCCCTGCTCGACCCGGCCGCTCGCACCATCCTCCTCGAGCGGGTCGATCTCCGTTCCCGCGTCTACCATAAGGCGGAGAGCGTTACCCGGACCCCTCGGGATCCTTTCCCTGGACGGGATCCGCACCGCTCTCCTCCACCCTCACCCGGAGACGGGAAGCCCGCCCGTGGGTCCGCGGCTTCAGGTCGGTCACCGAAGGCGACCTCGCCAGTAACTCTTCCTTCGATTCCAGCCCGCGTGAACGAAGCGAGGTCCCCCGAGGACGCGCCGGCGATGCGCCACGGGCTCCTTACTCACCTTTGCCGTGAAATCGTTCAGTTGAACCCTCCGGCGTCCGCGAGCTGATCGATCGTGTGGATGGGCAGCTCCGTCTGTCGGATCGCCGTCCACACCTGGTCCGGGTGAGCCTTCAGCGCCTCCAACTCCGAGACCACCGCGGCCTCGAGCTCGTCCAGGCTCGTTGGACAGAAGTTCGCCAGCCGATCGTTCTTGATCACGTCCCAGATCGCCTCGTCCGGGTTGAGCTCGGGGGCGTACGGAGGGAGTCGTCGCGCGGCCAGGCGCCGTCGGTTCAACCAGAGGAACGTCGCTACCTCGACGCTTCGGTGAATGCCGATGTTGTCCCACACCACCACGATCCGACCTCGAATCTCCTCGAGCAGCTGCTCGAGGAACCAGACCACCTCGGTCCCCGAGAGATCGTTCCGGTGGCACTCGAAGTACAGCTCGCCCTCCAACGTCACGCCGCTGATGACCGAAACCTTCTCCCGGCGGCCCTTGGTCCGAAGGACCGGACGTGACCCTTCGGTCGCCCAACTCCGTCGGACGTTGGGGCTCGTCTGCACTCCGCTCTCGTCGACGAACACCACGGTGGCGTTCCGGTCGAGGGCGTCTCGGAAGATCTCGGGCCACCGGTCGTCAACCCACCGGCGAATGTATCGCTCGTCTCTCTCCAGCGCTCGGGTCAGCGGGACTTGGGCGGAGAGGCCCAAGGCCCGCAGCACTCTCCAGACCCCAGACAAGGTGTACTCGACCCCGTACTCCTTGCGAATCACCTCCGCCACGCGCTTGAGCGTCCACAGGTCGGTGGGATAGCCGTAGACGCGCGCCCCGCGCTTGAGCACCGCGAGGAGCGCCTTCTGATCCCGGGTCGAGAGACGGCGCTCCGAACCCGGGTGCTCGTGATCGCGCCAGGAGTCGGAGCCCTCGCTCTTCCAGCGGGTCTCCCACCGCCAGACGGTCACGTACGAGACCCCGAGCGCCCGGGCGATCGCCGCCTTCGGGGTCCGTCGGCGGAACATCCGGTAGGCGATACGACGGCGTTCCTCGCGCGCGGTCACCTGTCGGGAGTGGGCCCTCCGATGCCGGGGTCGGGACATCGAAGGGCGTAATGCGCCCTCCGGTATTACACTATCGGGTCAAAGAGCAGTAGACGGTGGGGCGAGGACGTGGGCTAGACCCGGCTCATTGCAGTACCAACTTGCGACCCACGCTCCGCTCGGGAACGCGGCCCTGGGCCGTCGACCCGGCGTCGCGCGCCAAGGACTGGCCCGGTGGGGGATGTTTCAGACCGTACCGCAGGAACGCCAGCAGGATGTAGATGGCGTCGGCCCCCCGTTCGGTCAGGGTGTAGCTCACGTCCTTCCCGGTGGACTCCCGCGTCACGAGGCGCTCCGCTTGCATCTCCCGAAGACGCCGCGAGAGGACGCGCGGCGTGAGGCCGGGATTGTTCTTCAGGAACTGGTTGAAGTGGGTCAGCCGGAGAAACCCCATATCTCGAAGCAGAAGCAGGGTCCACTTGCTTCCCAACGTCTGTACGCTGCGACCGAGAACGTCCGCTTGGTAGGTGAGCCGAGGGGAGGGGGGGCGGCGCGATCCATGCGCAGCGGATCCAGACCCCATCGCTATCCCCCGTGTCCCTGCGGCTATATAATATCCAAAGGATATCTGGACGCTCGGGTCGCGCGATGGCCGAGGAGACGGACTCGAGCGCGATGGCCGAGGGAGGGCTCGCCTTCACCGAGCTGGCGAGTTCCGACCCCGCGGCGACCCGCCGCTTCCTCGAGACGGTGTTCGGTTGGCGGTTCCGTTCGGTCCAGATGCCCATGGGCGAGTACCTCGCATACGAGGCGCCCGGCGGCCGCGGTGGGGTGCGGCCGGTGCGGGACCGCGAACCGCCGGCGAGTCTCGCGTACATCCGGGTGATCGATCTCGAGGCCGCCCGGCGGCGCGTTGAGGCGGGCGGGGGATCCATCGTGCTTCCCCGGGTCGACGTTCCGTCGATGGGGAGCTTCTTCTGGTTCCGCATCCCGGGTGGCCCGATACTGGCCTGCTGGCAGGATCTGCCGGCTGAAGCAACAAGCACGGAGGGACCGAAGTGATGCCGAGTGCAAAGGAGGTCGTCGCGTCGTACCAAGAGGCGATGGGAAAGGGAGACTGGAAGCGAGCGCGTTCCCATCTGAAGGACGATCTCACCTTCCGCGGCCCGCTTGACACCTTCTCCCGGGCCGACGACTACGTGGCCGCCCTTCAGAAGCTGTACCCGATGGTCGAAGCGGTCGACGTGAAAGGGGTCTTCTCGGAGAGGGACCAAGTCGTGATCCTCTGCGACCTTCGCTTCAAGCCGCCCATGCCCACCATGTACGTCGTGGAATGGTACACGGTGACCGGGGAGAAGATCTCGCGCGTTCAGGTCGTCTTCGATCCCCGGCCGATGGCGGGGGCGATGGGGACCGCTCCGCACGGGTAGCGGCCGGCGACCCGGGCCGGATCGTGCGCGCCGTCCGGGCGGTCCGCCTCGAGACCGGTGCGCGAGCCCCGCGCCGACCAAAGCGAGCGGGCCGGCGCCCGACCTGGGTCTATTAGCCGCTCCGGCGCTGGGGAGGAGCCCATGGGAGTCCGGGCGGGCCCCCGGCATCTCCGGTACCCGCTCGCTGCCTCCGTGGGGACGGTTCTCCTCCTCCTCGCGCCCGCCGTCTTCCTGGGATTGCCGGCCGCCGCGGACCAGTACCAGCTCCTCGCGGATCCGGGCCCCGCGGCGGTATCTTCCGGTGGATCGACGTGGGAGTGGTGGCAGTCCTCCTGCGACGAGCTCGGACCGGGGTACGTGTCGTACGATTCCTCCGCCGAGACCGTCCTCGTCTCGTTCACCGCCTACGACAACGAGTGCTCGCCAGGGCAGATCCTACTCCTCTCGGGGCCGGGGTTATCGACGCAGGAGTGGCTCGATCCGGGATGCAATCCCTCGGCCCAGTCGGAGGTCCCCGGATCCGCGAACGTCCTGGTTCTCTGCGGGAGCGCCGGCGGGGAATGGCGCATCCTCAACGTCAACACCACCTCGGAGCGGACGGATTCCACGCTCGACCTGCCGGGCGCCTCGTTCTACGACTACGCGCTGGCCGTGGACGATCGCTCGAACGTGGTCTACTGCATCGCCGAACCCGACAACACCACCGAGCCCGCCCACCTGATCGGCGTCGGGATCGGCGACGGCCGCGTCGCCAGCAACGTCACCATCGCGTCGAAGGGAGATCCGTCAGGCACAGCGCTCGCCCCCGCCGTCCAGCCCGGAACCGTCTTCTGGCTCGACCCGACGAGCGCGACCCTCGAGGTCCTCAACGCGTCCACCGGGTCGGTCGGATCCCGCTATACGTCCCCCTACGGCGCGGGGATCTCCTTCTCCACCGACCTGGAGGACGGGCGGGCGTTCGTCGGGGCCTATGACGCCACGAGCGTGCTTCGGGCGGCGGATCTGTCGCTCGTCACCACCCTTCCGATCCCCGGGACGCTCCACATCGAGCTCGACCACGCCCGGGGAGAGGCCTACGTGGAGGACGTCTCCGCGGTCGGCGTGGTGCGACTCTCCGATTGGTCGTCGCTGGGATCGATCAAAGGGGCGTTCGGCGTCGACGCGGAGACGTACGTACCCGCCACGGACCGCTTCGTCGGAATCACCCCCTATGCGGTGTCGGAGGCCGAGACGATCGAGACGATCAACATCACCCGGTTCAACGTTCGGGAACCGGGATTCTCGGCCGTGCCCGTGACGGGGTCCGATCTCCCGTACCTCGTCGCCCTCGGGTTCGGCGCGGCCGGCGTCACCCTTCTCGTCGCGTCCCGCAAGGCCGTCCGGTCGGTGCGCGCCGCGCGGGAGGCGGAGTGGAATCGGCGGTTCGACGCGTGGCTCCGCCAGGAGCCGGACGCCCCGAGGGACGCCCCCGAGGCGCCGTGGAGGAGGTAGCGGGACCGCGGGGCCGGCGCACCGCGCGCGTCGGGGGGCCCGGTCCGAGCGCTACCGCGGGGCGGCCTCGGCCGCGCCGGCCGCGGGCCCGATCCCCTCGCCGGGGGCGCTTCGGGCCGGCTCCGGAGTCCGGTCGGCGGCGGTTCGGCGGGTGCCGTCGGCCTCGAACCGGTAGTTCCGGAGCGCGAGGCTGAGGACGAACCCGACCATCGCGAGCGCGAGCACCAGGCCGAAGATCGCCTGGAACCCGGCGAGGGAGTAGCTCGTGACCGACACGCCCCCGCCGACGTAGTAGCTGGCCGTGAAGCTCGCGAGCACGGAGGTGGTGACGACCGGGGCGATCGCGGTCCCGAGGTTCCGGAACGTCTGGTTCATCCCCGTCTGGATGCCGAGCTCCCGGCGGTCCACGCTCAGCACGATCATGTTCGACATCGCGATGAGCACGGCGACGTTGCCGACGAGCAGCGGCACCATGAACACGGCGAGCTCGGTCGGGGTCCGGTTGAGGGCGAGCAGCGCGAGCCCCCCGAACGCCATGAGGGCGTAGCCGAGCAGGGTGACGGGCCGCGGGCCGAAGCGGGAGACCGCGAAGCCGATCAGCGGCGCGCAGGCGAGCATCGAAAGGGCCGAGGGGAGCGCGAGCAGTCCGAACGTGAACTCGCTCACGCCGAGGCCCGGACCGACGGGAAGCTCGGCGAGGATCACGGCGGTGGTGAACGCGAAGAACATCAGCGCGCCGACGATCATGCCGTTCACGTTCGAGACGAAGATGTTCCGGGGCTTCAGCGACTCGAACCGGATGACGGGGCTCTTCGCGCGGGGCTCCCAGGCCGCGAACACGACGAAGCCGAGGAGCGAGAGCAGGAAGAACTCCGGGGTGCCCCACGGCACGCCGCCCAGATGGACCGCCGTGAAGTTGGTCCAGCCCCAGTAGGAGCCCTCCGTGATCCCGACCAGCAGGGTCGCGAGCCCGAAGCCGAGCGAGGCGACGCCGGGTAGGTCGAGGACCGGGTGGCCGTGCACCGGCGACTCGCGCAGGAGGACCGCGCCGAGCACCAGGAGGATGATCGCGAGCGGGACCACCGTGTGGTACGTGACCTGCCAACCGAACGTCTGAGCGATCCAGCCGCCGCCGGCGAGGCCGAGCGCCGCGCCGGCCGCGAACATCGCGCCCACGACGCTCTGACCCTGCGCGACCCGCGAGGCCGGGAACGCCTCGGGGATCATCGCGAACGCGAGCGGGAACATGCCCATCCCGATCCCCTGGACGCCCCGGACGGCGATCAGCAGGTAGATCTGGTCCGGGCGGGAGATCCCGAGGAACGCCCCGAGGGTCGGCGTGAAGCCGGCGGCGGTGACTGCGACGGCGTACACGCCCATCGCGACGAGGAGCATGCGCTTCTTGCCGTACAGGTCGCCGAGCTTGCCGAAGACGGGGACGACGACCGTACCGACGAGCAGGTACGCCGAGAGGATCCAGGCGACGGTGCCGAGCGAGGCGGTGCCGGTGAGCTGGAAGAACGTGTAGAACTGGTGGAACGCCGGGAGGACCATGGTCTCGACGTACGTCACCATGAGGGCCATGCCGGCGAGGACGACGAGGAGCTCCCGGGCGCGCCGCGCGTCGTACGGAAGACCCGTGGCGGTGAGGGGGACGTCCGCGCTCATGCCGCGACCTCCTCCCCGGAGGGGGCGACGCCCGGCGAGTGGGAGAGGCGCCCGACGACCCGCGCGGTCGTCTCGAGGTCCGATCGCGGAACGTCCTCGAGGGAGACCGCGAGGCGCTCCACGGCCCTCGCCCAGACCGTCCGATCGAGCGCGCGGCCCTTGGCGGTGGCCGTGAGCATGGCGATCCGGCGGTCCTTCACCGAGGTGCTCCGCCGGACGAGACCGGCCCGGACCAGATCCTCGATCGCCGCGCTGATGTTCGCCGACGTCACGGCGCAGGCGGTGGCGATCGACCCCACGCTCATGGTGCCGTCCCCGGCGAGCTCGTGCAGCGCCCAGAACATCGGCGTGGTGAGCTGCGCGCGTTCGAGCTCCGGCCGCAGCGCGAACTTGAGGGCGCGCGCCGCCTGGAAGATCGACGTGAAGACGCCCTGCGCCTCGGCCCCGGCCCCGCTCGCGATATCCGCTCGTGCGTCGGTCATGGAGTTTAGTTAGGTTGATTAATCATCGAACTACTTAACATCTCCTGGCGCCGCGAACCGGGGCCGAGCCGGGTCGTGGGGGATTCCGCCCGGGGCGACCCCTCGCGGGTTCGCGACCGAACGGGCGCCGAGGACGCGGAACCGCGAGGGCCTTCGCGCGCGCCCCCTCGGGCCGTGCCTGCCGATGACCTCATGCCCCTCGAGCGGAGTCCCGATGGCGATGCTCGACCCGCCGGTCGAGTGGGTGCCCGGCGACCGCCGCTGGACGATCCTCTACGGCACCGTCCAAGTGGTCCTCTGGGCGCTCCTGGTGTCGGATGCGGCCGTCTACCTCGTGTTCTTCGGCTGGCCCGGCCTCCTCTCGCCGTTCTCGGCATGGCCGTTCGGGAATCCGGACGCCTGGCAATCCGGGCTCGGTTTCTTGTCCCCCGGGCTATTCCTCGCGCTCGGGGCCTCGTGGCAGCTCGCGGGGCGGTACCCCGTCCTCGGGCGAATCGGGATCTCGCCGATCGGGCTCACCATCCCCGGCACGTTCCGAAATGACACGGTCCCTTGGCCGCGGGTCACATGGCGGGACCCCGTGCACCTCGATGTCCGGGGCCGCCGCGGAGCCCTCCGGATCACGCTCACGCCGGAGCAAGCGGCGCGGGTGCGTGGCTTCCTCGACCATGCCTGAGCGCGGCTCTCGGCCGGGGACGGCCTCGAAAGAGAGCTCCGCGGGTCGATTCCGCACGAGGCTCGCGCCGCGGGCCGGACCGGGAGGGTATCGGGATGGCCCCGAGTGACCGGGAAACGCCCGAGGCCATCGGGGTCCGACGGGCGACGCCCGGTGATCTCGCCGGGATGGCACGAGTCCACGTGGAGTCGTGGAAGACCACCTACCGGGGCATCGTCTCCCAGTCCTATCTGGACGCCCTCAGCTACGAGGGGGACATCGCGCGCGGGTTCGGCCGGTGGCTCAAGGAACCGCGCGACGGGTGGACCCACCTCGTCGCGTTCCGGGGAACGGGAGAGATCGTCGGGTTCGCGATCGCCGGCCCGAACCGGAAGGCGGATCCCGAGTACGCGGGGGAGCTCGGGGCGATCTATCTGCTCGAGAACGTCCAGGGCCGGGGCGTGGGGAC
Source organism: Thermoplasmata archaeon (assembly GCA_035502055.1). Classification (GTDB taxonomy): domain Archaea; phylum Thermoplasmatota; class Thermoplasmata; order Lutacidiplasmatales; family UBA184; genus Lutacidiplasma. Next base: position 6,373 of record DATJVB010000097.1, on the reverse strand, counting down.
GCGGCTCATGCGCGGGGTGGCCCGGCACCTCGTGTCGATCGATCTCGGCTCGATGCTCGTCTGGGTGGTGGAACGGAACCCCTACCGACGCCTCTACGAGAAGCTCGGAGGGACGCCGGTCCGCCGGAGCGTCGAACCGGTCGCGGGGGAGATGCATCCGTTGATCGCCTACGGCTGGAAGGACCTCCGGGGACTCGCGTCACCGTGATCCGCGTCCCTCGCGCGGGCGGCCGGCGTCCGTCGATCCTATCGGAGGTCGAGGACCATGTGCTCGACGTCGGTGTACCGCCCGCCCCGCCGGATCGCCCTCGGCTCGACTCCCCACGGCCGGAATCCGACGGACCGGTAGAGCGCCCGGGCCGGTTCGTTCGACAGGAACACCGTGAGCTCCACCTGCTCGAACCGGCCCCGACACCGCTCGATCGTGTGGGCCAGGAGGGCCCGCCCGTGCCCGTGGCCCCGGTACGCGCGCGCGACGAGCAGCCCCAGCGTCCCGACATGGTGGAACTCCTGCGGGGGGCCCCTCCGATGGACGCTGCACAGCCCGACGGCCTTCCCGTCCTCCTCGGCGACGGCCGCGACGCAGCTCCCCTCCTGGACCCGCCGGAAGAGGTCGGCGAACCACTTGACCTCCTCTCCGAGGGTCGGTCGCTCGGGGAGGAGACCGATCCCCAGGTCCGGGTCGTCGCGGACCTCGTCGTAGAGCGCCCAGTAGTTGTCGACGAGCGACGGCATGTCGCCCCAGGCGAGCTCCCGGACGGTCACCGTCCGTCGGGACGGGGATCCCCGGCTTAATCGTTCCGGCGGCAGCGCGAGGCGGCGGGGGACCTCGGGGGCTTTGGCCCTCCCGAGCCTCCGGTCCCCTCGCGGACGGGCCGCCGCCGACGCCGGTCAGGCGCCCTCGCCGAGCGCCCGGTCCAGGTTCACGGCCGCGCTGATGAGGGCGAGGTGGGTGAACGCCTGCGGGAAGTTGCCGAGCGCCTCGCCGGTGGAACCGATCTCCTCGCTGAAGAGGCCCAGGTGGCTCGCATGGCCCAAGACCTTCTCGAAGATCAGCTGCGCCTCATCGAGGCGGCCGGCGCGCGTGAGCGCCTCGACGAGCCAGAAGCTGCAGAGGCTGAACGTCCCCTCCCGCCCGGTGAGGCCGTCGGCCGTCTCGTCGGTGCTGTACCGGCGGACGAGGCTGTCGGAGACGAGCTCGCCCCGGATCGCGTCGAGCGTCGCGACCATGCGCGGGTCCTTCGCCGAGACGAAGAAGACGAGCGGCATGAGGAGCGTGCTCGCGTCGAGGGCGGACGCGCCGTACGACTGGACGAACGCCCCGCGCCGCGGGTCCCACCCGTCGCGCATGATCTGCTCGTAGATCTCGTCGCGCGTCGTGCGCCACCGGAGGATGTCGGCGGGGAACCCCCGGTTCTCGGCGACCCGGATCGCCCGGTCGAACGCGACCCAGCACATCATGTTCGAGTAGACGAAATCGGCGGCCACGCTGCGGACCTCCCAGATCCCCTTGTCGGGCCGCCGCCAGTTCTCGGTGAGCCAGTCGAGGATCCGCCGTAGCCGCGTCCACAGCTCGTAGGAGATCGGCGAGCCGTGCTTGTTGTAGAGGTACACCGCGTCGAGCAGCGCGCCGTAGATGTCGAGCTGCAGCTGGTCGACCGCCGCGTTCCCGATGCGGACGGGCCGGGAGCCTCGGTACCCCTCGAGGTGGGGGAGCGGGATCTCGGGCAGCTCATGGCTCCCGTCGATCCGGTACACGGGGTGGAGCGAGCCGTCCGGTTCGAGGTCGGTCGTGCGGCCGAGGAGCCAGTGCATGAACCCCTCCGCCTCCTCGGTGAAGCCGAGCCGGAGGAACGCGTACAGGGTGAAGGCGGCGTCCCGGATCCAGGTGTACCGGTAGTCCCAGTTCCGCTCCCCCCCGATCACTTCCGGTAGGCCGAACGTCGGGGCGGCGACGATCGCCCCCGTCGGCTCGAAGGTGAGGAGCTTGAGGACGAGGGCGGAGCGGTTGACCATCTCGCGCCAGCGGCCCCGGTACTTCGATCGGGCGATCCACCGGCGCCAGAACCGTACGGTCTCCTGGAGGACCTCCCCGAGGGCCGACGGGCCGTACGAGGCGAGGCGGTCGTGGCGGCCCGGCCCGATCCCCTTGAGCAGGAACCACGCGACGTCGTCCTCGGCGAGGGTGAACGTCGCGCGGGCGCCGGGCCCGTCCACCTCGAGCGGCACCGGGCTCGCGAGGCCGAGGCGCGCGGTCCGGCCCTCGAAGATCGCGCCCCCCTCGCACCGCACCGCCCTCGGGGCCTCGCGCGCGTAGTCGAACGCCGGCCGGCAGTCGAGGGCGAGGTCGACGGTCCCCCGGATCGCCGTCACGCGCCGGATGAGGCAGTCCGAGGGGACCCGCTCCCGGTCCTGGGCCAGCGGCATGAAGTCGGTGACCTCCGCGACGCCCTGCCGGCCCAGGAACCGGTTGATGAGGACGTTCGTATCCGGGAGGTAGAGCTGCTTGCGGGTCGTCGGCTGGACCGGCGCGATGCGGAACCGGCCGCCCCGGGCGTGGTCCAGGAGCGCCGCGAAGCAGGTCGGCGAGTCGAAGTGGGGAAAGCACATCCAGTCGATCGACCCGTCGGTGCCGACGAGCGCGACGGTGCGGAGGTTGCCGATGATCCCGTACTCGCTGAGCGGATGGTAGGCGGTGTCCGGGGGGACGAGGGAGGGTCCGGCCGGGCTCGCGTCGGCGGGCGCCCGGCCGGGCCGGGAGGACCGCCTTCGCCGGACGGACGGCATGCACCGCGGGAGGCCCGATAGGAGTTGACGCTTTTCGATGCGCCCGAGCCGCCCGGCCGGCGGCCGTTCCCCCGTCGCCTCGCGGAGGAGCGGGCGCCCTCGGCATCCTAGCGGCTCAAGTACCCGGCCCACCCGTGCCGCCGGCGCGCGGAGGGGAGTGGGTGGACGCGTCGCGCGGGGTCCGATCGGGCGGCCGTTCGCCGTTCGCCTGGCTCGGGCGCGGCATCGTCCGGCACCCGTGGTACCCCATCGTCCTCTGGGGGGTCGTCCTCGCGATCGCGCTCCCCGGCGCCGCGAGCGTTGGGTCCGTAATCTCGAACTCGTTCGGCAGCACCATTCCGAGCACCGACGAGAGCGTCGTCGCGCAGAACGAGCTCGCCGCCGAGTTCCCCAACCAGACTCAGGCGCCGTCGTCCGCCCTCGTCCTCCTCGAATCGGCGAACATCACCGACGCGACGGGCCGCAACGCGACGATCGCCGTCGCGAACGCCCTCGAAGCGGACCGGAACCTCACCTACGTCGGGTCGATCGCGACCGTGTACTCCGCCTACGCCGGGTACCTCGCCGGCCAGGCGGAGCTCGGGCTCGGTTTCCTCGACCCCGCGCTCGACGCGACGCCGTCCCTCCCGGAGGAGGTGAACGGCACCGCGTCGGCGATCTGGGGCCCGGTCCGGACGTACGTGGCCGCGTGGGCGATGGCGGCCGCCGACCTACCGTCCGGGGATCCCCCGCGCGACGCGAACTGGCCGGCGTACGAGTCCGCGGCGTCGACGCTCGGATCCGGCACCCCGGGCGCCTCGGTCCTCAACTACTTCTACAACGGGTTCAACGCGTCGGTCCCGGGGTTCAACGCGACGGTCTCCTCGAGCTGCCTCGCGTCGCTCAACGTGACCCCGTGCGCCGACTCGGCCGCGCGGACGACGCTCTCGGCGGCGACGCCGGGGCTCGCCGCCACCGGTGCGTTCGCCGCCCCGGCGAACGCCTCGATCGCCCCGATCGTCCTCGCGGACCTCGGCGTCGAGAACGCGACGGAGTGGCCGAGCGTCCAGGGGGCCGCCGCGACCGTCCTCGGAACCGCGGTCGGCCTCGTGCCCGGCTGGATCGACACGCTCTGGCAGGCGTTCCCGGATCCGACGCCTTCCTCGGCCGACGTGGCCGCGTGGGCCGCCCGGGAGAGCGTCCAACCGGTCCCCGATCCCGCGGTCCCCTCCCTCCCGGCCTCCCTCGGGGCCGCGTTCGTGAACCCGACGCACACCGCCGCGCTCGTCGTCGTGAGCTACTCCGTCTCCGACACGTATGTCGCGAACGGCTCGACGCCGACCTTCGACGACGACGCGGAGATCGCCCACGCGGTGGCGCGGGCCGTCGGCGGGAGCGCCGCGTTCGCCGGCGTCTCGTACTACGTGACGGGAGAGTCCCCGCTCAGCAGCTCCGCGAGCTACCTCGCCACGAGCTCCCTGGGCGTCCTGCTGATCCTCACGATCGTCGTCCTCGTCGTGATCATGATCCTGTACTTCCGGGCCCCCGCGGCGCCGCTCCTCACTTTCGGCGTCATCGGCGTCGGCGTCGTCGTGAGCCTGGCGATCATGTTCGTCCTCGGCACGTTCGTCACGACGTTCAATCCGGAGGTCCAGCCGGTCGTCCTGGTCTTCCTGATGAGCATCGGGACGGACTACACGGTCTTCCTGCTCGCGCGCTACCGGGAGGAGCTCGTGAAGGGCGCCGCGCCGAAGGATGCCGTCGAGACGACGGTCCGGTGGGCCGGCCAGAGCATCACGACGAGCGGCCTCACCGTCGCCGTCGTGACGACGGCGATGGTGTTCGCCGGCATCGGGCCGCTGAGCCAGTTCGGGCTCGCCCTCACGTTCAGCGTCCTCGCGACGCTCCTCGTCGCGCTCACGCTGGTGCCCGCGATCCTCTGCTTCGCCGGTCCGCGCATCTTCTGGCCGTACACGGGCGCCCGGTTCCGATCGTTCGCCGAGCGCCGGAACGCCTCCGTCCGGAGCGGCCGCGGCGCGATCGCCCGCGCGGGCCGGCTCGCGACCCGGCGGCCGATCCCCGTCCTCGCCGTCATCCTCCTCCTCTCCGCGCCCGTCGTGCTGGTCGCGCTCTCCGTCCCGGTCTCCTACGACTTCACCAACATCGGGCTCCCGGCCTCCGACCCGGCGCAGCAGGGGTTCGCCGAGCTGACGCGCTCGTTCGGCGCGGGGTACACCTCCCCGAGCTTCCTCCTCGTCTCGTTCACCGCGCCGGTCCTCCCGAACGGCGCGCCGGACCCGACCGCGTTCGCCGACATCGCCGGGATCGCGGGGGTCGTCGCGTCGACCCCGGGGATCGCGGCCGTCGGCGCCCTCGTCGGCCCGGGCGGCCTCTCCCTCGCCTTCTGGACGAACTACTCCGCCCTCCCGCCCGCGGCGCACGCCGAGGCGGCGGGGCTCCTCGCCCAGTACGTCGGCGCCGACGGACGGACCGTCGTCCTCCAGGTCGCCACGAACGCGAGCGGGTTCTCCGTCGGCGCGGTGTCGGTCCTCGATGCGGTGCGGGGCCGGGTGAGCGACTTCACTGCCTCCCACCCGGAGATCGCGACGGTCCACTACGGCGGCGCCGCGCAGTCGACCCAGGACCTCGAGACGCTCGTCGACCGGACCAACGAGGGGATGCTGATCGGCGCCGCCGTCGGGCTCTTCGTCATCCTCCTCGTCATCCTCGGCTCGGCGTTCGTGCCCGCCCTCGCGCTCGGCGCGATCGGGCTCTCGATCCTGTGGGGGTGGGCCGGCACGTACTTCGTCGTCGGCATCCTCGAGAACGAGACGCTGATCTTCCTCCTGCCGCTCATCCTCCTCGTGATGATCCTGGGGCTCGGAATGGACTACAACGTGCTCCTCCTCACCCGCGTCCGGGAGGAGCGCGAGGGCGGCGGCCGGCCGGTCGACGCGGTCCAGCGCGCGGTGACGCACGCCGGCGGCGTCATCACGGCCGCCGCGGTGATCCTCGGCGGCGCGTTCCTCCTCCTCGGGCTCACGAGCCCGTTGGGCATCCTCGCGGGGATCGGGCTCGGGATCGGCATCGCCGTCCTCCTGCAGGCGTACGTCGTCCAGACGTTCCTCACGCCGGCGGTCCTCGCCCTCGGCGGCGACGCGATCTGGCGGGGGCTCGGTGGGCGGCCGCCGCACGGGGGCGCGCCGCCGGTCCCGTAGAAACCGCGGACGACGGGTCGCCCGGCCGGACGCGAGCCGGGACCCGGCTAGCCCGGCTCGGTGCCGGGCCGGGGAGCGGCCACGTCGGCCCTCGCGCCCCGGACGGCCAGCCGGCGGGCGATCGACTGCGTGCCGCGGACGAGGAGGTAGAGGGCGAAGCCGAACGTCGTGATGAAGAAGCTCACCGGGTACGGGAGATACCACGCGACGAACAGCCCGAGCCACGTCGCGCCGACGGCGACGCCGACGGCGATCGCGATCGCGTGCGTCGGCACCTTAGAGACGCGGACCGCGATCGCGGCGGGCGTCACCATGAGCGCGAAGATGAGGAGCACGCCCACGACCTGCACCGCCATCGACACCGCGACCGCGACGAGCAGGAGGAAGAC
>DATJVB010000096.1:0-31603 GCA_035502055.1 Thermoplasmata archaeon | reverse complement strand
GTGGAGGCGTCGATCGGGGCGGCGGCGTTCGCGGTGGGGGCGGCGGTCGGGGTCGGGGCGATCCTGCTGTCGCGACGGGCGCGCCGGGACTGAAGGGAAGACCGGCCCGGAGGGTCCCGCCCCCGTCCCCCGGACCGGATCGCCCAGCCTCCGTACGCCGTCGTCCGTTCTCCGGGCGACGTGCATGGGAGCCGCCGTGCGCCGATCGATCCGGGGGAAGCGAGCGGCGCGGCAATCCGTCCGAAGCTTCTTCGTCTTGTCGGGAAGCGGCCGACGAGCGAACGGGCGGGACGGGTCCGTGGGCTCGAATCCCGCCTGCGGGGGGAGGTGGTCGAATCGCCGACCGGTTCGAATATCGTGGACGGTCCGCCCAATCGTCCAGACGCCGCGGCCGTCCGTTGAACCTGGTGCGTCTCTTCGGCCGAGTTCGACGGGAATCGGGACGCGCCCGTTCGCGAGCCTCGCCCCCTTGATCGGGGAGAGGAAAGGGAAGCCGTCGAAAGGGATCCGGTGGAACCTGAAGAACGACCGGAGCCCCTCGAAGAACTTCGAGACGTAGCTGTCGAGTCGTCCGCTCCACTCGAGCGTCGGCGCGTCGCGCACGAGGAGATCCCGCAGCTCGTCGGACCGCTCCCGCGCCATCTGGAATGCCCCGCCCGGAGTGAAGGTCGTCCGCTCGAGGAGCAGGCCGCGGTGGCGGAGGCACAGGTCGGCCGAGAGCGGAGCGGCCAAGCCCTCCACCCGGTGCGGACGAGGGGGTCCCTGAGGAGCGGCTTGTGCCGCCCTATCACCCGTCCGCCGAGCGGTGCCGGAGGGGGGTCCCGGGGTACCGGATCGGGCGCCTTTCGGATCGGCTCGCGGAGCGTGCCCGGTCAAGGGCCTTCGGCGTATCTGAACCCCCCGAGGTGGTGTCGGGGGGGGGATTTGAACCCCCGGCCCCAGGATCTCTCCAGGGCCGGCGTCGCGCCGGCCCTCTATGAGTCCCGTGCTCTACCAGGCTGAGCCACCCCGACAGGTCGGATCGGAACGCGGATCGGCTCCGCCCACGCGCCGGCCCCCGGCACGCTATCCCGACGGGACGGCGCCGCCGTCCGCCGGCTCCGGGGGGATCATCTCGGGCGGCTCCGGGCCGGTCTCGGGCCCCGCGGGCGGCGCCGCCTCGACCTCCTCGGCGATCATCCCGCGGACCTCGGAGGTCCGGATCTCGATCTTCTTGAGCGGATAGAGGGTCTTGAGCCCGTGGGCGAGGATCTTCCCGAGCTCCCCCTGCAGCATCTCGCGGACGAACTCGGCGGCGGTCCGCTGCTTCGCCTCCTCGAGGAGGAGCTCGCGCAGCCGGTGGCGGAGCCCGGCCCGCAGCCGGGTCTGGAGGCGCTGCTCGCCGACGGCGACGGGCTTGAGCACGAGCTGGACCCCGTCCTTCGTCGTCACAACGAGGGAGGTGTCGATCTTCGACCGCTTGCGGCGCGCGAGCCGCCGGACGTAGTCGGTGGTGAGGACGTGCCCGATGAACCGCGCCTCGGCGACGCCGTCGCCGGCGACCCGGTCGATGCGAAACCGCAGCTTGATGTGCGCCTTCCCGACGTCCGCTCCGCCGGAGAGCTCCGGCAGCGTCTTCTCGAGCGTCCGGCCGACGACCTGCTCGGGGTCCGACGCGAGGGTCTCCCCGATCTCCACGTGCTGGAAGAGGCCCGGGGCCCGGACCTTGAACCAGTGCTTCGAGCGCCACTTGTCCTTGACCGTCCGGGCGACGGTCGTCTTCTTGCCGGCGCCCTCCGTGTCGGCCATCGGTCGCGGGGCCGCCCACCTAGCCCCCCCTAATAATGCTGGCGGGAAACGGCCGTCCTCGCCGGCGGCCCGCGGCGCCGCGAACGCCCGCGCCCGAGAAGCTTCTTATGGCGAACGCGGCTCGGGCGCGCGTGCCCGCATCGGCGACCGCCGCGTCGCGTCCCGCCGCCTCCGTCGGGGCCCGTTCGACGGCCGCGAAGCTCCGCGAATCCGGCGAGGCCGCGCTCTCGCCGTCCGACGCCTTCCGGGCCGAGATCGTCGGCCGGATCGCCGCGTACCGGGCGAAGGGGCTCTCCCGGGAGGACGCCGTGGCGGCGCTGTTCCCGAGGACCGTCCTCCCCCAGGCGACGTACGACGACGTCGTGACGGCCCTCCTATCGGGGGCCCACCTCCTCTTCTTCGGTCCCTCGGGCGCCGGGAAGACGAGCCTCGCGAAGGAGCTCTGGGAGCTGTTCCCGAAGACCGCCTGGGCGGTCCCGGGCTGCCCGGTGCTGGACCATCCGTTCAGCGTCGTCGACCCGCACGTCGCGGCGCAGGCCCCCGCCTGCCCCGTCTGCCAGCGGCGGTTCGCCCCGGGGAACGACGTCGCCGCCTTCGCGCCCGACCGCGTCGATCCGACGCAGGTCCCGGCCGAGCTCGTCCACCTGCGCGAAGGGTACGGGTTCGCCCGGCTGCAGGGGAGCTCGGAGGTGTTCCCCGACCACCTCACGGGGAACCTCAACCTCCGCCGCCTCGAGGAGATCGGCGACCCGATGAGCCCCCTCGTCCTGGAGCCGGGGAAGCTCCTCCAGGCGAACCGGGGCCTCCTCCTCGTCGACGAGATCGGGAAGCTCCCGCTCGGCACGCAGAACGTGCTGCTTCAGGCGCTGCAGGAGGGGACGGTGACGCCGTCCAAGTCCCGGGAGAGCTTCCCGGGCGCGTTCGTGGCGGTCTGCACGTCGAACCTCTCCGACCTCGACAACATCAACGATCCCCTCTCCGACCGCCTCACGAGCCTCCACATCGGGTTCAACCCGCACCACGCCGAGAACCGGCGGATCGTCGCGCTCGGTCGCGAGGAGGTGGGCGCGTACGTCCCCGAGATCCTCCTCGACGCCGGCGTGCGGATCATCGAGACGTGGCGGTCGAAGATGAGCGACGACAACCCGGACATCGGGGAGGTCGGGTCGAACCGGACGCTCCTCGACGTCGGCGCCCGGACCGCCGCCGTCGCCCAGCTCGCGGACCACCCGATGCCGACCGTCGAGGACCTCCGGGCCGGCCTCCTCCACGCCATGCGGGGCCGGATCCGCGCGCGCAGCGGCGACTCGTTCAACCAGAACGAGCGCCGGGTCGTCGAATTCCTCGACCGGTACCTCGAGCCGGCGCTCAAGCGCAGCGCCGGGGTCTACTGGTGCCGATTCTTCCGGTCGGTCCTCCGGGAGAACAAGGCGGACGGCGAGGCGCTCGTCGGCGAGGGCCGGCGGCTCAAGACCGACGCCGAGCTCATCGCGCAGGTCGCCGCGGGCGGCGCGCTGTTCCCCAAGTTCCGCCCGTTCGTCGGCTACGTCGCGGAGCGCGAGCGGGTCCCCGCGGCGGTCCGCCCCGTCGACGCCGCCGTCGCCGCGTTCGGGCTCCTCGAGCGGTACTCGCTCTTCTCCTGCGCCGAGGAGGAGTCCGACGACGCCGCCCTCGACTGACGCGATCGGCCTCCCCGACTGCGCGACGTTCACCGACGACGTCGCCTCCGACGACCTGCTCGATCTCCTCTCCCACGAGGAGCTCGTCCGGGCCCTCGCCGAGGGGGGCGTCGAAGCGGCGCACGCGCTCCTCGAGCGCCGGGCGCGGGAGGACCCCCGCCTCCGGGACCGGATCCAGGAGCTCCGGGAGCGGCTCCGCCGGCAGGCCGCGCGCCACGTGAACCGGGTCCTCGAGGAGTACGCCCGGCGCGAGGTCGCCCTCACGACGGTGAGCCGGGAGGAGGACGCGCGGCTCGAGCGGGCGTTAAAGGAGCTCGCCGAGCGCCGGCGCCGCGCGGCGGCGATCGACCTCACCCACCTCACCGACGAGTCGTGGCTGCCCGACGTGACGTCCGCGCTCCTCCTGCCCGAGGCGTCGTGGAACCTGCCCCCCCGTCTCTCCGTCTGGGCCCGCGTGCGGGCGTTCTTCGCCCGGCTGTGGGCCGCCCTCCGCCGGCTGTTCGGCCGCGGACGGACGCCGACCGAGCTCCGCCCGATCGGCCGGCCGATGACGTTCGCGACGCTCGGGGGCTCGGGCCGGACCCTCGGCGCCTCGGCCCTCGGCGACGCGATCGCCCGGCTCTCCTCCGCGCAGCAGGAGGAGCTGAGGCAGAACCTCGACCGGACCGTCGAGGGGCGGGAGCGGGACCTCCGCCGAGAGGCGGAGGAGAAGCGCCGGGCCGCCGAGGCGCAGCGGCGGGCGCTCGAGGCGGAGAAGGAGGAGGCGCGCCGGCGGGCGGAGCGGCTCTCCGACGAGCGGCTCAAGTCGGCCCTCGAACGCCGGTTCGACCGGGAGATGACCGAGCGGGGCCTCGTCCGGGAGCGCGACGGGGAGCTCACCGTCACGTACGGGCTCATCGAGCGGTTCGCCCGGCTCGTCCTCGAGGACGAGCACCGGTCGATGCCCCGCGACGTGCGGGTCTCGTTCCGGGGCGCGGCGTCGACCGGCCTCTACGAGAAGGCGCGGCTCCGGCAGCCGGAGGAGGTCGCCCACCTGGACCTCCCGTCGTCGCTCGTCGCCGCCCGCCTCGAGGGGTTCCGGCACCTCGACGAGGCGCACAGCTACATCTACCGCGAGGTGACGAGCGAGCGGGTCCACGTCGTCCTGCTGCTCGACAAGTCCGGCAGCATGTCGGAAGGGGAGAAGCTCCCCGCCGCGAAGAAGGCGCTCCTCGCCCTGTACATCGCCGTCCGGCGTCGGCATCCCGACGCCGCGGTCGACGTGATCGCGTTCGACAACGAGGTCCGCCTCCTCGACCTCCTCGAGCTGTGGGAGTGCCCTCCCGGGTCGTTCACGAACACCGCGGAGGCGCTCCACGCGGCGCACCTCCTCCTCCGCTCGTCGAAGGCGAGCCGCAAGGAGGTGTTCCTCCTCACCGACGGGCTGCCGGAGTCGTACACCGCGCTCGACGGATCGATCCACAGCGGCCAGCTCGACGTCGCGATGGAGCACGCCCTCGCGCGGGCGCTCGAGCTCGGCACGGTCTCGCCCCTCTCGTTCACCATGGTCCTCCTCAAGTCCGACCACCCGGAGTACGAGGTGGCGGCGCGCCGGATCACGCAGACGATCGGCGGCTCGCTCGTCGTGACGGAGCCCGAGCGGCTCGGCGTCGAGCTCCTCATCCGGTGGGCCGGCGGGACCGAGACGGTCCGGCGGGCGGAGCCGGTCGGGGCGCCCCCGCCGGCCCCCGCCGTCGCGCGCCGGAAGGCGCCGAAGCGCCGGCTCGACCGGCGGATGGGCGGCTGACCCCCGGTTCCTGTCGCCGACGAGCTTTATCTTCCGGACCCGCGGTCCTCGGGGTGGCGAAGCCGATGGCCGACACCCCCGAGCAGACGGAGTTCCGACGGCACCTGGGCGAGATGCGCATGGCGGCCGGCGGGATCGGCCGCGACATGGAGGTCGCGTTCCGCTCCCTCGAGACGAAGATCAACCAGATGCCGCGCCACGCGGGCAAGGACCTCAAGTACTTCGTCGAGGACATCGAGTCCGACTTCCACCACCTGGGACGCGAGATCGACGACACGATGTCGAAGATCCCCGGCGCCCTCAGCACCGCCGGCAGCGAGATCGCCCGCGCCGCCGTCGCCGCGAAGACCCGGACGGCCGACGCCCTCCACACCGCCGGGCAGAAGGCGTCGGAGACCCGGAAGAACGTCTTCGCGCGCGCCGCCGGCGTCCGCCGCACCCCGATGAAGGAGTGGCGGCACCCGACGGCGAGCGACGAGGGCGACTAGGCCCCGGTTCCGGCGCACCGCGCGACGGGGGCGACGCCGCCCGGGCGACGGGGCGGGCGCCCGACCCCCCTCCTTTTAGGACCCCCCCCGGCTGGGGGAGGGGGCGATGACCGCCCGGGCGATCGCCGAGTGGAACCCGCTGCGCCGGGTCGTCGTCCGGCCACCGGGGATCGCCGCGTTCTTCGGCCTCTTGGAGCCGTACACGAGCCTCTACGAGCGGGTCTTCTCCCTCGCGAAGGCGCGGCGCGAGCACGAGGAGCTCGTCGAGACCCTCCGGACCGGCTTCGGGGTCCAGGTGACGGCGCTGGATCGGCTCCTCCTTCAGGCGGCGGGCCGGAACCCGTCCGTCGCCCAGGAGCTCGTCGACCGCGTCCTCGCGACCGTCGCCTTCCACGGGCCGGGGGCGGCCCGGGCGCGGCGGGACTTCCGGGAGACGGTCCGGGTCCTCGACGGCGAGCAGCTCATCGAGATCCTCGTCCTCGCCCCCGAGCTCAAGTTCGAGCGCGGCCGGGGCTCCCGGTCGGTCCGCGCGTTCACGACGCTCCGCGTGCCCCTCACGAACCTGTTCTTCCTCCGGGACCAGCAGGCGGTCACCGACCGGGGGATCGTGATGGGCCGGCTCGCGAAGCCGCAGCGGCGGCGGGAGACGGAGCTCACCGCGTTCGCGTGGCGGGCGGCGGGCGAGCCGCCGGTCGCCGAGATCCGGCGCGGCACCTTCGAGGGCGGCGACTTCCTCCCCGCGGGCGAGTTCGCCCTCCTCGGGACCGGCGACCGGACGAGCCGGCTCGGCGTCGAGGAGTTCCTCGCGACGGGCGTCGGCGTCCCCGAGGTCGGGGTCGTCCACCAGCCCCGCCACCCGCTCCTCGGCTCGCCGGACCCGATGGTCAACATGCACCTCGACACGTACCTCAACTTCGCGGGCGACGGCATCGCCGTCGGGTACCGGGAGATGCTGCGGGCCGCGCGCGTCGAGGTGTACCTGCGCGACGGCGGCGAGTACCGGCGGTCGCACGAGACGGACCTCCTGGACTACCTCGAGCGGGTCCACAAGTTCCGCGTGCTCGGCATCTCGACGCTCGAGCAGCTCTGCTACGCGACGAACTTCCTCACCGTGCGGGACCGGACCCTCGTCCTCCCCGACGTCGCCCGGAACGCGGAGCGGGTCCTCGCCCACCTCCGCGTCGCCGCCGAGCGGCAGCCGGCCCGGTACGACCGCCTCTACCTGCGCGCGGCGCGCGAGTTCGGCCAGCTCCGCGCCGAGGGCGGATTCTTCCCCCACACGGCCGAGGCGAAGGCGCTCGGCCTCACGACGGTCCAGGTCGGCCTCGAGAACCTCACCGGGGCGTTCGGCGGCGCCCACTGCCTCACGGCGACGATCGAGCGGGCGTGAGCGCGTCGCCGGCCCCGGGTCCGCCGGCCGCCCGGCCGTTCGCCCCGGCCGACCTGGGCGACCGCGAGGCGGTCCGGTTCCGCGCCTTCCCCGCGTTCCTCCCGGGCGATCCGCGCCGGTACCACCTGTGGGTCACGACGGAGCGGCTCCTCCTGCCCCGGGACGTCTGGGGGGTGCTGTACGTCTGGTCCGAGCCGCCCCCCGGCTGGTCGATCCCCCTCCCCCGCGTCACCGGCGCGTGGAAGGTCCCGGGCGGCCCGGCGGTCGCCGAACGGGCCCGCCTCCCCGAGGAGGCGGAGAGGTTCGAGGCGCTCCGCCTGCGCCTCGGCCGGGAGGAGCGGACCGTGCTCCTTGCACAGGCGGATCCGGCGGTCGCGTCGCTCGTGCGGACCCGCGAGATCCGGCGCCACGGGGCGGCGGGCGGGCCGTCCGGCGGGCCGGGGTGAACCGGCCGCCGCCGAGCCCGTCCCGCTACGGGATCGGGACGATCGCCGCGACCCCGCCCGCGGCGGTCGCGCCGAGCTCGAGGAGGTCGCCGTCGAGGGAGGCCGACGAGACGAGCGTGAGCGACTCCCCGCTCGCGAGCGGCGTCACCGCGCCGTCCGACGCGTTCGCGCAGGCATTGAGCCCGGTCGCCCCCGACCATGTCCCGGTCGACGCCTGCCAGAGCGCGAGCGAGCAGCCGGTCGCGTCCTGGACGGTGAGCGTCGTGTCCGCGGGGAGCGCGACGGGACCGGATGAGCCGAACACCGCGACCGAGAGATCGGCGGGGGCGGGGGCGACCCCCGAGGTCGACACCGAGAACCGGTAGAGGTTCGCCCCCTCGACCGTGCCGGTGCCGTTGGCGACGAGCCCCAGGCTGGACGACGGCGGGCTCGGCAACGCGACCGGTGGGGGACCGCCGGGCTGGACGTACCCCCCGCCCACCCCGCACGGGACCGGGGTGGACGACTCGGCGAGCACCGCCCCGGACTCCGCGTCGACCGTCGCGTTGAAGAGCGCCCCGGACAAGACGGCGCCGGGGATCGGCACCACGCCGCCGCCTCCGCCAGTCCCCCCACACGCGAGGAGCTCGATCGTCCACGACGCCGGGACGGCGAACCCGGGAAGGGAGATCCCCCCGGTGATCCCCATGAACTCGCTCACCGACTGGTACGACGCCTGGAAGGCGCTCCCCCCGGCGGCGTCGGCGGCCTCCATCGCGGCCGTCGAGTCGACGACGTCCGACGGGATCGGGGAGACAAGCCCGAGCGCGCTCGTGCAGGCGGTCCCGGAGATCGTCGCGAGCCGCTCGGCGCGCCCGTCGAGCACCGTCACGACGGCGACCGTTCCGCCGCTCCCGTCGAACGCGAACACCCACGCGGGAGCGGTACCGTCCGGGGCGGACGCATCGAGCGGCGGGAGGGAGAGCGACCCGTTCCCCCCGGGGGCGAGGTCGACGGTGCATCCCGTGGCGGCCGCCGCGGAGGTGAGGTTGAGCGTCTCGGCCGACGTCGAAGCGATCCCACCGGCGAGAGTCAGCGACCACGGGCCGCCGGCGACGTTCGCGATCGCGTCGGTCGCGAGCGTGCGGGCGTCCGAGTAGGCGACCGACGACGGGGGCGCCGGCGCGGAAAGCCCCGGCAGCGCCCCCGCGAACGCGAGGCCGACGAGGACGAGGAGGACGACCGCGGCCGCGACGCCGCCGCCCGCGACCGCGGCCCGCCCGCCGCGGGGCGGAAGCGGGGTGAGCGGCGGCGGTGGGGGGGTCGGGATGAACCGCGGGGGGGTCGGCGCATCTCCCGGGTCGGCCGGCGGCGTCACGAGGGGCCCCCGGCGGGAAGGGCCGGGCGCCGTATGAGCTCTCGCGGGGGCGTTCCCCCTACGGGGGATGCGGGGCGGCCAGCGGGTCCGCGAGGACCCACCGCTCGAACGAGTCGAACGCGAACTCCCGGCCGAGGAAGTCGCGGACCAGCTCGGCCGCCGGCTTCGCGCTCCCCGGGGCGAGGATCGTGTCCGCGTACCGCCGGGCGAGGTCCGGCGCGGTGAGGCTGCCCCGCTCCCGGAACGGCCGCAGGAGGTCCCGCGCGATCACGAGCGACCAGAGGTAGGTGTAGTAGAGGGCGGTGTACCCCGTGAGGTGGCCGAACGCCGCCTGGAAGTGCGTCCCCGGGGCGCGCCGCATCGGGTGGAACCGGTGCTGCATCTCGTCGAGGACCGCCGTCGTGTCGAGACCGGCCGGCTCCCGGTCGTGATACGCGAGCGCGATCGCGGCCAGCGTCACCTGGCCGAGCCACGTGTACGCCCGGCCGAAGCTCGCCGCCCGCTCGATCCCGTCGACGAGCGAGGCGGGGATCGGTTCGCCGGTCTCGGCGTGGCGGGCGAACCGTCCGAGGGTGGCGGGGTCGCGCGCCCACTCCTCGAACAGCTGCGACGGCGCCTCGATGAAGTCGAGCTCGACGAACCCCTGGCCGTTGTAGAACCACGGCCCGTGCCCCGAGAGGAGGGCGTGGAGGAGGTGGCCGAACTCGTGGAAGAACGTGACGACGTCCTTGTACTCCATCCGGGCGTCGGCGCGCGGGATCTTCGGGTCGAGGAAGTTGCAGATGAGCGCCGCCTGCGGGAGCTCGACGCCCCCGAGCCCGGACCGGACCGTGAACTGGGCCGCATGGCCGAACTTCCCCTCGCGGGGGACGAGGTCGAGGTAGCACCGGCCAAGCGGGCGGCCGTCGCGACGCACGTCGAACGCCTCGACCGACGGGTCCCACACCTCGGCGTCGGGGGCGGGCCGGAACGTGATCCCGAACAGCTCCTCGCAGAGGCCGAACAGCCCGTCGCGGACGCGGGGGTAGGCGAGGTACGCGCGGAGCTTCTTCGCGTCGACGCCGAACGCGTCGCGGAGGAGCTGCGTGTCGTAGTACCCCGACCCGATCGTCATGCTGACGTCCCACGGGTCGATCCCCGCCGCGCCCGGCTCCGCGCGGCGCTTGCGCTCGAGCAGCCGGTCGAAGTCGCGGAAGGCGGGTCCGCGCAGGAGGGTGCCGACCCGGTCGAGGAACGCCCACGCCGCGGCGGTCGACCCCATCATCTTGTCCTCGATGACGAAGTCCGCGAACGTGGGGTAGCCGAGGAGCCGGGCGAGCTCGGCGCGCCGCGCGAGGATCGTGTCGAGGACCGTCAAGTTCTGCGGGAACGCCCGGTTCATGAACTCGAACTGGAACCGGCGGCGGAGCTCCGCGTGCGTCGCGTACGCCATCACCGGGAAGTAGTCCGGGTACTGGGTCTGCAGGCGGATCGGGCCGCCGTCGGACGGGGTGTGGCTCGCCCGGTAGTCCGGCGGGAGCCCGTCGAGCTCCTCGGGATCGGTCACCTCGACCGTCCGGACGAGGGTGCTCACGTTCGCCATGAACTCGTTCGCGAGCCGGTCGATCTCGTCGTTGAGCGCCTTGAGCCGGCTCCGCGACGGCGCGTCGAGCTCGACGCCCGATCGGCGCATCTCGCGGAGGATCTTCTCGAGGGCGAACCGGGTCCCGGGGTCGAGGCCCTCCCTCCCGATCTCGCGGAGCGCCCGGTACAGCTCCCCGCGGAGCCGGAACGCGTTGAAGAACTGGTCGACGGCCTCGCCGATCCGCCGGCCGGCGGCCCGCCGGTCCGCGTCGGGGTGCGCCTGGAACAGGAGGCGGCCGTGGTCGCCCACGTCGGCGATCCGGTGCAGGATCCGGTCGACCGGTCGGAGGGTGTTCTCGACCGTCCGGGGTCCCGCGGCCGTCTCGATCGCGCCGACCTCGGCTTCGGCCTCCGCGAGCACCGTGCGCGCCCGGGCCTCGGCCTCGGCCGGCGGGAGCCCGAACGAAAGCTCCCCGAGCGTCGGCTCGCGGGGGGCCGGATCCGGGTCCATCCGGCGCCCGCTACGACGCGGGGCCCATAACGTAGGCGCCCGGAAACCGCCTCGGCGGCCCGAACCATCGGCCCCCCGGCGGCCGGACCCATACTGACTTGACCGCCCCCTCGTTCGGGGCCCCATGGCGTCCCCGGCGGCCGGCGACGGGCCCCACCTCGGCAGCGGCAGCGAGCTCCCCCTCGCGTTCCTCGTCGACGGGGACAACGCCTCCGCCCGGTTCATCCCCGCGATGCTCGCCGAGGCGGGCAAGTACGGGACCGTCGAGATCCGGCGGGTGTACGGCGAGTGGACCTCGCCGCAGTTGGGCCAGTGGAAGGCGGTCCTGCAGGAGCACGCCCTGCTGCCAATCCAGCAATTCTCGAACGCGACCGGGAAGAACGCGACGGACAGCGCGCTCATCATCGATGCGATGGACATCCTCCACGGGGGCCGGATCCGCGGGTTCTGCATCGTCTCGTCGGACTCCGACTTCACCCGACTCGCGATCCGGCTGCGGGAGGCGGGGATGTTCGTCCTCGGCATCGGCCGCGCGGCGACGCCGCCGGCGTTCCGGAACTCGTGCAACGTCTTCGCGTCGGTGGAGAACCTCGTCCCGGTCCTCGTCGAGCGGCCGTCGCGGGGCGGCCGCGGCGGGGGCCGCCGGGGGCCCGAGGAACCGGCCCCGCCGGGCCCTCCGGAGCGTCGCGCGGAGGACCGGACGCGCCGGGCGCCCGACGAGGCGGTCCCGCTCCTCGACGAGGCGTTCGATCAGATCGTCCGCGACGACGGCGTCGGCGTCCTCGCCGAGCTCGGGAACGCCCTCCTCAAGCTCGACCCGTCGTTCGACTCCCGGACGTACGGCCGGGCGAAGCTCGCGGACCTCCTGAAAGCGCTCCCGGACCGGTTCACCGTCGAGATCCCGTCGAAGGGGACCTCCCGCCAGGTGTGGATCCGCCGGAAGGGTTCGAAGCCCCCCGACGAGCCGGCCCCCGGGTAGGCGGAAGGCCGGCTCGCGGACCGTCGGTCGGAGGGCGATCGCCCCCCCCCGAAGAAGCGGAAGAAGTCGGCCCCGCGGGGGGCCGGAAGAGGTTCGTCGATCGGTGGTCGGGCTCGGCCCGGGTTGCGTTCCTTCCCTCCCCCCTACGCGGGCACCGGTCCGATGACCGTGAGGGTCGCGGACGCCTCGACCGTGCTGCCGGGGGTCGAGATCGTCACCGTGATGGGGTAGGTCCCGCCGATCGCGGGGGTGCAGAACACGATGCCCCCGGTGGCGGAGGGGCATCCGGCCGGCAGCCCGGCGTACGCGTAGTGGAGGAGCGCGAGCTCGGCGCAGGCGAAGTTGTTCGCCGGGCCGTGGACGAACGGCCGGACGACGGCCGTCGAGCCCGCGTCGATCACGGCGGGGTAGACGTACAGCGTCGCGTTGAGCGCGCAGAAGCCCGCCGAGGGCGTCGAGGAGACGGTCGAGGCGGGCGCGCTCGGGACCGAGCCCGCGAAGGCGAGCGCGCCGAGGACGCTCATCGACAGGACGGCGATGTGGAGGGGCGTCATGCCGCCCCCGGCAGGAGGAGCCGGCGCAGGCTGAGCCCGATCGACCGGCGGCCGTTCGGGCGGCCCGCCGCGAGGATCCGGGACCGGACCGCGACGTAGCTCTCCGTGAGATACTCCCCTTCGTAGCAGAGGTGCTCGCCCTGGACGAGGCAGCCGGCGCAGGCGTCGACGTGCCGATCCCAGGCGTCGAGCGCCCGGTCCATCTCGCCGAGGACCGCGCTCACAGCTCCTCCTCGAGCTTCGGGTACGACCCGCGGCGGGGTCCGTTCGGTCGGCGCGTCAGCGGGGAGTCGGCGTTCGAGATCGGCTCGAAGGTCATTTCGACCACCTTGATACCCTATGTGTGCGACTTTTCTGCTTGTTTGTCGCATTAGGGCCACCTATTACGTCAGGAACGTCAACCTCGCAACGGTCGCCGTAGCGGGCGACAACTGTCGCAGCACAGACGTTGGCTGCGACAAGCTACGGCGTCGGTAGGGCCAGGGATTGGCCCCCGCTTCGGGGCCGCGCCTCGCCGGGCGACCCGCCCTTATGGCCCCGGGGTGCGTCGCCGGGCGTGGGTTCGGTCGCGTTCCTCCGCGCGGTCAACGTCGCCGGCCGGACCGTCTCGGTGACCGACCTCGCGCGCCGGCTGGGGCCGCTCGGGGCTCGGTCGATCGGGGCGGCCGGCACGTTCGTGCTGACCGCCCGCGCGGGGCCGTCCTCGGTGGCCGACACGATCTCCCGGGCGCTCGGCTTCCCGACCCCGGTCGTGGTCGTGCCGGCCCGGGAGGTCGCCGCCCTGCTCGCCTCCGATCCGTTCCGAGGGGAGGGGCGCGTCCCCGGGGCGAAGCGGTACGTGACGGTCCTCGCGGGGGCGCCGACGCGGGCGCCGGCCCTGCCGATCGACCGTCCGGAGGGGGCCGGATGGGAGGTCCGCGTGACCGAGCGGCGGGGGCCGTTCGTGCTGAGCCTCTGGCGGCTCGTCGGGGAACGGCGCCGATTCTACGCGAACGCGGTCGTCGAGGCGGCGTACGGCGTGGCGGCGACGACGCGGGGGTGGGAGACGATCGAACGCGTCGGGCGCGCCCTCTCGGAGGAGGAACGACCGGGGAAGATCGCGCGGGGTCGCCCGCCGGTCAGCCCCCCGAGACGAGAAGGATCCCCTCGGGGGCAACGGTGAACGCCGCCGGAAGCGTCCCGCCGGTCGTCGCGACCGGCGCCGGTTCCCCGGGGCCCCAGCTCCAGGACGACGCCGCCGAGCCCGGCGCCGCGAGCCCCGCGGGGATCGCGACGGTGACGCCGTGCCCGAGGTTCGTGTTGACGAGGAAGAGCGACCAGCGGCTCCCGTTCTCGGTCGCGATGGCGTAGACGCCGGCCGAGCCGTTCCCCGAGGCGGTCACGGCGAGGTCGGTCCCCATCGCGAGATGGGGGAGCAGATCCTCGTAGAGGAGCCCCTCCGGCGAGACCGTCCCGGTCGTCGCGTTGAACAGGATGTCGCTGCTGAAGACGGTGAACGACGAGACGTTCGCCTCGAGCGCCTCGACGATCGAGCCCGCGAGGAACGCGGCCCCGTCGTACGTCGCGGTGTACGGGCTGTGCGTCCCCGACGGGCCGATCTGGTAGGCGCCGATCTGGACCGGGCCGTCGGCGCACGCGGGGCACTCGAGCCCGAGGTTGGTCCGGAACTGCGCCGCGGCGGCGGGGATGGCGGAGGAGCCGGCGAGCGACGCCATGAGCGAGGCGACCGAGCCGACGGAGCCGTTGTCCGACGGGAACTCGTGGAACGCCTCCGCCGCCACCCGCGTCCCGACGGCGGCCGCGGTGTCCTCTATTAGCGTGCGGCTGCAGGCGCACGACGACTCGATGCCGATGTACCGGTCCTGGGGGTACCGGGCCGAGATCGCGGCGATGTAGCTCGAGACCATCCCCGCGTACTGGGGGCCGGTCGGGACCGACGCGTCGGCCGTCGACCAGACGGACTGGTTGAGGCCGAAGTGGGTCCAGCCGGCCGGCTCGTTCCCGAACATCCAGTACGTCGGGGGGGCGTGGAGGACCTGGTGGAACCAGGTCGCGTAGTGGAGGGCGGCGACGGAGTCGTTCTCCTCGCCCGGGAGGTAGCTCAGCCAGACGCACGGGGGATCGCGCGCGGTGCACCACGCGACGAACGCGGGGAGGTTCACGAGCGTCCCGGGGGAGGGCGCGAACACGCCGCCGGCGGCCGGCGGCGCGTAGACGACCCCGGTCGTCGGGTCGTACCCCTCCCCGCCCCCGCCGAGCCGGTAGACGTCGATGGGGGTCGCGTTGAAGAACGCTCCCTGGGCCGAGAGCCGCGTCGAGTTCTCGCCGGTCTCCGAGATCGAGACCGCGAAGAACGGGTCGGCCGGATGGTCGCCGATCACGGAGCCGAGCGCGAGGTCGACCGGGGCGGGCGGGCCCACCGGGACCGTCGGGTATTCCGGCGAGCCCGGGGCCCCGCGCGGGACGATGCCGGGGAGGTTCGCCGCGAGGAGGACGAGGATGGCGACGGCGACGCCGACGGCGACCGCCGCCCCCGCCGGTCCGCCGACGACGCGACGGACGGCGCCGGAACGCCTTGCCACGTCATGTTCGAGGTCGCTGGGGGGATTTATTGGATTGTGCATCCATACGTATAAATAGGGTGCCGGACGGGCCTCGACCGGCCGGCGGAGCGGACCTGCCGCCCCGTCAGAGGGAGCGCATCGCGCGGGTCAGGTCGCGGACGAGCTCCCACGGCGACGCCCGGCCCGCGGGGGCGTCCCAGAGGAGGCGGCCGAGGTGGGGTCGCGGCTCTCCGTCGACCCGGAACAGGCGATGGAGGAGCTCGCCCATCATCTCGGGGTACGCCTCGTAGAGCGCCGGCCGATCGAAGACGGCCGGATACCCCCGGAACGCCCCGAGCTCGCGCAGGACGAAGCTCCCCCCCAGGGCCCGGGCGTACCCCGCGAGCCGCCCGGCCGACCCGTCGTGCGCCTTCGCCGCCGCGACGGCGGTCTCCCCCGCGAGGCGGCCGCTCTCGAGCGCGAAGTCCATCCCCCGGAGGGTGAACCCCGTGTTGAGGAAGAAGCCGGCCGCCGCGCCCGCCACGAGGAAGCCGTCCCCGACCGGCGGGCTCCGGAGGTCGTACCCGCCCTCCCCCACGAAGCAGCCGCTGTACTCGAGGAGCGTGCCGCCGTCGAGGAGGCGGGCGAGGAACGGGTGCTGCTTGAACTGTTCGAGCACGTCGTACATCGCGGTCCCCGTCTCGACGAGGGACCGGAGGTTGAAGATCGCCCCGATCGAGAGGCTCTCCCGGTTCGTGTAGACGAACCCGCCGCCCTTCACCTTCGGCGGGAACCCGATCGTCGAGTATTGGGTCCCCGACCGGCCGGCGAGCTGGAAACGGCGCTCGACCTCGCCGGTCGGGAGGCCGATCACCTGCTTCACGCCGACGCCGACCGCCTCCGCGGGCGTCTCCCCGGCGCCGTTCGCGTCGCGGGCGAGGAGCGCGTTCGATCCCTCGGCGAGGACGACGACGTCCGCGCGCAGCTCGTCGTCCCCGGCTCGGATGCCGACGACCCGGCCCGACTCGCGCACGAGGGCGTCGACGCGCACGCCGAACGCCGGGACCGCGCCCGCGTCCTCCGCCTTCTTCGCGAGCCACGGGTCGAGGCGGCTCCGAAGGACGCTCATCGAGTTGTACGGGGGGGCGCCGAACCCGGCGTCGAAGTAGTCGATCGAGACGGCCCGGGTCGGCGTGAGGAACGACAGCACGTTCCGGTCGATCGCCCGCTCGACCGGCGACGGCTCCTCCTCCCAGAAGCGGGGGACGATCCGTTCGAGGGCGTGGGTGTAGAGGAGGCCGCCGGAGACCGTCTTCGAGCCGGCGCGCGAGCCGCGCTCGGCGACGACGACCTGGAGGCCGGCCCGGGCCGCCACGAGCGCGGCCGAAAGACCGGCGAGCCCGCCGCCGACGACGATGACGTCGAACTTCTCCGCCACGCCGGGGCCCCGTCGCCGGGTACGCGCGTCCCTTCTTGAAGCCCGGCCCCCGGGCCGTCCGGACGAGGGGCCGCGGGAGGACCCAAAGGGAGAATACCTCCGGTCCCTCCGGAGGGACCGGGCGGCGGGAAGGGGGGTTCCCCCTCCCGCGCCGGGGACGGGTCCGCGGATGCCGGCGAAGATCGATCTCGCCTCGCGCCTCGGGGCGAACGCGTACGCGTCCGACAAGACGTCGCACCTCTCGCTCTCCGACCCGGCGCTGTGCCGGGAGTGCGTGCTCAAGCCGTGCATCCCGGTCTGCCCGGCCGAGGTGTACCACTGGGAGTCGACGGCCGACAAGCTCCTCATCCGGTACGAGAACTGCCTAGAGCTCGGCGCGTGCCGGATCGCCTGCCACGAGATCGGCCGGCGGGCGCTCGTCTGGAGCTTCCCCGCCGGAAGCCGGGGCGTACAGTACCGGTACGGCTGACCCGGATCGGCTTCGGGGGCCGTCCGCTCGCCCGGTACGTTCCGGTCGGGGGATACGTTCAAGTGGCCCGCGTCCGCAGAGGAACCTCGATCATCGGATGGAGGGACGCCGCGCACCGCCGCCGACCACCGCCCGGCCGCCCGGGACCCGGAGGACCCGGCCGCACTGGCTCCCCGGCTACGCGCTCCTCGCCCTCGGCATCGCCTCCGTCTTCACCGGGGCGTTCCTCGTCGTCGGGCTCGCGGGTGTCCTCGCCGTCTTCGCCCCGTGGATCCTGCTCGCCGGCGGGACGGGGATGCTCGCGGGCGCCGTCGCAGCCCACCGGGTGCCGGTCCGGTCGATCCGTTCCGCGCGGGGCGTCGGGACGCCCCGTCCGACCGCGCCCCGTCCCGGCGTCCGCTCGGCTCCGGTTCCGTCTCCGGGCGGCTACCGGCCCGCGCTCGACGACCGTCCCGCCGCCCGGGCCGAGGCGGTGCGGCCCCCGCCTCCGCCGAGCGCAACACCGGCCTCGAGAGCCGCCGCCCCACCGCCCGCCGGTCCCGGCGATCGGCTCTGGGAGGCGTGGATCCCGGCGGAGGGCGAGCTACCGGTCGAGCTGGTCGGCCCCATTCCGTCGACCGCCTGGGTCCCGCCGTCGGAAGGGGCGGTGGATCCGTTCGCCGAGAAAGCCCCGTCGACGTTCGTCCTTGAGGGCCCCGCGTCGGCCCTGTGGCGGGCGCCGCCCATCGAGGACGTCCCCGGCCCGGACGCCGACTCGCTCGTGTCGACCGTCGGGTGGGCGGCGGCCGAGTTCCCCCCCGGTTCGATCGCCCAGGAGGCCCTGACGGCGACCCCGCCGCACCTCCGGGCCCCTCGCGTCGCGGCCGCGCCGGCCCGGGAGGCCCCCAAGTCGGGCGCGGCCGTGAATCCGCCCGAGCCGGGCCCCTGCGCGAGCTGCGAGAAGGTGCCCGTCGTGCCGGCCTGGTCCCGGCCGTGCCCGGAGTGCAATCGGCCACTCTGCGCCTCGTGCGTCATCGACGCGCTCCTGGACCACGGGAAGGGCTACTGCACCGCCTGCGCGCCGGCCGCGGGCCTCGACGGGCTCGCGCCGCCGCTCGACGGGCCAGCCCCCCCCGCGACGGTTCCCGCGGCCGCGCGCCCCACGGAACCGGTCCGATCGCCTCCGTCCGGGAGGTCCCCGGCGGGCCCGGCGCCGCCGAGAAGGCACGCTCGCACCCGGACCCCCGCGACCGCCCCGGCTCCGGTCCTGGGCCCGCCGGCCCCGACGACCCGCGGTCCACGGACCCACCGGGCCCGCCCGGTCCATCGGCACCCGACGGCCGCGTCGACGACCCGGTCGGCCGAATCCGCGGAGCGGCCCAAGCGTCCCGCGTAGCGCCCCGGGCCGCCCGGCGACGCCGAGCCGGGGTTATTCGCCCGCGCGCCTCCCGAGGCCGCGGGGGGACGATGACGATCGAACGGCGGGTCCGGACCGGGGACGGCCGCCTCCTCGCCGTGACCGAGGACGGGGCCGCGAGCGGCGAGGCGCTGTTCATGCTGTACGGGACGCCGGCCGGACGGACCCTCGCGCCGGTCCAGGCGGAGGACGCGGCCGCCCGGGGGATCCGGCTCCTGTCGTACGACCGGCCCGGCTACGGCAAGTCGACGGCCCGCGCGGGCCGCACGGTCGCCGACGCGTCGGCCGACGTCCGTGCGATCGCGGACGCCCTCGGGATCGACCGGTTCTACGTGGCCGGGATGTCCGGCGGAGGGCCCCACGCGCTCGCCGCCGCCGCCCTCCTGCCGGACCGGGTGCGCGCCGCGGCGACGCTCGGGGGCGTCGCGCCGTTCGGGGCCGAGGGACTCGACTGGCTCGACGGGATGGGCGAGGAGAACCACGCGGAGTTCGCGGCGACGCGGGCCGGCCGGCCCGCCCTCTTTCGCTACCTCCTTCCGCACCGCGTCGGGATCCTCTCGCTCCCCGCGAGCTCGATCGGCGACGAGATGCGGACCCTCCTCTCGGCCGTCGATCGGGAGGTCCTCACGGACGACTTCGCCGAGTACCTGAGCGCGTCGATGAAGTCGGCGCTCATGTTCGGCCTCGCCGGCTGGCTCGACGACGACCTCGCGTTCGTCGCGCCGTGGGGGTTCGACCTCGCCTCCCTCCGCGTCCCGGTGTCGGTCTGGCACGGCGCGGAGGACCGGTTCGTCCCCGAGCGGCACGGCCGGTGGCTCGCGGCGCACGTCCCGGGGGCCGAGGCGCGGATCCTCCCGGGCGAGGGCCACCTTTCGCTCCTCGCCCGCCGGAGCGGCGAGGTGCACGCCTGGCTCGCGGCGCACGCCCGCTGAGCCGACCGGGGCGGCCGCGCCTACCCGGGGCGCTCGCCGAGGACCCGCGCGCGGAGCCGCTCGGCGGCCCTAAGGATCTCGAGCCCGCGCGCGATCCCCATCGCCCCCTCCGGGAACCGCTCCCGCTCGAAGTACGCCTCGACCTCGGGGCGCCGGTCGAGGCCGACCCACGGGAGGGTGCGGAGCGTGAGCTGGTAGAGGAGCCAGCTCCCCTCGGCGCGGCGCTCGAACTCGCGGAGGTTCCCGAGCATCCAGGACCAGACGGCCGCCCGCGCCGCGGGCGCGACGGCCATGCTCTGGACCATGTAGAGGGTGATCGTCGCGCGGATCTCGGGGCGGAAGCACCGGTCGAGCGCCGACGCGAAGAGCTCCGGCGTCGGGAGCCCCTCGAGGGCGTAGGCGGCCTGCTCGCGCGCGTCCTGGACCGGGGCGTCGCGGATCCGCGCGAACAGCCGGTCGAGCCCCGCCGCGTCGGCCCCCTTCGCGAACGCGACGGCGATGGCGGGGCGGATCGCCGCGTCGGCGCGGTCGATCGCGTCGAAGCGGGCGGCGAGCTCCCGGGCGAACGCGGGGTCGGAGCGGACCCGGCCGCCGACGACCGCTTCCCGGTTGATCGCGGCGACGTCCGGCTCCCCCGGTCGCGCGGCGAGCCCGAGCCGGTCGGCCTGCTCTCGGAAGAACCGGCGGGCGACCGCGTCGACCCGCGGCTCGCCGGGGAGGAGCGCCCGGAGCCGGCCGAGCCCGCCGGTCGCCTCCTGGACCGACGGGTAGTCGTCGACGCCGCGGACCGCGTCAATCGCCGCGAGGTACTCCTCGAGGGTCACGTCGCCCGCGTAGAGGAGGGCGAGGGCATCGTTGAGGAACGCCCACCGGTCGATGCTGGGCCATTGGGCGAGCTCCGCGATCGCCCGGTCCTTGAGCTCGGGGGCGTACTCGAGCCGGACGAACGCGGTCCGGCCCGGGTTGAGGCGGACCCGGCCCGGGTGGCGGATCGGCACGTGCGTCGTCCGGCCATCGAAGAGGACCGACCGCTCCTCGTCGCCGTCGATGATCCGGAGCGGGATCGGCCACGGCTCCGACTCGACCGGCCCGCCGAGGGTGAACCGCTCCTGCGTGAGGGTGAGGCCGCCGTCGGACGGCCGTACCCGGACGACGGGGAGGCCCGGCCGGTCGATCCACGCCCGCATCACCCGCTGGACCGGCTCGTGCGTCGCCGCCTCGAGCGTCTGCCAGAGGTCGTCGCCGCGCGCGTTGCCGAACTGGAACCGGGCGAGGTACGTCCGGAGGCCCTCGCGGAACCGCGCCTCGCCGAGGTACGCCTCGATCATCCGGACGATGTTCGCGCCCTTGTAGTAGGTGATCTCGTCGGTGCTCTGGCTGATCTCGCTCGGGTCGCGCAGGTGCATCTGCACCGGGTGCGTCGCGTGCAGGGAGTCTATCCCGTACCCCGGCGCGGTCCGGATGACGAACTCGGCCCACGGGTCGTGCCGAAGCCGGAGCCGCTCGGTCATCCGGGCCGCCACGAACGTCGTCACCGACTCGTTGAGCCACAGGTCGTCGAACGTGTCCATCGTGACCAAGTTCCCGAACCACTGGTGGGCGATCTCGTGGGCGAGCGTCTCGACGGCCCAGCGGACGATCGCGGGGCTCGTCGCGTCGTCCCACAGGAGGCCGATCTCGGGCACGGCAATCGCCCCCCAATTCTCCATCCCGC
This sequence comes from Thermoplasmata archaeon, assembly GCA_035502055.1. Taxonomy (GTDB): domain Archaea; phylum Thermoplasmatota; class Thermoplasmata; order Lutacidiplasmatales; family UBA184; genus Lutacidiplasma. Next base: position 10,570 of record DATJVB010000096.1, on the reverse strand, counting down.
CCGCCCACAGGTCGGGGACGGCGACGAGGTGGAGCTTCGGCAGCGGGTACGGGAGGCCGTAGTACTCGCCGTACCCCCGGACGATCCCGCCGGCGAGGGCGAGGGGCCGGGCCGCCTCCGCGGCGCGGCCCGGGGCGGTCGCCACGATCACCGTGACGCCGTCCTCCGTCCGCGACGCGGTGTCGAACGGCCCGATGCCGAGGTAGACGAGGTACGTCGACATCCGGGGCGTCGGCTCGAACGTCCACCGGCGGCGGCCGCCGACCGCCTCCGACGAGGCGACGGCGCCGTTCGAGATGACGGTGAGCCCGTCGTCGGTCGTGACCTCGAGGCGGAAGACCGCCTTCTGGTTCGGCCGGTCGACGCACGGGAGGAGGAACCGGCACCCCGTCGGCTCCATCATCGTCGTGATCACCTTCGTCGTGCCGAACGACGCGACGTACGGGCCGGTGAGGACGTTGCGGCGCGCCCGGCCGCGGTAGCGGATCCGCACCGTGGCCGACGCCCGGTCGCCCAGGTCGACCTCGAGGCGCTGGCGCGCGGCGTCGGCGGCGACCGGGACCTCGGCGCCGTCGACCGTCGCGGAGTCGATCGCGAGCTCGGCCGCGTCGAGGACGAACGGCCGGCCGGGGTCGTCGACGGCGATGTCGACGCTCCCCGCGAACGTCTCCGCCGCGAAGTCGACGTCCAGGCGGAGCGAGTACTCCCGGACCCGCATGCCGGAGGGAGGGCGTCGGTCGGATTAGGGTGCCGAACCGGCCCGTCAGCGCGCCGGGGAGGCGAACCGGCGGCCGAGGCCCGCCTCGAGCGACGGGACCCCCGCGATCGCCGTCGTGAGCGCGACGAGCGCCCGGGGCGTCGCCGGCGGGCGCCCGCGCCGGCCCGCGCGCTCCTCGAGGAGCTCGAGGAGGTGCCGGCGCTGCCGCTCCGGGAGCCGGCCGAGGGAGTCGATCTCGATCCGGTCGGCGGCCCGGCGGACCACCGTCGCGAGCCCGCGCTCCCGGCCCCGCTCGAGGGCGGGGAGGAGGTCCGCGCCGAGGTAGCGGGCCGCCTCGCGGGCCGACGCCGGCCGGGGGCCCGCGGGCGGACCGGCCGGGCGCGCGCGGCGATCCATTAGGGCTCCCTCGGGGACCGACCGGGGCCGTCCCTACTTAAGGCGCGGCTCGCGGGACCGGCGGGCCGCGAGGCCGGGTGTCGCCCGGGCGACGCGCGGGCCCCGGCGCGCCCGACCGCGGCCCGGGCGACGGCGAGGTACTCCCGGTCGACGTCGATCCCGACGAACGGGAGGTCGAGGCGCGCCGCCGCGACGGCCGAGGGGCCGATGCCGACGAACGGATCGACGGCGAGGCGGATCCGGTCGAGCCCGTGGAGCCGGTAGCACCGGTCCGGCAGCGACTCCGGGAAGCTCGCCGGATGCGGCCGGTCCCGCGCGGCGAAGCGGATCGTCCCGTACGGGAGGAACCAGGTGTTCCCCCGGCACCGCCGGTCGGCGGCGGAGCCCCACCGGGTCACGTTCGACTTGTCCTGGTACGGCACGCCGATCGCCAGCCGGTCGAGGGGGACCCGGCCGGACGGGGTGAAGTGGAAGACGTACTCCTGCGCGCCGTGCAGGAACCGGTCGCCCCGGACCGGCTTGTAGTGGCCGAGCGCGAGCGCCCGGTCGAGGCCGGCCGACCGGCCCGCCGCGTCCCGGTCGATGGCGATCGACTTGATCCAGTGGATCACGTTCTGGAGGACGAGCCCGCCGTCGGCGACGACGCGGGCGACGTCCCACGGGAGGAACGGGTCCGTGGGGGCGCCGCCGACGTTGAGGAAGAACGATCCCTGGGGCGCGAGGGCCCCCCGGACGCGGTCCGCGACGCGACGGACCCACGCCAGGTACTCCGCGCGGGGCCGGCCGTCGTCGTAGGCGCCGTACGGCATCCCCCGGTTGTACGGGGGGGACGTGACGACCACGTCGGCCCCGTGGGGCGGGACGACGTCGCCGAGGAGGCGGACCGCGTCGCCCGCGTAGAGGGCGATCGGCGCGCCGCCGGCGGAGGAGAGCCGCGCGAACGGCCGGGGCGGCGTCACCGGGGGGGCCGCGGGCCTACCCCGCCCGCGGGGCCCTCGCCCGGTCGAGCTCGAGCTCGTTGCGGGCCTCCTTGAGCGCCGCCTGCGGCTCCTTGTAGTAGAACGCCACGGCCCGGCCGACGTCGCGGTGCGTGAACGGGTGCTGGCGCGTCCCCTGGGCCTCCTTGAGGCGCAGGTAGTCGAGCATCTCGGTCCGCTGGTGGACCTCGCGCTCCATCTCGCGCATCGACCAGTTCTTCATGAGCGCCACGCGCTCGTAGATGTACGAGTGGCCGCTGAAGAGGAACGTGTCGTCCGCCGGGTTCCACGAGTAGACCGAGTTCGTGATGAGCTCGTTCGTCTCGGGGTCGAGCCCGACGATCTCGGTGAGCGACTGGACGCGGCGCGTCATCTTCGTCCCGACCTTGACCTGGCGCTGCAGGAGGACGAGGTTGAGCGCGCTCACGAGCGACCGGGGGAGCGAGATCGGCGGGTTCTCCATCCGGTGGACCATCGCGGAGACGCTCTCCGCGTGGAACGTGGTGTAGCAGGTCTTCCCCGTCGCCATCGCCTGGAAGACGATGAACGCCTCGGCGCCCCGGACCTCCCCGACCATCAGGTACTGGGGCCGCTGCCTAAGCGCGGCCGCGAGGAGGTCGAACATGTCGATCTCGCCGGGCGCCTTGCCGCTCATCACGTTCTTCGCGCCGAACCCGGCGCGCGTGAGCGACGGGACCCAGTTCTCGTGGGGCAGATTGAGCTCGCGCGTGTCCTCGATCGAGACGATCTTCATCTGGGGCGGGATGAACAGAAGCGTCGCGTTGAGCGTCGTCGTCTTCCCCGACGCCGTCCCCCCGCAGACCATCATCGACTGGCCGCTCTCGATGGCGATCCAGAGGTACGCCATCATCTCCGCGCTCATCGTCTTGAACTTGAGGAGGTCGACCGGGGTGAACGGGTTGTCCCGGAACCGCCGGACGGTGAACGAGCTCCCCCGCTTCGTCACGTGCATCCCGAGCGTCGCCTGGAGCCGGGAGCCGTCGGGGATCGTCGCGTCGAGCATCGGGCTCGCGACGGAGATGTGCTTGCCGCTGCGCTGCGCGAGCCAGACGACGTAGTGGTCGAGCTCGCTCGAGTCGGTGAACTTGAGGTTCGACCGGATCGAGCCGTACTTCCGGTGGTAGATGTAGAGGGGGATGCCGACCCCGTCGCACGAGATGTCCTCGACCTCGCTGTCGGTCATCGGCACGTCGACGATCCCGTAGCCGATGAAGTCCCGCTCGAGGTAGTAGACGAGCCGGCCCTTGGTGGTGGGGCTCGGGGAGATCTCCCACTCCTGGACCAGGTCGTCGACCATCCGGCGCAGCTCGCGCCGTCGCCCGGGGAGGTCGATCTCGGGGAGCGGCTGGAAGAGATCGATGAGGGCGACGCGAAGCCGCGTGAGGAGCTCGTGCTCGATCGCCGACAGCGGCGGCTCGATCACCTCGTAGAGGTGCTCGTTCCGGAGGTTGTGGTACGTCACCCGGACGAACGAGAACCCCTCCCGGATCGGGGCGAGCTCGAGGACCTCGAGGTGGGGATCGGTGATCGGCGGGATCGGGGTGACCTCGCCCTCCTTCCCCTCGCTCGACACCCCGAGGCGTGCGAGCCGGACCGCGCGCGGCTCCTCGATGCCGTGCCGGAGGGCGGCGCCGATGCGGAGCCACGGGGAGAACGCGACGTGCGCCGGGCGGGGCTTCGTCCGGCGCGAGGGAGGCGTCCGGGAGCGGGGAGCGTTCGCTTCGGTCGCGGCGGCCATCGGTCCCTCCCTCACCCCAGCGTCGGCACGACGAACCGCATGATCGCCCAGCCGGCGATGAGCATGATCGTGGCGTGCTGCATCCCTTCCGCGAGGCGGCCGCTGAACAGGACGCCCGCCATCAGGCCGTCCCCGACGGCGTGGACGATGACGGCGACCAGGAACGCGACGAACAGGATCGGGACGTAGCCGAACTGCAGGCTCACGGCGCCCGCCGAGCCGAGGCTGCTCGCGGAGATCCCCTGCCCCGCCTGGATCATCTGCGGCAGGAAGACCGCCGCCATGATGTAGATCGTGACGAGGAAGACGAAGAACGCGATGTAGATGACCGTCACGTAGGTGAGCATCGAGATCTGCCGGGACTTCTGCGAGAGTTGGACCTCGCGCGTGTCGTGCGCGACCATCGTGAGGACGTCGGCGACGTTCCCGCCGGCCTCGTTGGCGCGCGTGATGATCGAGACGACGCGCTGCACGAGCGGGGTGGGGACCCGCTCCTCGAAGAGGGTGAGCGCCGTCGCGACCGGCACCCCCCACTCGATCTGGCTCGCCATCTTCTTGATCTCCTCCGTGAGGAGCCCGTACCGGCCCCGGCTCGCGACGACGATGGCGTCGGGGAGCGTCATGCCGAACCGGCCCGCCTCGGCGACGTCGCGGAGGAAGTCCGGCAGCCGGTCCTCGATCCGCTCGATCCGGCGCTCCGCGGCGGTCTTGAGGAACCCGTAGGGAGCGAGGATCGCGAGGAGGCCGAAGACGGCGAAGTCGAGCATCGGGTTGAGCCCCGTGCCCTCGCCGGGCCGGATCTCGAAGGAGAAGACGCCGGCCCAGAGGAGGCCGCCGATGACGAACATCACGATCCCGACGGCGAGGCCGGCGTAGAGGGCGATCTGCGTCGTCGGGATCGCGCGGGTCTCCCCGACGCCGATCTTCGCGCCGACGATGCGCCGGCCGATGTTCGACGAGACCGGGGCGTCCGCCGTCGCCATCTCACATCTCCTGCGCGAGCGCGTACATGAAGAAGATGAAGCCGAACTGCGCGAGCGGGATCATGAGCCCCACGATCGCCCAGAGGATCTCGATCATGAAGTCCCCGCCGCCGCCGATGATCGCGAAGATCGAGATGATGATGACCAGGAAGAGCGGGAACGCGACGACGACGGTGACGAACGTCTCCGCGAGGAGCCCCATCGTCTCGACGCGCTGCAGCATCTCGAGCTTGTTCTCGCGCTCGTACTGCTCCGCCTTCGTGAGGAAGTACGGCTTCAGCTGGCCCCCCGACGTCGCCGTCGTCACGACGCCCTGCAGGAAGTCCTGGAACCGCTTCGACGGGGTCCGGAGCGCGCCGTTCCGGATGGCGGTCAGGATGTCGACGCCCAGGAACTCGGTGTCCCGGGTGATCCAGGCGGCCTCGTCCGCGACGGCGCCGTAGATCTTCTGCCGGGCGAGTTCCTTGAAGATCTGGTCGATGTTGACGTCGGCCGACGCCATCGCCGAGATGAAGCTCATCGCCGGGCTGATCCGCCGGTCGATCTGCTTGCCGCGCGACTTCGCGGCGCCGCTCGGCGCGCCGCGCAGGAACGTGTAGGTGCCGAACGTGCCGCCGACGGGGAGCAGCACCGCGACGGCGATCCCCGCGACGAGGAGCCCGGTCGTCGCGAGGAACACCCCGAGGCCGATCCCGACCGCGGCGAGGACGCCCGCCGCGATCACCGTCGTCCCGAGGACCGTCGCGAGGTACTCGTCGGCCCGGATCCGCATGTGGGCCTTCACGAGGTTCTCCTCGAGGAGCGGGTCCGGCTTCATCCGCCCCACCCGACTGCGGAACGTCCGCCACGACCACTGCTGGAACCCGGTGAGCGGGGAGTGCGTCGGCTGCCCGCCGCGCTTCACGCGGACCGGCCGGGCGAGGACGTCGGTCGCGGGGGCCGTCGGGGACGCCATCTAGGCCGCCCCTCCCGGGGCCTCGGCCTTCGGCGCGGACGGATCGTCGGCCCCGATGCGGGCGAGCACCTCGTGGGGGTCCTTGTAGTAGGCCGTCACGAGCCGCCAGAGCTGGCGGTGGTCGGTGATCCGGTTCTCGACGAGGTAGTGGATCACCGCGACGCGCCGGTTGAACTCGGCGTCCATCTCCTCGTGGGTGTAGTTCTTGAGGTCCATGATCTTGTCAAACAGGAACGAGTGGCCCTTGAACAGGAACTTGTCCGTCCCGGGGTCCCATTCGTAGACCGTGTTCGTGATGAGCTCGTTCGTCTCGGGCTCGAACCCGACGATCTCGAGGACCTGCTTCAGGCGCCGGACGACGCCCTTGTCGGTCCGGGCCTGGATCTGGATGATCACGTTGTTGAGCGCGGAGAGCAGGATCCGGGGCGTGTTGATCGGCGGGTTCTCGAGCCGGTTCACCATCGACTTCACGCTGTCCGCGTGCATCGTCGAGTAGGTGGTGTGGCCCGTGGCCATCGCCTGGAACATCGTGTACGTCTCCTTCCCCCGGACCTCGCCCACGATGATGTAGTTCGGCCGCTGCCGGAGCGCGGCGCGCACGAGGTCGAACATGTCGACCTCGCCCGCCGCCTTCCCGTCGGGGCCCCGGTCGCCCGTGCCGCTCCGCGTGGCGGCCGGGATCCAGTTCTCGTGGGGGAGGTTCACCTCCCGGGTGTCCTCGATTGAGACGATCTTGGACGTGGGGGGGATGAACAGCGCGATCGCGTTGAGCGTGCTCGTCTTCCCGGCCGCGGGGCCGCCGCAGATGATGAGCGACTCGCCCTGCTCGGCGGCGAGCCAGAAGTAGGCGATCATCGGCTCGCTCGCGCTCCCGGTGAGGATGAGATCGACCGGCGTGAACGGCTTCTCCTTGAACCGGCGGATCGTGAAGCTCGCCCCGCGCGTCGTCACCTCGCGGGCGTACGTCGCCTGGACCCGGTGGCCCTCGGGGGTCGTCCCGTCGAGGATCGGGTTGGAGACGCTCACCGCCTTGCCGCACCGCTGGCCCAGCGAGACGATGAACGAGTTGAGCTGGTCCTCGTCGGGGAACGAGACGTTCGTCTTCACCGACTCGTACTGCCCGTGGAAGACGAACAGCGGGACCTCGACGCCGTCGCAGCTGATGTCCTCGACGAACGGGTCCAGGATGAGCGCGTCGACGGGGCCGTAGCCGACGAAGTCGCGCTGGATGTAGTACACCACGCGCTCCGTCGAGAGCGGCGAGAGGGTGATCTGGCGGGTCCGGAGGTACTGCTCGACCTCCCCCCGCAGGTACGCCCGCTTGTCCGCCGACGAGAGGTTCGCGACCTCCGCGCCGAGGATCCGCGTGAGCGTGTCCTTGAGGTGCGTCACAAGCTCGCGCTCGTGCCGGCTCAGCTGCGGCTCGATCACCTCGTAGAGGTACTCCTTCGACCGGTCGTTGTAGCTGATCCGGGCGTAGCTGTACGGCGGGTTCACCGCCGTCACCTCGAGCTCCTTCATCTCCGCCTCGGCGAGCGGCGGCATGGCGGTGATGAACGTCCCCGGGAGCTCGGCCGACGCATCCTCGGCCTCGGGCGGGGGCGCGGGCCCAAGGGGGTTCGCCTCGGCGGCGGGGGTCTTGGGGATCTTGACGCGGAAGGTGGAGCTGGTCATCGTGCGACTACTCGAGCCCGACCCCCATCACGATGCTGAACGCACCGAGGACGAGGGTGAACTCGCTGATGTTGAGGAACTTGAGGTCGACGACCTTCGCGTGGCCGTTGGAGGCGATGCAGCTGGTCGGCGTGAGCGAGAAGTGGCTCGCCGCGACGCCGGACTGGTTGAGCGCCTGCGAGAGGAACGTCCGCCAGGCGCACGGGTAGTGGGTCCCGAGCTTGAACTCCCCCTGGAACGTGCCGCCCGCCGTCGGACCGGTGCTGACGAACTGCTGGGCGAAGAGGAAGTGCGAGGAGACCTCCTGCGTGCCGGTGCTCACCGCCTGGGATCCGTTCCCGTACAGCTGGACGAGCGCGAGGGTCACGTTGACCTGCGTCCCGACCTGGCTGATCGTGAGCGCCGGCGGGTAGGCGACGATCTGCTGGCGGTCCGACTGGCTCTGCACGACGGCGTCGTCCTCGAACTCGAACGTCTGCGGCGAGTAGTACCGGTTCGGCAGCTGCATGCTGAGCGTGCCGAGCGAGTAGTTCCGGTACAGCGCCGAGCTGCCGCCGGGTCCCACCGTCATCGAGACGTTCGCGAACACGCCCGCCTGGGCGGGGCGGAAGTTGAGGGTCCCGCCGGTCGGTTGGGCGAGGAGCGGCACCCCCTGCGAGGCGAGGACGAACGGCGTCGAGTAGACGGGCGGTCCCTTGAGGAGGAGCTGGAGGTCGAGCGCCGACTTGAGGTTCGCCATCGACGACTGGGTCTCCGCGGTGAACTCGGCCTCGTTGTCCGTCATCCAGAGCGGCAGGTACTCCGTGAGGAAGATCCCGAACAGCGAGAAGAACACGAGGAGCGCGAGGAGCGTCCCGACGACGGAGACGACCCCGCGCCGGCTCGCCCGGAGGCGGCGGCGGTACCGTCGGCCCGCATCGCGAGCGTTCCCCCTCTGCATGCCGGTCAGACCCGGCACGGGCACGGTCCGGGCAGGGTGAATTTAGGTCGGCTCCCGGTATAAATACGTACGCGGCGGCCGGGGCGGCCCCGCCGGTGGGCCGCTAGTCTTTAGGCCGAGGCCGGCTCGTTCGCCCTCGACCGTCGATGACCCTCCAGGAGCTCTCCATCCAGCTGCCGAACCGGCCGGGGGCGCTGGCCCGCGTCGCCCGCCTCCTCGCGAAGGAGCAGATCAACCTCGCCGCCATCTCCGTCGACTCGACGCGGGCGCGGGGCCGGGTCCGGATCGTCGTGAGCGATCCGGCGCGGGCCCGGCGGCTCCTCACGCAGGCCGGCCACGCCGTCGAGACCCACGATCTCATCGCCGTCCGCCTCGAGGACCGGGCCGGGAGCTTCCTCAAGGTCCTCGCCGCGCTCGCGCAGGCGAACGTCAACATCGAGAGCGTCGTGATCCTGGTCGCCCGGGAGGGGGCCCGGAGCCTCATTGCCCTCTCGACCGACGACTTCCCCCGGACCCGCAAGGTGCTGCGCGAGGGCGGGTTCATCTCGGAGGGGGCCGAGCGGCTGATCTCGAACGCGGACCTCCTCGCCGCCGCCCCCGCGATACCGGCGGAGACCGTGGGCCTCTTCCTCTAGCGAGCTCCCCGGGTCCGCACAAAGGTGATAGTCCGCCTCCCTTCCGGCCTCGGCGCGCGGTTGTGGTCTAGTGGTTAGGACGGTAGCTTCCCAAGCTACCTACCCGGGTTCGAATCCCGGCAACCGCATTCCCCGAGGTCGGATCCCCGCCGCCGGCCGAGGGGGGTCCCGTCGGCCCGGGATGGGGCGGGGTGCCCCACCCGGTCGGGCGGGGTTCCCCACGCGTAGAGGAGCCGGCGTCGGCATCCCGCCCCGGGGCGGAGCTATACCGCCCGGCCGGGATGGCCCCCCGGATGCCCGCGACGCCGCCCGCCTCCTCGCCGTCCCCCGCCCCCGCGTCGGCCGGGACCGTGGGCGGGGGGTTCGTCACGCCCCGGTCCCTCGAGCTCGTCCAGCGGGACTTCCGGAACCCGGCGCTCGAGGGCCGGCGGCTGTTCGCCGAAGCGTTCGGGACGTTCTTCCTCGTCGTCGTCGCCGCGGGGGGCCCGGTCGTCGCGGCGGCGACGGGCGTATCGCCCGGCCTCGCCGCGCTCGTGACCGCTCCCGGCCTCATGGTGATGGCGATCATCCTGTTCATGGGCGCGACGTCGGGGGCGCACCTCAACCCCGCCGTCACGGTCGCGTTCGCGGCGCGGGGGGACTTCCCGTGGCGCCGGGTCCCCGGGTACGTGCTCGCCCAGGCGGCGGGGGGCCTCCTCGCGTGTGGGCTCCTCCGGGCGATGTTCGGCGATGTGGGCGGGCTCGGCGCGACGGTGCCCGGCCCGGGCGTCTCCGACCTCGCGGCCGTCGTCATCGAGGCGGTCCTCACGCTCGGGCTCGTGAGCACGATCCTCGGGACCGCCTCCCGGGCGCAGTCGGTCGGTGGCCTCGCCGCCCTCGCGGTCGGCGGGTACATCGCGCTCGCCGGGCTCTGGGGGGCCGCCGCGAGCGGGGCCTCGATGAATCCGGTCCGGTCGCTGGCCCCCGAGCTCCTGACCGGCGACCTCTCCCTCGCGTGGATCTACGTCATCGGGCCCGTCGCCGGCGCCCTCGCCGCGGTCGTCATCGCGCACGTCCTCCGCGGCCCCGGCGGCGACCGCCCGGCCGTGCTGGCGGCGCAGGGCCGCCTTCCCGAGATCCTCCAGGAGTCGTTCGGCCTCAGCCCGGCCGACGGCGAAGGCGACGACCCCGCGGCGAGGCGCCCGCGGGGGTCCTAGCCGGGCCGAGGGCGACCCCTCGCCCGTCTACGGGGCCGGCCCCGGGACGTAGGGAAAGAGAAAGCTCCCGCGATCGGCGACCGGCGGAAGGAAACTCGCCTCGCGGAGCAGGGAGACCGCCGCCTCCCCGCGCGCCGTGAGGCGGTACTCCTCGTCCCGGTGGGCGACGAGCTCGTCGTCGACCAGCTTGCGGAGGTGGAACGCGAGCTTCGGCGACTCCTCGACGCCCGACGCGGTCATCGCCTCGTGGAACGACGCGGGGCCCTCGGCGAAGCGGGCGAGGAGCCGCCGGCGGATCGGGCTCGCGAGCGCCTCGAGGGTCCGGTGCGTCTCCTCC